>PHDB01000084.1 GCA_002842495.1 Bacteroidetes bacterium HGW-Bacteroidetes-6
AGATTTTTGTCGTCGTCGACGGCCAACCAGGCCCAACCACTTCCAAAACGTGTTAAAGCTGCTTTGGTAAATTCGTCGCGAAATTCGTCGTAACTTCCAAAACTTCTGATTATGTGATTGATGAGTTCGCCTTCGGGATTTGCTCCATTATTGGTTTTGAGCAAGGTCCAGAAAAACTGGTGATTGTAATGTCCACCTCCGTTGTTGCGTACTGCGGCTGATAATTCGCTTGCCTTGCCAAAAAGCTGAAGTAACCCTGTCTGTTTATTGCTATCGTTTTCCAATGCTTTGTTTACATTGTCAACATAGGCATTATGGTGTTTCGTGTGATGAATTTCCATGGTGCGTGCGTCGAAATATGGTTCCAACGAATTATAATCGTATGCCAAAGCTGGCAGATTATATGGGAAGCTCAAAGAAAATTCGGGTAATATTTCTATCTTTTTCATGATGTTATTTTGTTTATTTAGAACAATTCAAAATTACAACAATTTACACTCCATTCAACACATGTTTACCCCTTAAAAAATGATTTTAATCATGATGCAAACGAAATGTCTATTTTTGCCAAACAAGTATATGCCATGAAGAAGTTTATAACAGAAGCCATGCTGCCCGGAAATAATGATTACGATATTTCGGCAAGCAGAATACACGAAATGTATCGAAAGACTGAAGATATCCGGAGCGATTTCTCGAGAGACTACAATCGGATTTTGCATTGCAATGCATTTCGACGACTTAAACACAAAACACAGGTGTTTTATGCCACCATGAACGATCATATTTGTACACGCATCGAGCATGTCCATCATGTCGAGGCGGTTTCGCGTACCATTTGCGACGAAATTGGACTCAATTCCGAATTGGCTGCAGCTATAGCTTTAGGACACGATTTAGGCCATTCTCCATTTGGGCATGAAGGTGAGAAAATAATCAGCCGACTATCGGAAGAATTTCTGGAAAAAACGTTTTGGCACGAAAAAAACAGTCTGCGGGTTGTCGATTTTATTGAAACTTTACCCGATTTGGATGGCAATGACAAAACACTAAATCTCACCTATGCTGTTCGCGATGGAATTATTTCACATTGCGGTGAAGTCGATCAGAATGGAATTTTCCCCAGAAAAGAAGCTATAGACCTATATACCGTTGAGCGGCCCAATCAATATACTCCTTTTACATGGGAAGGTTGTGTTGTGAAAATTGCCGATAAAATTGCTTATCTCGGCCGCGATATAGAGGATGCATTGCGCCTGGGAGTGCTCAGTAGTTCGCAGGTGAATGAACTTAATTCAATCATTCGCAAAAAATACCCTAATGTTGTTGATAGTGTGCTCACCACTTCTATCATGCATAATTTCATCATCAATCTATGCGAAAACAGCTCCCCCGACAATGGCATCCGATTCGATCAGGAGCATTTTGAGCTTATGAATAATATCAAAAAATTCAATTACCAAAACATTTACAGACACCCCCGAATTGAGCGCTACAACCGATATGTAGAACTTATGATTATCACTTTATTTTCTTATTTGCTTGATTTGTATGATGGAGAAAGCACGTTACAATCGGTTCATAATGGATGCAGGCCATTTCCAGAACTAAATGCCACTTTTTCGGAATGGATCGTACGCTATTCAAGTGCGTCGGGGACACTGGCCGTTTTTGATATAAAAAACAGGGAATCGTATATAGACTCCCTGCTTACTTATCTTTCGCTGATGACCGATCAATATGCCATGAGGCTCTACAACGAACTCATTCGATTTTAATAATTATTTCTGTAGCAACCACAAACCTTCATTTTTGGTTTGCTGTTTTAGTTTTACAATTTCTTTGTTAGCACTTTCCTTATCCTTAAAACTTTTATAAGAAACACGGTACGAACCTGTTGATGTTTGTCCGATAATTTCGGCATCGGAGTACCCTTCAGCTTTCAGTTCATCTCTGAACTTTTCAGCATTTTTCAAAAACATAAAGCTTCCTCCGATCACATACCATTTGGGGCTGTATTCAACCAGTACGTCGCTGTTGTTCGGATTATTTTGGGTGTTACCTGTATCTACAGGATTAATGTTTACTAAATTGCTGTCGATGTTAATCACCTGACCTCCGGTTCCTATGATTCGGAATTCAGTACGACGGTTGAGCTGACGGCCGGCATCGGTTTCGTTTGAAGCAATAGGTTGATCGAATCCATAACCTTTGTAAGTAAGTCGATCTCTCTTGATTCCAGCATCTACAAGATAATTTACAACTGCCAATGCACGATCTTCGGATAATTTTTTATTATACGAATCGGAGCCACGATTATCGGTGTGTCCCGAAAGTTCGATACTTATATCAGGAAGGGCATTCAGCAAAGCAACCAGACGATCGAGTTCCGTTTTCGATTCAGGACGCAAGGTCGATTTATCAAAATCGAAATACACATTGCGCAGTACAAACCGGTCGCCCATGCGCTGCCCAACATTAATCCGGTTAAGAATGGTATCGGGCGCCATTGTGATTAAAGTATTTCCAAAATAGTAAGGTTTATTGAAAGTGAGAGTAGCAAAATCTGAACTGGGAATGTCGTAAATATCTTCTGCTGTCATTCCATTTTCCGTAGTTACAACGACCTTGTATTTACGTCCCGATTCCAATGAAACACTGTATTCTCCGGTACCTTCATCTGCATTGGTCTGACTGTATATTTCCCCAGTATTAAAATCATAAACGGTCACATTTGCCTTGATAGCCTGATCGGTTACTGTGTCGCGAATAAGACCATTCAAAATCGCAATCTGATTGATGTCGCCCGTGATTAAAATTCGGTACAGATCAAGGTCGCCTTGTCCTTCAGGTAAAGCCGATGCATAATAAGCTTCTTTACCGTCGAGAGTTGGAATAAAAAAGACGTCGTCGTTCACCGTGTTCAGAGGGTAACCGATGTTGCGCGGAAAACTCCAGTCGCCATTTTCGAATATAGTGTAGAATATGTCGTATCCACCCATGGTTTCATGGCCTTTGGAGCTAAAATACAGGGTTCTCCCATCCGAAAGGATTACCGGGGAGTCTTCGTCGAATTCAGAATTAATGCGTGAACCCATGTTTTCGGCTTTACTCCATTTATTTGCACCTATTCGTTTGCTAACCCAAATATCTTTACCTCCTTGACCGCCGGGACGGTTTGAAACAAAAAACAACGATTCTCCATCAGGGCTCAGACAAGCATGATTCTCGTAGTATTTGGTATTGATTTCCGGCCCCAGTTTTTCAGCTGCCGACCAGTTTCCGTCGACCATGGTACTCATGTAAATATTTCCGTCACCTTTGTCGTCTTTGTAAATAAACAAGTTCTGCCCGTCCCACGAAATGCTGATAGATGCTTCGTGACCAGCAGTGTTTACGTTCCCTGGCAATGGACGCAAATTTGAAAATTTTCCGGTCGATGCATTGTAGTCTGCAATATAAAGGTCTTCATAATATTTTCCTTTTTCGTCGTGTTTGTTACCTGTACTACCTTCGCGCCTCGAAGTGAATATAAAAAACTTCTGGTCGGGCGACATCACAGGAGCATAATCAGGAAATATTGAGTTTACAACATCCCCCAAATTTTCGCGACGAATAGTAATGGGGTTTGCAATAAGTTTTTTCGCATTCAGAGTCATTTCAATATAATGCTCAACATCTTTTTGCAATTCCATGTCTTCAGAAGTAAGATAGTATTTAAACTTTTCGAAGTTTTGCAATGCAAGATCGAATTGCTGTTCAAGAAAATATGCTTTCCCCAAAAAATAATAGGTAAAAACCGGCGCCGAGGTCTCATTGAAATTACCGTAATAATCCGATGAAATAGATTGAGAAGCTTTCTCGAGATAATATGATGCTTTGTCTTTTTGATTATAACTATTCAAATAGCACAATCCAAGATTAAACTGAATATTCGCATTATTTGCTGCCATACTATCGAGTTTCAGAAATACAGGCAGCGCATCAATATAATTTTCTTCGTAGATATAGGCATCACCAATATCATACAACTTTTTGAATGTATTGTTGAACTGTGCCGAAGATATTTGGACAAGACCAACTAAAATAATGATTAAACCGATTTTTTTCATGGTAAACAGATTTGCTGTTAAGATGACAAAAATACCAAATAATCGGAGTGCTGAAATAGGTAAAATAGCTTGTTATGAACAACCTGTTGTTAAATAATCAAAAAATGTCCGGTCTGTATCAAAAACTAATTGCTTTTTATTATCTCAGCTTTTCCCGGTACGGTTTTAAACACCAGAGGGAAATTGAAAACAACAGCTCTTTTATCATCTCCGTAATTTATAAGTACTATTTGTTCGAAACCTGTTCCATCGGAAATAAGCAAGTAGCCGTCAACGGTGATGATGAGAAAAGTAGCGGGATCGGTTAAATTTGCTTTTTCTCCACTACCATTCCATTCGCGATAATAAGAGAACGTCTGATCTGGCTCAATCATCGTTAAAGTATTGTTTCGATATCGGTTTACCAGTTCCGTTTTATCAATAACAGTGTCCGGAATTATTTGCTTCTCATCAACCACTTCGCGATAAGGCTTGCTGTAAACACCCCATTGGTTTGGATAAACGATAGTCCAGTAGCTGCTCAGATCCACTCCAATAGTTTTTTTGCTTACGTTTCTGATGGTGAATCTCAATAAGAAATTCTGACATTCAGGAGAATTGTAAATGACTTTTTCAACATTCAATTCGGCCAGATTGCCGGAATAAACAAGATGAGTGGAAGCGACAGAATCTGAAACCGACGCTTTTATTTCGTTGTTGTTAGATTGGGCAACAGAATACAACAACGAAAACAAAAGAAGATTCACAAAAAGGATTTTCATTGTGCTCGAATTAGAATAAATCAACAGAAATTAAAGATGCATAAATACAGGATTTTCACAACACCATCCTTAGCACATAAATACACTCTTTTTACGGATTTCGCAAAAGCTGAAACGGGATCAGCGAACAAGCAAAACTAGTTCACACAGATACGCTCACGGTAAATGAGCTGGTTGCCCGACGATAATTCAATGAGGTAAACTCCTGGATTGAGATTGATGGGCAAATTAACCGATTTCGCTTCGCCGAAATTTTCTTTCATTACCTCAACACCCATGGCACTGTGCATTTTTATCGATACGTTCTGCATTGTCTGTGGCAAATCAATGGTAAGAATGTCGGATGCAGGATTGGGATATGCATTTATGCGATACCCATTTTCCAATATGTTGTCAACCAGTACAAAATGACAACCCGATGTATCAGTACAATTGGTGTTCGAGAGTTCAACGGCATATATACCGGAAACAGTTGGAATGAATGAAGAAGAGGTCTCTCCCGGTATTTCAGAATACCCGTTTCCGCAATCGAGCCACTGATACGAAACACTTTGTTGTGCTACAGAAAGAGTGTTTGCAACGTTCACAACAGATGTGTCGTTGTTGGCAAATATTGTGAAACCTATAAATCTACTGTCAGTAAATGGGACTGGTGAGCCGAAAAAAGTTACATATTCTGTAAACAAAATTTCTATTGAATCATTAATATCCGGAGTCAATCGACTTCCCGATAAAGTGACACAACCGTAAATCCCGTTCGGGTTTGAATAATACATTGTGCAATTGGAGCTGCCACATTGAGCCGTGACTCCGGCCGGAAGATTGTTGAATCCTGTTATTTGAATAGAATCAATAGGCAATGTATAGCCGCTAAAAACAGTGTCAATATAGAACACCAGAGTAAAACTCTCCGAAAAATCTTCTCCAACACAACCCGACGTTAACGTGTCGGGAAAAACGCCTTTAGACAAAATTCCTGTATCGGGGGTGCATTGCGAAAAAGCATTCTGCCCGGAAATAGCCAGAACTATCATCAGAATAACTACTTTAATGTGCTGTTTTCCCATTTTTTGTTTGATTTTTTGAGAATATTTTTGAAAAAAGTGAACCTGAATTGTGAAAATTACTCGAAATAAAACAATTCTATTACAAAAATATTGAATTTTTCTAATAGCTGAAAACTAAAAAACACTCTGTCTTAATAATTATACTGTCCGTAGGCTATATAACCAACGGACAGATAATTGATTTGACGAAATGCAGTATTTATAACCGGCTGCAAGACGTCTGTTTTTCAAGTTTGGCGTATAGACCCGGTGAAAGAAAGCATTAAATACTTTCTGTTTCCACTATTTTGGCTAACAAATCAACATAAGGAATTACCAGATATTTTCGACCTTCAAAATCGATTTCTGTACCGCTGAATTTTTTAAAGACAACAATGTCGCCAATGCCGATTTCTGCATTTTCGATATTGCTCATAGCAACGACCGGCGCATTCATAGGCTTTTCTTTAGCTGCGTCAGGAATAATAATTCCACTGGCAGTTTTCTGTTCACCGGCAATGGTTATATCAAGCACCACTTGCTGATTGATGGGTTGTAATTCTTTCATATTTGTGTTTTATTTAATGTTCAACAATTGATCTATTCTTTTTTGGTCGAATCCAACAATCCATTCGCCTCCTATATCGGTTTGAGGAACTCCTTGTTGACCAGTTCTTCGAACCAGCTCCTCTGCAACAGATTGATCGGCTGCAACATTCACTTCCGAGTAATAAATGCCATTTTTCCGGAGGTACGATTTTAGTCGGGTACACCAACTACAACCAGGAGTTGTATAAACGGTTACACTTTTTTGTACTTCATCGCCGGCTGGTCGATTTGCCTTGATAAAATTTCCTTCAATAATGTTTTTGAAAAAATCAACATTGTTGCAACCTTTATAGGTGTTGGTATGTTCGCCCAATTGAAATGTGAGAAAGGCAGGAACAGTATTTACACCATAATTGGGATGAATATCACGAACTCTGGAGACATCTGCATACAACAGATTTTCGTTACGATCTTCGAAATGGAGCTGTCTGTAATAATTCATCGCACAATCGCTGGATTCACTACCGACCTTCACCAGCAGTAAATATGTATTTTTGCTTGCTTTCAGTTCATTTCCCAAATCAGAAAGCGATTTTATTTCTTTCATATTTTAATTATTTACCCCAACGCTTCATTAAAAATATGCCAAAAACTAGATATGTCTGACAAACCACTTGAAAATCTGCACAATAAGCTTGTTGCAAGAGTTACTAAATCTTTTCCTGTGACAATATGTCGCAATTTGTGACAAAAAATCATTTCAACTATCGATGAAAATTTGTACCTTTGTATCAAACTGAATCGTGTATGAAATTCCGCATGTTTCATGTCCCCAAGCCGAAGCAGTATGGCTACAAGCCTCAATTTTATGTGCCCGACGACGAGGAACCTGAATATAAAAAGCAATCAAAGAACGCATCGAAGTCCGATGCAGGTGGTTATTGGCAAAAGGAAACAGAACGTCTGAAACGCCGCAAACCAATCAATATCACTATTTATCTGGTGATTATTCTCATTTTGCTGTATCTGATTTTCTTTTCCTGACTTTCTTCGCATGGCAGATATCATTAAATTGCTTCCCGAATCAGTGGCAAACCAAATTGCTGCAGGAGAGGTTGTTCAACGACCTGCTTCGGTAGTAAAAGAACTCCTCGAAAACGCTGTCGACGCCGGGGCAACTTCTATCGAACTGGCAGTGAAGGATGCCGGCAAAACGCTTATTCAGGTTATCGACAACGGCAAGGGTATGAGTATGGCCGATGCTCGAATGGCGTTTGAACGCCATGCAACATCTAAAATCGATCGAGCCGAAGACTTATTTGCCATTCAATCGTTCGGATTTCGCGGCGAAGCACTGGCTTCCATTGCTTCAGTCGCCCGTGTTGAGTTAAAAACAAGACCCGTCGATAACGAAGCCGGTGTAGCCATTATTATTGAAGGCTCTAAGTTTATTTCGCAGGATTTGTGTGCAACCGCACCAGGAACAAATCTATTGGTCAAGGATCTGTTTTTTAATATTCCGGCGCGAAGGCAATTCCTGAAAAGTGATTCGGTCGAGATGCGTCATATATGGGATGAATTCCATCATGTTGTTCTTCCAAATCATCATGTACGCTTCCGGTTCTTCGAAAACGGAAAGCCCGTTATGTCGCTCGAACCGGCAAACCTAATGCAGCGAATTGTTGGTGTTTTTGGGAAAAGCTACCAACAAAAACTCATTTCGCTGGAACAGGAAACACAGGATGTTGCTGTTACCGGTCTCATTATTAAGCCCGAATATTCGAAAAGGACAAGAGGCGAACAGTTTATTTTTGTCAATAATCGTTTTATTCGCAGTTCCTATATCAATGCAGCTATTAGGAATGCTTATTCGGGGTTGATTTCGCAAGACAGTTTCCCCGGACATTTCATCTTTCTGAACATCGATCCGGCTCAAATCGACATCAATATTCACCCAACCAAGACCGAAATCAAATTTCGTGACGAACGAATGATTGCTTCTGTGATTGCAAGTGCAGTACGAAGAGCTTTAGGCACCCATAATGCTATGCCAGCTATCGATTTCGATGTTGAACAGAATTTCGATTTGACGCTTGACCCAACACGCGAAGTTAAGATTCCTCAAATCAAAATCAATCCCGACTACAATCCTTTCAAAAACTCGGTTCAACCTATCGATTTTACAAGTACCGAACGGTCGCGCCTTCGCTGGGAGGGACAAATGGAATCATCGGCAACATCGCAGGTGCAAGCTAGTTTCCCAACCGAATATCCTACTTCGGACGAAACGCGTAGCGACGATGTATATCTTCAAATTGGCCGCCGTTTTATTGTCAGTAATGTGAAATCGGGACTATTGCTTGTCGATCAATCAGCTGCACATCAGCGTATTTTGTACGATGATTTGCTTGGCAATACCGGATCCGATTCGCATCATTCGCGGGTTTTAATGTTTCCCGAAAATATTTCCCTCAATCAGTCCGATAGCCAGTTAATGGCCGAAATTTCGGACGAGCTCAACCAAAGTGGCTTTGTGATTTCTCAACTTGGACGCGATATGTTTAGTGTGAGTGCTGTTCCGGAAAGTATTGATCTGAAAGGGATTACAGCTGGCCAGTTGATGGAATCTGTTCTCGAAGATTTTAAATCGTCTGGAACAATCCGTGGTGGCGAATTTAGGCATACTGTCATATTGTCAATGGCAAGGAAGTTGTCGGTGAAGCCCGGCCAGTTTATGAGCCGCGAAATGATGCAGTTGATGATTGCGAGACTATTTGCCTCTTCGAATCCTGAGATGTCGCCCGAAGGACGACCTGTTTACCGCATCATCAGTGCTGATGAACTGACAAAAATGCTGGTGTAATCTTTTAAATGCTATGAACAATTCTTACCGCCCCGGCGGATTCTCTTTTTTGCCTCCGGCAGTAAAAAATCTGCTCATTATCAATGTGCTTTTTTTTATTGCAACTTTTGCTCTCAGTAAGCAAGGAATCGACTTATATCAGCTTTTTGGTCTCAGTTGGGTTGAATCTGAAAATTTTAAACCCTTTCAGCTGATTACATATATGTTTATGCATGGTGGCATTTCGCATTTGTTTTTCAATATGTTTGCCCTTTGGATGTTTGGCTACTTGCTCGAAAATGTATGGGGCACAAAGCGCTTTTTGATATTCTATTTTGTTACTGGTGTTGGTGCTGCCCTAGTTCAACTGGCAATTAATTGGTATGGCTTTCACGAGGTGAAGCAGGTTCTCGAAGTTTATGCAAGCAATCCGAATATTTCCGACTTTTCGACGGTGCTGAATGAGCATTTTGGAGGAATGTATAAAGTGCAGGTTGTAAATCAATTTATTTCAGAATGGACAGCCAATCCTGGGAATACAATGTTTCAGGCTGAAAGCATGGGGATTTTTAATGAACTTCTTACAGCCCGTATGGCAATACCAATGGTTGGAGCATCGGGAGCCATTTTTGGAATTCTTTTGGCTTTTGGAATGATGTTCCCCGATCAACGAATCTATGTTTACTTTTTATTCCCGATAAAAGCAAAATTCTTCGTAATCATTTATGGTGCTATTGAGTTTTTTGCTGGCGTTTACAATCCCAATGGCGGAATTGCGCATTTTGCTCACCTCGGTGGAATGATTTTCGGTTTCGCGATGTTGATGTATTGGAAGCACAAACATAAACTGAAACGATAAAGCTATGTTCTACCAGCAAGCACCGCAGCAAGGAGGTTTTGTCAACCGTTTTTTTCGGTTTCTGTTTGCCAACGATTCGTTGTCGAGGCTTATTTTGATTAATGCAGTGTTCCTTTTGCTTGTAGGAATAAACGATTTGTATGTGTTTCTTTATCAGTTAGCTGATGTTTGGCCGGGTGGTCTGCCCGCGATTGTTTACTTTTCGGCATTGCCAGCCAATTTTGAGCAACTGGCTGCCCGTCCATGGACTCCGATAACAAGCATGTTTGTGCATCAGGGCTTTTTTCATTTCTTTTTCAACATGCTGATGCTGTATTTTAGTGGTTTAATTTTCAAATCATTGCTTCGCGACAGAAATTTGTGGATCACATATATTGCCGGAGGACTTGCAGGAGCTTTGTTTTTTGTAGCCGCTTACAATATTTTTCCGGTTTTTGCGCCGGTTTTGCCTATCAGTTTTGCCATTGGCGCAAGTGCAGCTGTAATGGCAGTTCTTTTTGCTTCGGTGGCGTATGCTCCTGATTATTCTATTCGCTTGTTTTTATTTGGCTCCATTCAACTTAAGTTTCTGGCGCTGGCATTTGTGCTAATCGATTTGCTGAGTATTTCAACCCAAAACCCTGGTGGACATATTGCTCATCTTGGTGGCGCCCTTTTCGGACTCACTTATGGCTTTTTACTCCGACGTAAGTTTCGCTTTAAGCTAAATCCGATGCGTGTTCGCAAGCGAAAACCAACAATGAAAACCAAACCCAATGCTGGTTTTAAACCCGAAACCGACGATGAATACCGACTGAGACGTGCAAATGAACAAAAAAGCATCGATTTTATCCTAGATAAAATATCGAAAGGCGGTTACGACTCGCTTACAAAAGACGAGAAGGAGTTTTTGTTTAAGCATGGGAAATAAGTGCCCGTCTATATTATATAGAATTGCTATGAACGATATTGACTCTTTGATTGTTATATAGTACAACTGCCAATAGCAAATATTCCTTTTTCCGTTCGTTTTTTTTAGTCTGGATTAGTTGCCGCTGAGTGAATTGGGATTGACTGGAACTTCCTGTTCTTCTTCGCGGGTACCTTCCATTGCCCTTCCTGTGCCTCCGGTCGGAAAATAGATGGCCTGCATGTTTACATCAGCAATCTGAATGTTGCAATATGAATACCCTTTGTCTGCCCACAGGTTATAGGTATATGTACCGGCAGTACTTACAGAAAATGTTCTTGAGTAGGAAAAGTTGTTGTATTCATCAATGGAATCGGTGAGATTGTGGTCGCCTGATAGCATGAGGTAACTGAAATAATTGCTGCCAAAAGTAGCTGTATTGGTGGCAATATCGCTGGAAATAACACTCATACGGCAATAGTCAGCGTTTGTGCTTTTCCACTGAATATAGCCTGTTGCCTGAACAATAATGACACCCGGACCCGGAACCGTAATAGTCACAGTTTTTACTAGCGTAGGGTCATATGCGTTATACGAAGTAATAATTATATCCATGTTCCCTCCGGCATACGCAACGATAGGTCTCACGTTCGACAATCCGCTGCCGTCACCGGTCATTTTACCACTGCCATCCACCTTGAAAACAACATTGTCGTCGCTGTTGGTCACTGCCAGGCTGCTGTTTGCATCGCTTGTGTTGAGATGAATATCTTTTGCATTTGTGCTGTTGGCAATGTCGGGCGCATTTGTCAGGCTGGAATAATTGCCATCAAATTCGCTTTTGTCATTCCAGTAAGCCGTATCAACAGCCGTAATTCCTGAAGCGACCGAAGCACCGAAAACAGGATCGGATTCAACATCCAGTTTGTCATTCCAGTAGGCTGTATCCGTGCCTGTTATGCCCGAAGCTACGGAAACTGCAAAAACAGGATCGCTTTCGCTG
>PHDB01000085.1 GCA_002842495.1 Bacteroidetes bacterium HGW-Bacteroidetes-6
GATCTGGTCGAACGTTTCCTCGACCGCTTTCTGCCGCTGGCCAACCAGGTAGTCTCAGAGGGTGCTGTACCGGTGATGCCGGCGCTGGAACCTGGCGGCAATTACTGGGATACCGCTTTTCTGTATATCGATGATGCTCAACCGATAACGTATTCTCTTTCGGGAACCGACCTCGATTGTTTTGGAAATCATTCGGGCGAAATAGATGTGAGTGCTTCTGGTGGTTTTCCCCCTTATACCTACCATGTAACCAATCCGGGGGGACAGATTTCGGAATATACCAGCAATCCCATCACCGGACTCGATGCTGGTCAATATGTTGTGTATGTTTACGATTCTTACGGTTGTAAAGCCGAAGCACTTGTAATTGGTGGATTGTTTAATGCTGGTACAACCTTTTTGCCTGATGGTTCGGGAGCAATGTACACTTCGTCTTTAAATATTTCAGGGTTTAATGCAGGTCAAACTCTTCAATCGCTTTCGCAACTGCAAAATATTTGTCTCAACATGGAGCACAGTTATATGGGCGATTTAACCATGACGTTAATTACTCCTGGCGGACAATCGCTATTGCTGAAAAGTGGTTATGTTGGTGGTTCAACCGATCTTGGGGAACCCATTGCGACAGGAGCGATTGATGGGTCAGCCAGTAGCACTCTTATCGATCCGGGTGTAGGTTATGATTATTGTTTCAACGCTAATCCGATGTATGGAACCATGGGATCAATGGCCAACACATTTCAACGAAATTATACCGATGGACAAGGACACAATTATACCGATTATTATCTTCCGGGAGGATCCTATACTCCCGAAGGAAACTGGTCGTCTTTGCTTGGATCTCCGTTGAATGGAACATGGACTATTCAGGTGATAGATAATATGTATCTCGATAATGGCTATATTTTTAACTGGAGTATTAGTTTTGTTTCTGATTTACCCGATACCGTTGTAATACTCGATCAGCCAAATCCCATTGATATCGGCCAGTATATAACAAATGCTACATGTGGAGCTTCCAACGGAGCTATTAATATTTCGGTAAATGGGAATTATCCGCCTTTCACATATTTGTGGAATACAGGCGCAACAACCGAAGATATTAGTGCTTTGGCGGCAGGAGCCTACTCAATAACAGTTTCAGATATTCATGGATGTTCCGATTCTGCCAATTATGCTGTAAGTAATACCAGTTCATTGGCTCTTACTTCTGTTATTAATCCGGTAACTTGTTCCGGAACAAATACAGGATCTATTAATATCAGTGTTACAGGAGGAACAACCCCGTATTCATTCTTATGGAGTAATGCTGCAACAACCGAAGATGTCAGCAATCTGACTTCGGGCAGTTATACAGTTACTATTACCGATGCCGGTGGATGCCAGTTGGTGCGTGTGTTTAACGTTGCGGCTGTAACGCCGGTCACAATTTCATTGCTAAATCAGCAAAATGAAATGTGTTCAACTGGTAATGGAGTACTTTCCGTTTCCGCTTCAGGAGGCAGCGGATCATTTGGATATCATTGGAACAATGGAGCAACAACAGCTTCCTTAACGAATCTTCATACAGGTACATATAGTCTCACTGTGACCGATGCCAATGGTTGTACAGCTACTCACTCATGGTTTATTTCAAACGATGTTTCGAATTGTGCAGCATATTGCTATCTTAATGTAACCGATAACAGTATTGTTGACGACAATTGTGGGCACGCAACAGGAAGTATTGATATTTCTGTTAATTCAGCAACTCAACCCTGGATTTTGCAATGGTCGAATGGCGCAACAACTGAGGATATTTCAGGATTGACACAGGGAAGCTATACTGTAACTGTTACCGATGCAAATCAATGTGTTACTACGCATTCTTGCGTTGTCTTTAACAATACAGGAAACCTTACAGTAACATCCAATTCAATTCAAAACGAGACGTGTGGTAGTGGTAACGGTAGTATCAATATATCAGGTAACGGTGGAGCTTTACCCTATTCTTTTTTATGGAGTAATTCTGCAACAACCGAAGATGTATCGAATTTACATGCCGGAAATTATATTGTATCGCTTACCGATGCCAACGGCTGTATGGTTTCTCAAAACTATTCAATTACAAATGATGCGGGCAATCTTCAAGTAACCGGAACGATAGCAAACGAAACCTGTGGCGCAGGAAATGGAGCTATAACACAGAATGTTACCGGGGGATTTGGAACAAAAACATACAATTGGTCGAATGGTTCACACCTGCAAAGCATTTCTGGAATTCATGCCGGAAGTTATGCGTGTACAATTACCGATGCGGGAGGTTGTTCCACTATTCGAAGCTATGTTGTCAATAATTTATCAGGTGCGGTTTCGGTGGTGGTTACTTCGGTGGCCAACGAAAACTGTGGAAATGGTACCGGTAATATCGACATAACTGCAACAGGAACAGGCTTGACTTACAACTGGAGTAATGGTTTGCATACCGAGGATATCGGTTCGCTTCATGCCGGGACCTACAGTTGTACCATCAGTAACTCAACTGGTTGTACTGCTGTTACCGGAAATATTTATGTTTTTGATACCCCGGGAACTATTGCTGTTGCAACAACAAGCTCGGGTAACGAAGTTTGTGGAAATGGTCTGGGATTTATCAATGTGACTCCTTCGGGCGGTACAGCCCCTTTAACATTTTTGTGGTCGAATGGTTCAACGTCCGAAGATATTTATTCGTTGCACGCCGGCAACTATACTCTTACAGTGACCGATGCCAATGGATGTGAATATATTTATTCAAAAATTATTTCCAATCTACAGGGAACATTAAGTTTACAGAATTCACAGGTTACCAATGAAACATGCGGAAATGCAAATGGTGCAATTAATATAGTGCTGGCGGGAGGAACAGCTCCTTTAACGTATCATTGGAGCAATAGTGCTTCAACCGAAGATATTAGTGGCCTTTCAGCTGGTTTGTATTCAATTACCGTAACCGACGCCAATGGTTGTGTTCTTAACCATTCCGAAAATATTCAGAATATTGCCGGAACTTTGTCGGCAACATATCAAGTAACGAACGAAATTTGTAGCAATTCGGCCGGAGCTGTTAATATTTCGGTTTCTGGCGGAACTACTCCGTATACTTTTGCATGGAGCAACAGTGCCACAAGTGAGGATATTTCTTCGTTACATGCAGGTATATATTCTTGTACTGTTACCGACAATACCGGTTGCCATATTGTGGTTGGCTCTGCTGTTGTTGGAAATTCATCAGCTGGAATGTCGGCTTCTGCTGTGGTTACCAATGAAACCTGTGGCAATGCCAATGGGGCAGTTAATCTAACTGTTTTAGGAGGTTCGGGAGCTATAGATTATGTTTGGAGTAATGCTGCAACAACCGAAGATATTTTAGGGCTCATTGCCGGCAACTATTCTTACACGGCAACCGATGCTAATGGCTGTTTGGTTTCTGGAAGTGCAATTGTGGTTGCTACCAGTGGAAATTTGAGTAGCTCGTATATTGTAACTGACGAAACCTGTAATAGTAATACGGGCGCTATCGATCTCACCGTTTCCGGTGGAGTTTCTCCATATACTTTTTTATGGAGTAATGCTCAAAGCAGCGAAGACCTGACTGGCCTTTCTGCTGGTAATTTCATTTGTACTGTCACTGATGCAAACGGATGCGAGCATGTGACATCAACAATTTCGGTAGCCGATAATCCGGGATCACTTGCAATTACTACATTGGCTGTAACAAATTCAATATGCAATCAAAACAATGGCAGGATAAACCTTACGGTAATTGGTGGCTCTACTCCATACACATTTGCATGGAGCAATAGTGCAACAACCGAAGATATGGTTGGGTTGTCGGCAGGACTGTATATTGTTACCGTTACTGATGCTTCGGGTTGTAGTGCTGTAGGTCAGAGTATTGTGCAAAACGACAATGGTTCCTTTGGTATTTCCGATGCTGTTATAACCGACGAGCATTGCAGCGACCAGACAGGGGCTGTTAATATAACTGTTTCGGGAGGAACAATTCCCTACACATATTCATGGAGTAATGGTGCAACATCGCAAGATATTTCTGCGTTGGGAGCAGGAAGTTACATGGTTTTTGTCTCCGATAATGCAGGTTGTACCGATAACGGCTCTTATCAGGTTGTCAATCAGGGAGCCGATCTGACAATAACTCAGGCTTCGGTTACCAATGCGCTTTGTACTGCACATACCGGAAGCATCACTATTGCATATACAGGTGGTGTAGGACCATATTCATTTTCTTGGAGCAATGGAAGTCATACCCAAGATGCAAATAATTTAGTTGCTGGCAACTACTCTCTTACCATAACTGATGCCAGTGGTTGTTCAGTAAATGGTTCCTGGACTGTTGGTATGCAGCCAGGAACAATGAGTCTTTTGGGGACGAGTTCGAATGAGTATTGCGGTAATGGAATGGGAGCAGTTAATATTACGGCAACAGGGGGTGCCACTCCATATAGTTATGCTTGGAATAGTGGTGCTATCACCGAGGATATTGTGGGAGTTCATGCAGGCAATTATGTGGTCACAGTAACCGATTTTTATGGTTGCAAAATCAATTACAGTACTGTCGTGAATAATATAACAAGTGGAATCACCGCTACACTTGACTCGCTTCACAACGAAAATTGCAGCCAGAGCGACGGGGAAATCTTTGTTAGTATTAGCGGCGGAACTCCTCCTTACAATATAGTATGGAGTAATGGAGCTACAACCGAAGATATTGCGTCTTTGCAAGCTGGAAGCTATTCTATTACAGTTACCGATGCTACTACATGCTCCTATACACTCAATGCTAATGTTCAGAATATTACAGGTGGAATGTCGGTCTCATTTGTGAATATTCAGGATGAAATATGCGGAAACGGGGATGGATTTATCGATATTGAAGTAGCAGGAGGAAGTGGACCTTATAGTTATTTGTGGTCTGATGGTTCATTTTCTCAGGATCTTGTGCTGTTACATCATGGTAGTTACACCGTTACTGTTACCGATCAGACAGGTTGCGATATGATTCAAAATTTCACAGTGAATAGCAATAATGGCAGTAATATCTCGGGAAGTGGAATTACTGAAAACGCAATTTGTACATTACTTTCGGGTAGTATCGATCTTACCGTTAGTGGTGGTATTCAACCTTTAACCTATATCTGGAATACGGGAGCAACTTCACAAGATTTATCGAATCTTGCAGCAGGTACCTATATAGTAACCATTTCAGATGTTGTTGGTTGTTCCGATACTTCAACATTTGTTTTAGTTCAGGAAACCAATCCTAATCTTGCATTTTCCTATTTGTATTCTTTTAGCGACTACTGCTATGAAAATACCGGAGAAATTATGTGGGACGGACTTGGATCGGTGAACCTCTCATACTTCTTTGATGGCACAGAATACATTATTCCTGATGTTAACAATCTTGCACCAGGCTGGTACGAGGTTAGCATCGTTGATGAAAACGGGTGTGCGATCGATAGTATGGTTCAGATTGACAACGATAGTTACCTTACCATAAATGCAAATGTCACAAACGAGCACTGTGGACATTCCGATGGTGCGATCGATATAGATGCTATCGGTTCGGGAAGTCTTGTTTATTGGTGGAGCAATGGTGTCACTACCGAAGACTTAATTAATATCCCAGCTGGAACATATACTTGTACTGTCTCTGATGGCTCTTGTGCAGACGATATTACAGTTGTTGTAGGTAATACGGCTGATTTTACAGCGAGTATGGCAACAACCAATGCATATTGCGGTGATAGTTCGGGAAGTATAGTGCTTACAACACAGCCAAGTGGCTCCGGCTTTAGTTATTTATGGAGCAATGGAGCAACCACACAGAATCTGAGCAATTTGCCAACGGGTATTTATTACTGTACGGTTTCCAATAGCCAGACAGGTTGCGATGTTGTTCTATCTGATACGGTATGGTCTATTACTTCAGGCTTGGCAGTAAATTCAATAGTCATATCCGATTCATGCTCGTTGGGATATGGAGCATGTTCCAATGTGGTTTATGGTGGGTCAGGTGTCTACAGCTATCAGTGGGGACATGGTCCTACAACGGCCGATTTAACGAATCTTCAAGGGGGAAGCTATACTTTTACATCTATCGATATGAGCGATGGATGTTCTACTACTGCGTTTATTTATATCCCGGATGTAAGAACTTTCCATGCTTCGGCTTTGGTTACCGATGCTTCGTGCTCGTATTGCAACGATGGAATGATTGATGTTTCCGTTTCAAATGCAACCGGATATAATAATACTTACACTTATTTGTGGAGCTTTGGAGCAGTTACTCAGGATGGCGTTTCGTTGGCTCCTGGTACATATTCGGTGACGATAACCTCCAATTTGGGTTGCGATACTGTGATGACATTTAATATTGATTTTCCAACAGCAATTGGCAATAGCAATAAATCGAGCAATATACAATTGGCAATTTCACCCAATCCGGCAAACGATCAAAGCCAGATTTTGTGGTATTTGCCCAATGGGAAGTCCGGTGAAATTCAAATTGCAAATACGGAAGGTGTAATTCTGAAAAAATGGCATGTGAGCAACGAAGGTTGTCGTCGTCTGGAAGCCAAAGTTTGGGCTCCGGGGAGTTATTCGGTTTCGTTGCGAACAGAGGATGAACTGATTACACGTCAGCTGATTATTGTTCGCTAGAAAATAAGTCAGTTTGGAGAATCAATAATGTGCTTGCTGGATAGGGTTCAATGAAAGGTTAAGCGCAGATAAATTGTGTTGATATTTACGGGGTGGGTGGGAGTTGAGGAAACTGAACTGTTGAGATAACTTCCGGATACGAAAACAAGACAATTAAGGCTGTCAGCAATACTAAAATTGGAATTGATAATTTTACGATTGACCACTTTGTGGAATTGATTTGACTGATTGCAACAATTGTCGGTACAAGTAGCAATAGAAATACAGGTTGTGCTGCGCGCAATGGTTCGCTATCTTTCATAATCCATGCTACAGCCAGAGTGTAAACAATAACAGCAGCCAGAATACTCCGGCCAATCAGAATGTTTGTTTTTTTTGTTGTCTTGAATTTGATAAATTTCGCAATCGGTAACAAAGCGATAAAAGCAATTGCAGATGAAACAACAGCTACAGGTATATTTTGTTTTGCAGACGCAAATATTGCATTCAGATAGCTTCCGGGTGCTGAATCAATAAGTATTTGTGAACGATTAAGCGATGCCGGTGCATAATAATGCAGTGCCGTTGCAAAGAGAAGTATTGCACTCAAAATACTCATTTTCAGAAGAAGCTTTGAATTTTTTAAAAAAGCAAGCATTATTAACAGGACAAGTATAACTTCGGCCGTTTCGGAGCTTCCTCCAATAAATATTGTTGAAACAATGGCAATTATCCAGTGCAAAATTTTCCAATTTGAACGTATAAGAACTGAAGCTATCAATAATAATGCAGCCGCTGACCATCCATGTACAAAAACAGCGCTTGGCCACAAAAAAACATCGACTGGAGCAGGTGAAGAAAGGTAAATTGCGATTGTTAGAAACACTGTGGTTGGTATTAGCCTGTTGTGTTGAATCAATTTTTGAGCTGAAGCTGCTGAAATTAACGAAAACGAAGCAAAACCTGTAACCAAAAGTGTCGAGATTGCCGAAGCTATCAATATAAATTGAACTGGTAACCGGAAAAATAGTAATTGTATAAAGGCCGAAGCAAAGCGTCCATTGGTATTATGCCACCAAAAGTCAAAATTTTTCGAGAAACTATTACTACTACCACAGTATTTGAGAACCCAAAAATCGTCACTTTTTAGCATCTGATTCCGGAAAACAACCACAAAAAGTATTGCAAACAGAAGTCCCGAAAGCAAGGAGATTGCTAACGATTCTGCTTTTTCTTTTTCTCTTGATCTTGTATCCATTTTTCTTTATCCATCAAATCGCCGGCTTCCGAATAGTGTTTCCACTTGCCTTCTTTCAGGCCTTCTTTGTATTTTCCTTCTATTTTAATATTTCCCGAGTCGTAATAGAAAACTGCATCGCCATCGGCTTCACCATCGCTGTATTGAATACGTAATTTTGGTTGTCCGTTGCTATAATACTCAAGATAATCACCATTGATTTCTTCGTCTTCGAATTCGGTCTGAGCTTTGGTTCCACCATCATCTTCATCGTAATACAACAACCCTTTTCCTGTTGGATCGTCGTCTTCGAAGATCAAGCTTCCCCAAATATTACCGCTTTCATAATAGTATCGCCACATGCCTTCTTTTTTTCCTTTGCGGATTCGACCTTCGGCCTGGAGTTTTGTGGTATCATT
The DNA here is from genome assembly GCA_002842495.1 of Bacteroidetes bacterium HGW-Bacteroidetes-6. Taxonomy (GTDB): domain Bacteria; phylum Bacteroidota; class Bacteroidia; order Bacteroidales; family DTU049; genus GWF2-43-63. The sequence goes on from PHDB01000085.1 coordinate 8,341, forward strand.
ATCCCAATAAATACGGCATGTTTTTCCATCTTCGAACTCATCAGGGATTTTGATGGCAAAAAGCGAATCAAACTCATCAATATACAAGTCTTCGGCACTGTTTTCAATTTCTTCGAGTTCGGCATTAAATAAGGCTTCCTCGTTGTGTTCGATAATCAAACGATTGCTAAACAGTCCTTTTTTCTCCGAAATTAGTTGGAATCCAATGTGATAAAACGATGCCAACAAATCTTTGCTTTGTCTGATACCTTCTTTTTGTCCTTTGATTGCGTAGTAATACAGGTGACTGTATATTTTGGGACCTTGTAGAAAAACAGAAACATTGGCCTCATCGTCAAATTGTTCCATAAATGTCATGAAATCTTCGTCGTTTTGCAGCAGGTGCCCTTTTTTATACGAATCAATCATATCCATGAGACAACTAGGCGAATTACTGAAAACAACAAACTCATCCATATAAATGTAATATGGCTTGTCGAGTTTGGCAAACAATTTCCCAAAGAAGAGTTTGAAAAAACCATTTAAGCCAAGGTAATGGATATCAAAATTTTTATACTCAGTTTCTTTGAATTTTGCAGGTGTACGGTTTTTGACTTTCTTCGTTATTTTATCAAGTCCTTCCATGGCAAGCAAAATATCTTTCGTGTGCAGAACAGCAATTAAATCGTTTTCACGTGCATTTGGTGTTGGCGGAAGTTTTACCATGGCTATTTCTGTACCAATCCACGAAAAGAAATCCTGTTCTAAATTGATTCCGAAAAGTTTTTCCGTACGTTTCAGGCTTTTTTCGTACGATTCGGCTCCAGTCGAGTCGCCAAAAGTGAATTCAGCTTTCAAATTATTGAATAATTCCATATAGTCGGCAAACGAAATGGAAAGATACATCGCGGCATTGTCCGGAATAATGCGATAAGCTTGTAATGGGCCACGCTCAATGCGGCTCAGCATTTCCAGATAACTATGAGCCGAATCATTTAGCAACGTTGAGCCACTGAAGCTCATGCGTTCGTCTTCCATGTCGATGTTAAAAGCACTGTAATGAAAAATACGCTTCATTTCATCGAGTAAGTCTTGTTCATCCGACAAATAATAACCAATATATGGCGCCAAGAACTCATAGTTTACATAAAATCGAAACAAATTCTTGCCCGAAGTGGAGCCTACAACTGCTTGAAAAGCTTCGTCATTTTTCCAGGCGTCGGGAGTTTTTGCAGCAAGAATGGCATTTTGAACAAGACCTTTATTGTAAGAGGCCATGAAAACGTTGTCGATTACAGACAGATAAAATGTTTCGTCCGAAGCTTGATCTTTAAGAATAAGAATATCGTCGGTTTCAAATTTTTCGCGCTCCATTTCAAAACCAAATTGTCCCACAATATCGCCTATATAATCCTTAATAAAGGCAAATTTCCCCGCTTGTTTCAAATCAACCAAAAAAAGAAAATCGAAATCCTGATTGGGCAACAAATGGCAACTTATCAGCAACGGTCGGTCGGTAAAAAGCATATCCATAGTTTCGTCGTCTCGTATGAGTGAGTCGAGTGTGAGCGCGCTTGAGTTGATGTCTTCAAACAATGGATCTGTAATCAGATGACGCCACATGCGACTTTCGGCCAGCTGAGTCCAGCCTTTGGTGAGATTATCAGTTTCTATAATATAAACTGCGTCGCGTGGAACATAGTTCCATATTGCACGCATAGGGCTTTTTTTGAAGTAAAAATATGTTGCAACACTTCCTACGCCAACAACAAGTACTGCGAGCGTGATCAGGAAAATTTTTCTGGCTTTTTTCATCTTGTTCCGGTTAACATGCAAATATATTAAAAATGGCGTTAAATGGTTACGCTGTTAAATGAGTGTTATTTGAGGGAAAGAAAATAACGCGTAAATATAAAATATATTTGTGAAATCAAAAAAACAATAACTTTGCAGGCTCAAAACCATAATTTTAGAAAGGTATTATTTATGAATCAGGATCGCAAAACAAATTTAGCTCGCATTGGTGTTTTTTACGACGGGAATTATTTTCTTCATGTGAGCAACTACTACAATTACGTGCATAATCGGCAGAGTCGCATTAGTATCAGCGGACTTCATACTTTTATCAGGCACTATGTTGCACAGGAAGAGGGAGTCGACCCGCAGTATTGCCAAATTGTCGATGCACATTATTTTCGTAGCAGGCCTGGAGCAAAAGAGGCCAGTATGAAAGGGAATCAGCTTTATTTCGATCGTTTATTCGATGATATTCTGATGTCCGAGGGCATTACAACTCACTATTTTCCTGTGCGTACCGTTCAGGGTGTGAAAATGGAAAAAGGAATTGATGTATGGTTGGCTCTTGAGGCTTTTGATCTGAGTATTTCCCGTCATTTCGACATTATGGTCATTATTGCCTCCGATGGTGATTATGTTCCCTTGGTTCGCAAAGTGAACGGACTGGGAACAAAAGTAATGCTTGTAAGTTGGGATTTTGAATTTGTTGATGATTTTGGTCAGCAAAAAATGACGCGAACATCGCAGGATTTATTACGGGAAGTTACGTATCCTGTAGCTATGCACGATCTGATAGAAGACCCTGATTTTGCTGCGAATGCTTTAATCAATGGCCTTTTTGTTCCCCGCAGTGAACGCAAAGAATACGAAGGAATGGAAAGCGACGATTTTATTGAACTCGAAGGTGATGGAATTGAGCGTGAAAGTTCAATTCTGAGTTTAAAAAATGGTTATGGCTTTATCAAATATCCACCCAACAATCTTTTCTTTCATTATCATACTCTTGTTGAAACTGATATGAACGAACTTCGTCCGGGCGACAATGTTACATTCGAAATTGCCAAAAACGAAAAAGGTGAGGATGTAGCTGTGAAAGTGAAAATGATTAAGGAGTAAAATTGTTTATATTTGTTATACGGCACCATTCCTAGAGATAGGTTTGGTGCTTTGCTATGGTAATATCAGAGGTTCGATTCAATCTCCTGAAAACGAACTAATCGGAATCTTTTATGTTTCATAAATGACTGAATAATAGCATTTGCATCTTTATCGTCGAAGTATGACTTTTCTAAATAGGTGTAACAATCTTCGATTCCGGAAACTACAGAATCGATTGGTAAAAGTCCATAGCCTTTGTAGGAACCATTTTCAATGAGCACAAACGGAGTATTTCCATTTGATGGAAAGCCATCGCTAATAAAAAATGATTCGTGTTTCATTTGCATGTCGCTGAGAGCTTCCATTGCTCTTTTATTGTAGCTCTCGCTCGATTCGGTACCAACACATGCGCCGTTGCATTTTTTTATTTGATGGTGAAAACAAGGCCCTTCGGTAACATAGGTTCCACAAAGTTTTTGACAAAGAATATGACGTTTCACCAAGCGTTCCATATAGCCAATAGCACTGTTCTTATCGGAGAATGTTCTCAAAGGGGTGATGCTTTTTTCGCTAAGTGTTGTTGCTATATAAAAATTGAGATATCCGTTTTTGTCTTCCTTATCGAAAATTCCATACCGTGACATGCTACGTCTCCCTGCGCGATTGAGTAGGGGCTTGTGAATTTTTATTTCGTGCGATTCTTTTAAA
>PHDB01000127.1 GCA_002842495.1 Bacteroidetes bacterium HGW-Bacteroidetes-6
AGATTATCTTGGAACTGAAGTAACTGAAGCTGTAATTACCGTTCCTGCATATTTTAGCGACTCTCAACGTCAAGCTACTAAAGAAGCTGGTGAAATTGCTGGTTTAAATGTGAAACGTATCATCAATGAGCCAACTGCTGCTGCATTAGCATATGGTTTGGATAAAAAAAGATCAGATTCTAAAGTGGCTGTTTTTGACCTAGGTGGTGGAACTTTCGATATCTCAATCCTTGAACTAGGTGATGGCGTATTCGAAGTAAAATCAACAAATGGGGATACTCACCTTGGTGGTGATGATTTTGATCACAAAATTATCGACTGGCTAGCTGATGAATTCAAAAATGATTACAATGTAGATTTGAGAAAAGATGCAATGGCACTTCAACGTTTGAAAGAAGCTGCTGAAAAAGCTAAAATTGAACTTTCTAGCTCTAACTCAACTGAAATCAATCTGCCTTATATTATGCCAATTGATGGCATTCCTCAACACTTAGTTCGTACCTTAACTCGTGCTCAATTTGAAAAACTTTGTGATGATCTTATCCAAAGAACTATTGAACCTTGTCGTAAAGCTCTTTCTGATGCTGGATTTAAAACATCGGATATCAATGAAGTTTTACTAGTTGGTGGTTCAACTCGTATCCCAGCAATTCAAAAAGTAGTGGAAGATTTCTTCGGAAAAGCTCCATCTAAAGGAGTTAATCCTGATGAAGTTGTTGCCGTTGGTGCAGCTATTCAAGGTGGTGTATTAAGTGGTGATGTAACTGATATTCTACTTTTAGACGTTACACCTCTTTCCTTAGGTTTAGAAACCTTAGGTGGAGTTATGACTCGTTTAATTGAATCAAATACAACAATTCCAACTAAAAAAACTGAGACTTTTACTACTGCTGTTGATAACCAAACATCCGTTGAGATCCATGTTTTACAAGGAGAACGTCCAATGGCTAATCAAAACAAAAGTATTGGTCGTTTCCATCTAGATGGAATCCCTTCTGCTATGCGTGGCGTACCTCAAATTGAAGTAACTTTTGATATCGACTCAAACGGTATTCTTCATGTTCTTGCTAAAGACAAAGCAAGTGGTAAAGAGCAAAAAATCAGAATTGAAGCATCTTCAGGTTTGTCAGAAGATGAGATCAAGAGAATGAAAGCAGAGGCGGAAGCTAATGCAGATGCTGATAAAAAAGCAAAAGAGGAAGTTGAAAAGTTGAATATGGCAGATTCTTTGGTGTTTAACACTGAAAAACAATTGAAAGAGTTTGGCGATAAAGTACCTGCAGAAGATAAAGCAACCATTGAAGCTGCTGCTGCAAAATTAAGACAAGCTCATTCAGACAAAAATTTCACTGCTATTGATGAAGCTACTGCAGAATTGAACAATGCATGGAATGCTGCTTCTTCTAAGATGTATGCTCAAGGTCAACCAAATCCTGGAGATCCTCAA
>PHDB01000086.1 GCA_002842495.1 Bacteroidetes bacterium HGW-Bacteroidetes-6
ATATTTTTTAAAAAAATTCATTGTCCATTGAGCCATGGCGGAAGGTATTTTGTAATAATCATAGGCCCCTCCTGTTGAAATAACCCATTTTATGCGAGGCTCGAAAGCAGCAGCACGTAAACATAAATATCCACCCAATGAGATGCCTAATAACGCAGCCTCTTGTATTTTATAATAATCCAAAATGGATTTGACTGGTATTTCCCACTCATAATTAAACGGAATATTGAATTTCTTCAAAGTTTTACCTTGTCCCGGCCCTTCAAATGCGATTACTTCATATCCATTTACTGCAAAGTACAAAGACATAGAATAAAACTCTTCAATAAAGGAATCAAAGCCTCCATGAATTAAAATGGTTCCCTTTTTTATATTTCCATGATACTGTAATCGCAATACAGATAAAAATGAATCTTTATAAGGCACTTTTTCCTGAATAGCCCCGTTAAATGGCATATGTGAGTAAAACAGATCGATAAATTTGTCATACAGCAATTCTTTGTCTTCTTCTCCATGAAGTGTGTAAAATTCGGCAGCTCTGTAATAAAATGCTGCCTCAAAGAATTCATTCTGTTTTAATTTTTTCTCTGCATATTCCATCATCACAGGTTTCCAATCTGTGAACTTCTTAATCCCTTTACCCACTGCTTTTACATCATCATATGATAAATAACCCAACGAATACCACCTGTTGAGTTGAAAATTATATAACTGCTTTTTGTGAAGACGATGGTAGCCAATTGGAAATGAGAATAAGTTTTGATTTTCCATGAATTCTACGTTTTAATGAGGTTGTAGATGTTTTTATACATCCTTTCAATTTCAGCAATAATTTCGATGGGTTTTGCAGAATAAGCTGACCTTATACCAATTCCGTTTTCGGCATTTACAAACAATTTGGCAATTTCATCCGCATCAATGTCGCGACGTATTTCACCATTCTCAATGCTGTAATTTATCACTGACTTCCACTGTTCAAGTTCTTGTTTCTGCAGCTCAAGAGCTTCCTTCATAAAACCCGGGCAGTATTTCATGGCCTGGAATGCAAAAAGGTAATAGTTTAAAACGCCAATTTTACGGTCAGTGAAAGAATTCTGTTTTTTTACTTCTTTTTTATATCCCTCAATGGTTTGGTCAATCATTGTATACAGGGATATGTTCAGATCAGCTTTCAGGTGTTTTTCTTTTCCCTGGGCCAGGTAGCATTCCAAAACCACGTTTACGAACAAGTCCTCTTTGCCTTTGAAATAGTGATAAAGCGAAGCCCTGCCCATTCCGATCTCTTTTTGTAAATCAGAGATAGAGACCCCGTCGAACCCTTTTTCCAAAAAGATTCCAAAAGCCTTCCAGAGAATTTTTTGTTTTGTATTATTCATAGTAGTAGACCGAACGTTCGTTCGTCAAATATAATACATTTTTTAATTCATCAACGTATTCAATATTTTTTCGGGGGATTGAGGATCGATTTTCTGAAAAGTTACACAAAAAGTTAAAGCGGGCTGCAAAACTTCGCATACCACTGAGCCGACCGAAAGGAGCCCGGCGAAGTCAAACCTTATTGGCTATACCGCTTGTTCTGTGGCGTTATTATTCTATTCAATTGGGATATATATTTCTGTCAATAACTTCTCCGGTTTTGTATTGTGAGAAAAATTCAAATACTTTTCAAACGACGGTGCATCTATTAATTTATAATCCGATTGTAAAATCCAATCTCTGTAAATGTAGTTGTATATGTCCCATAAATAATCATACGAGCCTTTATATCTAAAGACCAGGTATTTAAAGCCTTTTATCGTTTTCGATTTTATTTTTTCATCTTCTTTGAAATTTTTCGTGGTTACAATACAAATGTCCGATGAACATAAGTTTATATCAATTACATCCGGATCATCATAGTATATTGCAAACAATTCCGGCTTCCATCCGATAAGTTTGTTCTGTAATGCAAAATCGCCCAATTCGTCCCATGCCTTGTAGGTTACCTCCGAACCATATTTCCCAACTACATTTATGTAACAAACTTTTTTATCGGGAACAGATATTATTTTAGGCTTTAAGTTGACAATTATCTTTTTTTCATTGCCGATTCGATAGTCAATATGTGTATTCAAAACTATCGACTTATCGTTCCTGAAATCATTGGGAGAAATACCAAATTCTTTACTAAATGCTTTTGAAAAGGAAGAAAGGTCAGAATACCCAACATTATTGGCAATCTCAATTACAGGTTCGTTTGAGTACCTTAAAAGCTTAATTGCTGTTTCCAGTCTCACTCTGTTGATATATTCCCCTAACGGTTCATCAAGTGCGGCTTTCATAATCCTGTGGAAATGAAAAAAGGAAATATTAAAACGTTCAGACAGCACTTTTATATTCAAATTGCCCCCAATATTATTGTTTATATACTGCAGGACATCGTTGGACTTTTGTCTGTAATAGCTAATTGTTTTGCTTTGCATCATTGTCTTTTAAAGCTTTATACCGCCGCCCCCAAAATTTAAACTTGGTTAGAGAGGTGTAAACCATTAATCGTTCAAATATCTTAAACCGCATTAAATAGTGGACGATTCTGTACCATAAAGCCAGTATGGCTAAAAAGAGTACAGATTCTACAATCATTTTTATGAATCCGTTTTCTATTTTAAAAAAATAGAGTTCAAAATATTTATAAAATAAAACCAACAGAATCATTAAATAAATCAATATGTATCCAACAATAAATCCATGTCCCGTTTCAATAGCTTTTTTAGGGCAATTGCTCATACATCTCATGCAACTTTCGCAATTAAACGTCCAAAAAGGCCTGTTATCCACTTTTATAATGGCTTTTACCGGACAAGCTTTTATACACAAACCGCAATTATCACAATCGGCAGATGCATAGTATGTTTTAGCAAAAAGAAAACGCCCCGCAAAATAATAAAGGATTGAAATGGGTAATAACAAGATGTCGTAAAATTCAATAAACGCTTTATAGTCTGATTTTCCTGAAAGAATTTTATTACTAAACTTTAGCACTCTTTCTTTTTCTTTTTTGTGTATATATTTCACAGTCCTCTTATTAAGCCCCGGATGGACCGAAATCCAATTAGATGGTAAATTGACCGGAAAAATTGCTTGAATGGAAAATCCTTTTATTTTCAGGAATAAAGATGAAATGTAAAATGCTATACCCGTTGCCCCGGGAGTAACATACTTGCCAATAAGCATTCCAGCCCTTGTATTCATTAATACAACTTTGTTTTTCCCTTTTGGAAATCGCATAATAAAATGCAACATTATAGGAGGATAATTAAATCCGTGTATTGGTGAAACAAATACAATCAATGCTTCAGGATCAGGCTTTTCTATTTTTAATCTGTTAATCCGGGCAATATTAAATAGTTGATATTCTATGTTGTTTTCAGTAGCAACTTTTGATAGCCATAGCGCAACATTTTTTGAGTTGCCTGTACCGGAAAAATAATATATAACAATGTTTTTGTATATCATGATTTTTTTGCAAATTTAAAAGATACCAGAATAGATATACTTTTCCAAATTTGTCAAAATAATGCACTGTGTTTTCATAATGCCACATAACGGTTTGGCGGTATAAAAGTTGCCGATTGCATGCGATTTCTTATAAGCTACACAAAAGTTGGAGCGGGCTACAAACCTTGAACAACCTACTTTCCCGGCAATTTTTCATACCGCATGTTATGGGCTGGTGATTTTTCTTTTTAATCATTTTTATAATCTGTTATTCCCAATAAGTTTCCCGATGGGTCAGTAAATTCTACAGCCCAACCTGTCCTGATTTTAAAGGGTTCTGCCAAAAATTTTACTCCTTTCTCTTTCAATTCGGGATAAAGTTTTCGGACATCTTCAACTTCAATCCAGATAGTGGGTTGGGCATTAGGAAATTTATTTTTGTCTTTGATGATAATTGCAGGTTCTTCTTCGCCAACTTTAAAGGCAATCATTCCTTGTTGGCTAAAATCAAATTTTGTTGGTAATCCTAAAATATCTGAATAAAATTTTCTGCTTTCTTCTAAATTATCAGATGGGAAAAAGAAATTGTCATAGTTTTTCATTTTTTCTTTTTGTTTTTAGTTACGTATTTATAAGTGAAATTTATTTTTTTATCAGTTAAATCCCAACCTGATATTTCTTCTTCTATCAAGTCATTGTGTTTTTTTGAAATATCTCTAAGTGAGTTACCAACTGATTTTCTTAAATATTCGCTATCACTTCCTTTATGCTCACTAATCAGCTTTATTGCAACTTTTGGATTATCCTTGAAATATGGACGACTTGTCCAGATTCGTAATCCTTCGGTTACTGCTCGACAAATATTCGGATTCTTATCATTTAACCATTCTTTTATTATCGGCAAAGATTTTTCATATCCATTATCTTTACAATATTGGTCGAATGCTTTTGCTAAAATCTCTTGAACCTGCCAACCTGAATCTTCACTTACTTCTGTTTTCAATATTCTTAATGCTCGCAAATCGTTAGCTGATACAAATCCTAAAATAAATACGGCTAAACTTCGGATTTGATATTTGTCATGCTTTAAGAGTTCACATGACAAAGTTATAGCATTATCAATTGTATTTAACTTGAAGATTCTTAGGGCTTCAGTCTCAATGGGTTTAAATCCATTTTCTATTCTCGATAATTTCTCAATTATTTCTTTCATTGGTGTAGCTCGTTTTGTTCACTTGCCCATAACTCTTTTATATCCCACCTTTTTTGACAAAAGAGTTCTTCGTTTTTTTGTTGGAGACTATCATAATGCATCCGGATTTGTTGGGGCCGTTTTTGTACTGTTGTTTTTCCCCCTGCTAAATTAAATTTTTTTTGCTCGATGAAAAAGTTATCTGTATCGTGGAGCAGGGGAGTTTTTTGTGGCAGGAGTTATTTTGTGTTCCAACGTTTTGCGGCTATGTGGAATGCGGGAAGTGAAAGTAACATCACTTTTAAAATGCGTACGGAGCCAAATATACATGCAGTAAATTTGCAAATAGCGATTAGCAGCGCATTACATATAGGTACTGTTAGCCACTGGCTTTTGTTCCTGTTACGAACATATAATCTCCTTTCTCATTCTCATATTTATCAATGATTGAATTAATGTACCCGCTATCAATGTCTTTTGATAATCTAAAGAGTCCATTTTCGATTTCAACCGTATTTGCCAAATCGGCAAATGATGAAATTCCGTTTCTGATCTCCGGCTTTAAATAAAGTTCTGGTCTTTGCTTTCCACAATAGAGGAAATAGTCTTGCAAATTCTGTGAAACAAAGTACTTTTCTGTCTCAATCGTATCAAATCCGGTGTTTTTAAGTACTTTTAAAAGAATCTCCAAAGATGGCATTTGTTCCCTTGATTTTTTTAACATTTGCGGGAAATAATAGTTCAGCCAATATCCTTCCATTTGGTTGGGAGTTGAAGTAAATATTACAAATTTTCCATTTTTCTTTAGAATCCTGTATATTTCTCTAAATGCAGCACTCAGGTCAGTCCAATGGTGAATTGTTAAACAACAGATTAATCCATCTATCGAATTATTATTTAATCCGGTATGTTCAGCTGTTCCCATAATCCAATCAATCTGACTTAGCTTTGATCTGGCTTTCAGAATCATTGTCTCAGAGGGGTCAATACCTATAATTGATATGCCTTTTTCAAATAACTTAATGGTGTAATTGCCGGTTCCACATCCTAAATCAAGATATTGCTTGTTATCCTCAGGTTTTAGATGAAATACAAATCTTTCAGAGATATAATTATCCGCTCTTCTGGTCTGGTCATAATTCATCCCTATTTTATCATATCTGACAGTCATAATTGATGTTGATTTTCTTTTGTTGACTTGAGACTAACGATTGAGGCTTGCCATTCGGCGGGGCGAATCGAGGCTGTTTTCTGTCCGAATACACCAAAGGTAAATAAAGAACGATAACTGTCCTAAAATCCTGCCGCCCCGCCGATAGCAAGCTTTTGTTATGGGCTGGTTTATTTCCATTCGAATTATTGAATTACAATTTTTCTTGTCAGAATTGCTTTTCCGTTAAAAAGCCGTATCAAGTATACGCCATTTGTCAACTCGCTTAAATCAATTGAAGATATTGTCTCATTAACTTTGGTTTCATATACCATCTTCCCTTTAATATCATATATTCTAAGGTTGCAATTTCCCGGTGACTGCAGTTTACCGACCGTAAGCCAAACTGTCCCGTTTGAAGGGTTGGGAAATACCGAGAAACTTGTCTGCAACGGAATATCGGGAATGCCCGTAGTCGTGGAATCATAAACTATTATGGTGCCTTTCATCCCTGAAGATGCATGAGGAGAGCAAACATAATAGTGGGTTCCCAAAGTAAGCTGGGCGGGCAGCAGCAATCCGCCGCCAAACGGCAGGGAAAATCCCGGGAGTGGAGTGTTGCCATTAGCATTCCATGTCGACTGACTTACTTCCACAACGTTATGTGCGCTGGCAATATTGAAAAAAACACTGTCGCCCAACGCTATTGTTAATGTGTCCGGACTAAAGGTAAACCCTGAATTGGTTACCGTCCATTTTGTGCAAAAACCAGTAATACTGATAAGGCACAAAGCTAATAAAAGTCCAAATTTTGTTTTCATTGCATTATCATTTAAAGATTTCCTACTCATATGGCTTTTCGGTGCCGCCCCGTTTTTTTAAATGGTCTCTGGTTTCCATTTTTTGTTTTATGTCAGATTACTTACACTTTACTTTTTAAACTTGCCCATAACTTGTTATATTACACCCCATCCTTCAAAAAGATGTATCTGTCCACCCCAAATCGGAATGTATTGTACACTTTTTGTCATTTTGGGAGTGTAAATTCCGCTTTGCTAAGTTAAAAAAAATTTTTGATCGAAGAAAAAATTATTTGTGTCGTGGAGTAGGGGAATTTTTTGTGGCAGGAGTTATTCTGTGTCCCGACGTTTTGCGGCTATATGGCGTAGCGGGTTTTTTCTGTTATAGAGTGCATTTTTACAAACAAGTAGATCACTTTAATTTAGATATTCATTCAATTGCTTGATTAGTTTGTCTTTTTCACTTGGGTTTTTGCTTCTTTTTGAACTATTTTTCCTGTTGAATCAACTATGATAAATCTCGGTAAAGACAGTTTCCCCATGAAACTTTCGTAAACACCTGCCATAAAGTCACTACGATTTTGTGTATAATAATTATAGCCGAAAAGATTTTTTTCATTTACCAGTTTTTCCCATTTACTAATACTTAAATCTCTTTCAGACTCACTATTCGTGTATTTTTCAACAGCAATATAAACTCTTACAATATTGTTCTTTTCAAAGAATGCATCTAATACAGAATCATGCTCCAGCTCTTTTAAGCAGGGAGAACACTATGATGCCCAGAAATCCACGTAAATAATATTTCCCTTAAAAAGTGATAAAAGCTCATCAAAAGTTTTAATGTTTTCAATGAAAGAAATTTTTGTTTTACTCTGTCCACTAAGGTTTAGTGTTATTATAAAAAGAAGAAAGGCTATAATCGTTGTTTTCATCATCAACGAATTTTATGTTGTGGTCTTTTTCGCTTTTTTGCCCAACTAAATTAAGTGATTTTTTGGGTTTGGTAGAAATTTCTTCATTTTTGCAAATGAATTGTTTTTCCAATACCTGTTTGAAATCCAACATCTTTGGTTTATCCAACCATTTTTGTCTTTCCCATAATTTAAAGTTATTCAGAAATAAATGCTGTCGCATCTATCTCGATTAAAAAATCAGGATTTGCTAAACCCGCTACTATAAGCACAGTAATCACCGGAGGGTTTGAAATATTCAGAAATTTTTGAGAGGCCTGAAAGGCTTCATAAAGATTTTGCCCTTGAACAATATGGATAGATAATTTAACCAGATTATCAAAAGCTGCCCCGCAACTTCCGAGTGCAACTTGAATATTCTTCATTACCTGTTCTGTTTGAGCCTGAATATCCCCTTTACCAACCAACTCCCGATTCTCATTCACAGCATTTTGTCCGCCAATGTAAATTGTCTTACCGCTGCCTTGTGTCGTCACAACTTGTGAAAATGCGGGATTTTTCATAAGTCCGTCAGGATTGATTCGTTTTATTTGTCCATTCATCTTTTTGTTTTTTTAATGGTTGTAGTGTGTCGTGTCGCAATGTTCGTTAACTACTGAAATCCGCATGCACTATGCCATGTGTTGGCAGATGGCATTTATTTTTTCGACTTCATCGCTTTCAAAATTGTCAATTTGGGATTATGGATGAAATCTCTATATTCATTTGTTTCACAACCATATAAAGAAATTTTACCGTTTTCATCAAAATGAAGCCCCCATCCATATCTTTTTGTCAAAGGGGAAGACCTCAAACAAGCCTGTCCTTTCGAAAAGAATTGCTCCTTTGTGCTTTCAAACAGGTTTTTATCAATATTGTTACGTTCGATGAATACATGAAGTAAAATATCATCCGAGGAAAATCGGTAAGGATTTTCTTTTATTAACTCATACTGAATATTAGCAATAGTTTTCCCGTCTCCTTTCATGGGTGGAATTTCTCCTTTTTTTACCGGGCAATCATCAGCAATTGCAATAAAAGTATTGTAGTAGTTTGTTGTATGACATTTCATATTATTACCTCCTCCTTTCAGGGTAGTGAATCCCCAATGTTAAATATTTCATGTCGGTGTCTTTTATATACTTGCAGCCAATTCATTTATTCATACACCCCATCCCTCAAAAAGATGTATCTGTCTACCCCAATCGGAATGTATTGTACACTTTTTGTCATTTGGGGAGCGTAACTTTCTCTTTGCTAAGTTAAAAAATTTTTGTTTTGGTAGGATAATTATGAGTGCTGAGTAGGGGTGTATGGCGAGATGCGTGGTCTATTTATTAATGCTTTTTCTTGTTGCCTAAAATTGTTTGAAATAGTTTTATTCCTCCGTAAATAGCAAGTCCACCAACCGCAATATTGCCAACTGTCCGTAGTGTTTTGTTGTTATTTGCTTTTCGAACAAATTGATAGGCGTTATTGAGAAGTGAGAATATTAATTTTCGTTTAGCTTCAAAATCTTCATGTTGTCCGTTTAGCGTTATGTATTGTGTGATATTTGGCAAAACGCTACCTACGTCTGTTCCTTCTTGAACAAAAACTACAACTGGTTTTCCATGAGCAACAGCCATTCCTGTTTCAAAATGTACCATTTCTGAAAGTCCATACGAAACAGCTCCTGTCTTGAGGTCTTTTTGCAAATAACGTTTTGTTGCACAAATTACAACGATATCAGAAAGAGGGATGTTCTTATTCATCAATGCTACCGGGTTCTCTGGTGAAGCGGCAAATTTTCCAACAGTTCCAAAAGGTTGAATGTTGTGTGAGTCAAGAATTCTGCAAACATAGTTCACAAAGTTTTCGTCCTCAGTTCGTAAGCTACAGCTTACAAAAGCTTTTGCTGCATATTTTTTCTTAATGTCTGCCATGTTTTATTATTGATTAGTTTTTATTCGTCAGTTTAAAGTTGCTCGGTCACCCAAAACTTGTTGTTAACGGGGTTGGTGGTCTGAAATATTTGGGAGAGCTGGCTGCGTTCGTATCCACCATTACAGAAAGCTGATACGTGATAGACCGTTTAGATAATCACATTACCCCAAATGTTTTATTACTGCGTGTTAGGGCATGTTATTTTTTATCTATTTTTAATCCAGAAACTTTAGAAATTGATTCAATTAATCTCTTTTCGATATTCATTTCCATATTTGCCAATTTTAGTTTCAATTTATAATCATCATTTGTATGTGGTTCTGTATAAATTCTTTGAAAGCCATCCAGTACAAAATCGAGTATTTTATTAATTCTTTCTTCTTTATTAAACGTTTCATGTTCAGTCAAAAGTTGAATATGGTGTTTAATTGACATCGCTAGAGTTGTTTTAAAGCTGTATTTGTCATGAAGTTTTTTGGTTTGAGAATATTGGGATGAACAGAAATATAAATAATATACAATCGGAGAGGCAATTAAAAATCTAATATAGAAGTTGATGTCAAATGTATGATTCTCAATATCCCAATGATATAACCATAATTGTCCAACAAACATCATTATTATTACAGATAGAAGTACTAGAGTTGTATAAAATATTCTTTTTCCCCATAGATCTAATGAAATTTTTAAATGATTTCTTCTTTTATCAAATTCTCCGCTTAATCCTGTTTCAGCTGCTATTTCATATATATCTTGGATATCACTTAATATTTTCTCACTATCAGATTTAATAATCTTTATTCTATCAAACTCTTCATTAGATTTTGCGAGTAATTCTGAAATTACCTTTTCATTGTTTTGACTTTCAAGAAAGAGTTTATTTAAGTTATCATGAGTTTTTGTGATTTTTTTATCTACTTCTGATACATGAGCATTTATCTCATTTATTTTTGTGTTCTTCGTTGTTGAATTCTGAAGAAGCTTTCTAATTAAACTATCAATGGTTGTTAATTCTCTATTGGTTTTGCGTAACTCTGTTGCATACTTTTTTACTTCATCATATTGCGTTTTTGAAGATTCCTTAATACTTAGAATCTCATTTTTAAATTGCGTGCTTTCCTTCAACCTGGCACGAAATCCAGTTTTATCATCCTCGATTTTATTAATTAAGGGAATATACTTTTTATCATAAAAATTATTTACCAGAGTTAGCAATCGACTTACTTTATCTCTCTCGATTCGAAACTTTGTAATTACTTCTTCTGTTGAAGCAACAATTCGCTTAAGATTAGTGTTAAGTTTTTTAGTTTCAGCCGAATTATCCTTGTGTTCTGCTAAAATAATTTTCGATTTTTCAATATTTTTCTCAATAATTTGAAATTTATCTTTTATCTCCTCAACAATTCTATAGGCTTCATTTCTTTTTGAATTAAGTGAGTCGTTTGTTGCCATTGTATGTTTAATTTTACGAGATGTCTGTCATAATGTGCCCAAAGGGATTCCCATCTGTCGTTTTTATATATACACCTTATCCCCCAAAAAGATGTATATATCCGCCCAAATCAGAATTCGCCGTACTTATTTCTCTTTAGTGGAGATGTTTTTCTCCCGCAAATATTACAATAAAATCTCCCCAATGCAATACCATGAAATACGGAATTTTTGGGGTTGGTAATAATACGGAAGGGGAAATGTAAAAACGAAAAGCCCCCTTTCCTTCGTCTGCGCTCAGGACAAGCTCGCTCTGGGTGACTTTTCGTTTTGGGTTATTTCAGATTGAGGAGGGATCTTTTGTCGGGAGGCTCAGCCCGGAATTGTAGTGGGGCATTTATCCCGCAGCCCACTTCGACAGGCTCAGTGTGACTGCGGGATACTGGCAACTGCGGACGAAAATGAATACACAGGCCCGTTACAGGTTGCAGTACTGTTACGGATTATTTTTTATCCGCAAATGTTGAAAAGGGAACTCTCTGATCACCGTTTTTTTTGACTGGTTGATATATCTGCGGATTCAGCTGTTTACGAGGAAAATAGCTGAATTATCTGCTTAAATTGGATGGGTATGTCTGCGAGATCCGCGAACCGAGCGCTAACGAGCTCATGAATACAACTGAAATAATTCAATCTATGAATAAATCTGCGGAGGGAAAGAAACACCTATCCTTGTATTTCTTGTTCACTGTTATG
>PHDB01000128.1 GCA_002842495.1 Bacteroidetes bacterium HGW-Bacteroidetes-6
GGCTCACTCGGACAACTTGTTAACAATGATAAAATGTACACCGAACTGGAGAATTCCTCAAATGAGTTGAAGCTTCTGCTCGAAGATATGCGCCTAAACCCTCAGCGCTACATACATTTTTCAGTTTTTGGACGCGGAGGCAAGCGCAATGCCTATAGTCCACCCGACACTACTGCTACCAAAAAGAAAAAGTAGTAACAGCTACTATTCTCTGATTTACTTCATTATGCTTTTACAAATAGGGATTAATTTTGCCTTTGCTAAAGACAAAGCGGTTGCTTATTTCCGGGAAAACTGAAAATAATCCAGTCGAACCTGCCTTCAAAAACCATCAAATTGATTCCAATTGACCAGTTTAAACAGGGCGTGTTGTAAAGCCTACAATAATCACATTAACAGTATCATACAATGAAATTTCAACATCTAATTGCAAGGAAATTATAAAACTCTATCATTTTTCCTTGCTCCTTATAACAATGACAGAATCGAATCCCGGAGGGATTTACTGTGAATAACCCCCAATGAAGTTGGGGGTATTGAAATGGAATAGCTACTGAACCCCAGAGTGGGTTCCTCTAAGCAATTATAAAAAGCAACCCCTCCAGGGTTGATTTAATTGGCGATTCATTTACCCCCAGTTTCGTTTCACTTCACTGGGGGTTATTTACTATAAACTCCTAACGGAGTTATTCAGCAAGCCCTGAACAATCTGTTCTTAACCGTGAACAAGCCTAACTATTTGCTGTTAAATTTAATCAACCAAAACAGCAACCATCATGGAAATAAAAATACAAGGCATCAGTGAAATGTTCAATATTATCGGTGAACTGTTCAATGGACTTAAATCAACCGCTAAGATTCTCGAAACGGTGAAAAAGGATATGAGGGACGCCCTGGCCAATACGGCGGAATTAATTGATGAAACACTCACCATTCTCAAACAACATCTTTCAACTGTGGCAGCCGAGCTGAAATATGGAGATGAAGTTAAAGCCAGAAAAATGATACTGGAATTAAGTAATTTTCATGCCTGGGAACATAAATTCCGTCAGTTTGAACTTTGCGATACCTTGCGCAATGCAGCACTTAACCTTGAGCGTAAGGGTCTCTATAAACTTAAAACCAAAGTAGGTTATGCAAATCCCGAAGAGCTTAAGCAGGCAATGTGGGATTATATTGGCGGCGAGGCGAATGCAGCAAATTCAGTGAGTGAAATGCTGATTTTCCTGTCCGGAAACGCTGATTTTGAACCCGGTAAGAAAGATGAGATGATTACCCGGATTGAAACAGCCCGCGATGAAGTGAGCCAATGGCGTAAGAAATTTATTGATCTTGAAAAGAAAATAAGGGCCGGAATCTGAAAAGCCTACAAAAAAAAACAGCCATTACTCTGCGGGATTGTTTCCTTAACTACATAACACTA
>PHDB01000129.1 GCA_002842495.1 Bacteroidetes bacterium HGW-Bacteroidetes-6
TGACTTCTGAACCATCAGGTAGCATTTGTTCGAGATTGCCTGAATCGGCAGTAACAACAATATTTTTACTCCCTGTTGCCAGGTAAAAAAGTGCAGATGCAGCCACCAGTAGCACTACCAGTGCGGCGGCAGCTTTCCAGTTCAATAATAACTTTAGTTTACGGCCCTTTCCTTTTACAGGCAGTTGAGTCAGCGATGGTTTAGCTGAATTTTCAATTCGGGAGTTAATAGATTCCCATTCCAGATCAACGTTTACTTTTGAGTCGATGGCATCTTTGCCGGAGAGCATCCAGGCTTTGCGGTAATCTTCAAATAATTCAAGATTTGAAGGCTTCAGCACCAGCCACTCCGAAAGCTGCTTGATTTCTTTGGGTGATGCTTCTCCCGAGAAATATGCCGCTATGAGGCTGTCGTAATATGTAGTTTGCTCTTCCATTGTGCGTTTCTGTTAATAATACACCTTAAGCGGGTTTTACCCTGATGGTAAAATAATATTTTGAAGTTTTTCCATCAGAAACTCTCTGTTATCAATTTTACAAGTGTAAAAATTGCAAGGATTAAAACCATATATTCAGCAAGCCGAATCCTGAGGTGTTGGAGTGCTTTTGACATCTGTGTCTCTACTGTTTTAACCGAAATGCCTAGTTTGACTGCAATTTCCTTGTATTTCAGATTTTCATATCGGTTTAACAAAAATACTTCGCGGCATTTCTCTGGTAATTCTTCAATAGCCTCATGAATTGCCAGTTTAAGTTCCTTTGCAACAAGCAGATCATTGGAAGCATCATCTCTGATTTCGAGCAGATTTTCAATTTCGAGAAGCTTGTGATTGAATTTTCGGTTATCGCGCAGGTAATTATGGCATTTGTTGTGGATTACCGTGGTGAGGTAGGATTTTACCGGGCGGCTGGCATCAATGGTATCGCGCTTTTCCCAAAGGCTGATAAAAGAATCCTGAACAATTTCGCGGGCAGTTTCAAAATCTTTTACATACTTCTGCGCAAAGAAACACAGTCCTTTGAAATTGGCACGAAAAAGTTTTTCAAATTCATCCCGGTCAAGCTGTTGCATGGCGAACTTTAGTTCAGAATAATCAGGTTTCTATTGATCAGAAAGTGTAAAACTAAGATGTTTCTTTCTAAAACGACACTTTGTGTGATTAATTTATTTAGTTAATCTGAAAAGTCCGTGAATTGTCAATTTGCAGAAATGGGTTCTCAAATCACATCAATAAATTTAACTTTGCAGCAAACAAACTATTCTGTAATTATTGTATTTATGTCATTCCGGGAACTTATTCTTACACGACAGAGTGTCAGAAAATATGCCTCTACACCAGTAGAAACAGAAAAAATAAACCAATGCCTCGAAGCTGCCCGCCTTGCGCCATCGGCGAGCAATTCACAACCCTGGCATTTT
>PHDB01000087.1 GCA_002842495.1 Bacteroidetes bacterium HGW-Bacteroidetes-6
AACGAGCTCATGAATACAACTGAAATAATTCAATCTATGAATAAATCTGCGGAGGGAAAGAAACACCTATCCTTGTATTTCTTGTTCACTGTTATGGATACTATATCCGCGGCGGGGAAGCAAAAACGAAAAGCCCCCTTTCCTTCGTCTGCGCTCAGGATGACTTTTCGTTTTTTTGTTATTTATTCTTTAATAGAGATCTTTTGCCAAAAAGTCCAAACCCAATTCTTGTAAGGTTTCGGGTAATGGCCGGGCTGTGTTTACATCCCATCCCATAGAGATGTAATAATCGGCTTTGGCATCGTCCCATTTCAGCACATTCGGGCTGTAAGCATTGGGTCCGTCCTTCAGCGTATTATCGCCTTTGGCCCTGTTGGGCGCTTTTATATTCGCCACATCAATTCCTTCCCGGATATTGAATGAATGCCGGACGGTTTTTATTCGTTTGCCTGTTTTGATGTAATCATCGAATGTTTTGTTCCAGCCGGTAACATTGTTGAGCCATGATACCACCGGAACAAAGGGGCCCATGAAACTGAAGTTGCATAAGCCCGCTCCGTTGATAATGTCTTCGGAACAACTGGCGGCCATCAGATCCTGGCCCTGCTCTTCGTGCGACATATCGGTATGAACGTACCTTTTCTGGAACTTGATGTTCAGCTTGTTGTCGTTCAAAACGGCATCGACTGTATGCGTATCGGCCATTTGTTCCCATTGCGCATTGGTGGATGTATGCCGGCCCGGAGTCGGTTCTGCTTCATAGCCGATCCCAAGACCCAGCGAGCCATCTCTGCGCGAATCGTGCATGGGCAACTCCTGTCCGTGTACGTGCATGGGAACGGTTTTTCCTTCTTTGTCAAAATATTCGGCGGCTTTTTTTACACCGTCCTTTAAGTATGCCCCCAGATTCCTGTTGGCAATAATATCGTCCACCAGCTCAATCAGGGCCTGGGAATTGCCCCAGTTCAGTTTCAGTCCGGGGAATTGAGCGTTGAACAATCCTTTCTCGTAGGCCTCGAATGCCCAGCCTGCGGTGGTTGCAACGCTGATGGCATCAAAACCGGCCCTGTTCAGTTTTTCGTTGATTTCGAAAATGGCCATCACATCGTCGCAGAGTACCAAAGCGCCAAAACCGGCCAATATTTCGTATTCCGGCCGATGTGTTTTTTGCAGCAGCGGATTGTTCTTGATCGAACAAATTCCACCGCAACCAAAGGTGCAGTCGGCGCAATAGTATTCTTTTTCCTGATATTTGGTTACGGAATACCCGCTGATTTTTGTTGCTTTTTCCTGCGGAAAATCATCCTGGGCTACGCCCGCCCAGTTTTTGATCGGAGAATCGCCTGTGTTGACCGAATCATCGGTGGTGCCGGCAGTTCCCGACCATTTCATGGTGGTGCAAAACGGATCGGTGGAATTGTCCAATGCTTTCACCAGCTGAATGGTGGCTTTTTTCACTTCTTCTCTGTTGAATACATTCACGTTTTGTGTACCGTTCAGACAGACAGCTTTCAGTTGCTTAACGCCAAACAAGGCGCCCAATCCGCTTCGTGCGGCCAGGCGACCGCCATCGTTCACAACACCCGATATAAGCGAGCAGTTCTCGCCGGCACTGCCGATACAGATGACTCTGGAATCCTTTCCATGCTTATTTATCAGAATTTCCTCTGTTTCAACGGCATCTTTGTACGACCACAAATCGTTTGCCGGGAGAATCTGCTTGTGTGTGTCGTCGATATAAATATAGACCGGCTTATCGCTTTTCCCGGCCAGCATCCAGCGGCCGTTGAAAACGGCTTCGGTATTGGTGAGAATACCGCTCATCACCGATATTATGCTGCGTTCATCGCGAAAGTCGATGCCTTTTGGCTGCCTTTCGTAAATGATTTTTGAGGCAAGCCCGTAGCCACTGAGGAATTCTTCATACACCGTGTCCGGTATTCTTTCTTCCGTAAAGGTTCCTTTGGATAGATCGACCCAAAGGATTTTGCCCATATAACCATATTTTGTTTCCATTGCGATTCTGTTTTAGTTTTATTATAAAAAATGCTGATTCCGTTTTTTATGTTTTCCTATGGCAATTCGTAGGAAAACCTGCTCATTGTTGCAAAATTCCATGTCTGCCAGTTGTCGTTGTAGCGATAGGAATACACTCCCGTTGAATCGATTGTGAAAGTACAGGCATCGTTCGTGGCGATGAATTCAACCGTCACATTTTTCCCGTCAATAGTTACCAGCTGATATCCGACAGCATTATCGATGTACGCTTCGGTTTTTACATCCGTATTTTTATAGACTCCATTCCACTTGGGACTGAATCCTCCGAGGAAAGGAGCGCCACTGGGAGTGATTACCTGTTGCATCCGGTTTTCTATTTCTCCGTTTGTTGCATACACCGGAATATTGGCCCGGGCATAGAAATGATCGTGTCCGCAGAAATAAACTCCGGAGCGGCTGCTTATCGATCGCATGAATTTATTTCTGGCAATCGAATCCTGACCCAGACAATCCTGATGCTGTGCTGCAAAAGCAGGAGTATGCCCGAAAACAAAAACATGCAGCGCTTCGGGGTATTTGAGCAATACCTTGTCGAGCCATGCCTGATTAAGGACGATGCTGTCATTCTGGGCTGCATTTGCATGCATGTATTGATCCATGCCTATAAATAATGAGCCTTTATATAAAAAGCTATAAGTAAACCCCAGCTCATCATCGGGACCATTTTTGGGAAGAGAATACCCGATGCTCATCAGCCAGGCTTCCTCAATGCTTTTTTTAGGTAAAATCTGCTGGTAGCATTCGTGATTGCCTCTGACAGCATAGAGCGTAATCATGTTTTCTTCGCCGGGTAATCCCACTCCGACCGACCGGCAGGCGGTCAGAAAGGCCTGATACTGTACCTTGTTGTCCGGAGGAGTTTTTGTTGGATTGTACCAGGTTACGTTACCGCAAATAAAATCGCCCGGGGCAATCACAAATTCGGCCCCCGATTGTATTAAATGACTGCAGACCGCTTTAACCGCCGATACGTTTACACCGGTAATTCCATTGTTGGCGGCATCGCTTCGGGTATCGCACAGTACCGCAAATTTAAATATCTGCGAATGACCGATGACGGTTAAAAAGATCAGGCAAAGGGCAAGGAGTAAATTTTTCATAATGAAGGTTTTAAATGTTGATAATCTGATTTTCCGGCGACATGGGTCTGTCGATATAGCTCAACTGCATGGCCGGCGGCAGGGTCACATAAGGCATCTGGAAACCACCGACCCGAACGCTGATGTGCTCGTATTTTTTCAGTTCTTTTTTAGCGGCTTCGTCGCCGTTCCTGTTTTTCTCGCACAGATCGTAAACCGTGTTTAGCAGTTTTTTGTCCGAAATGGTAATGGTCATCATATTGCCCTCATTCATCATAAAATGCCGGATAACGGATTGGATGATCGCGGGTCCGTTTTTCTCCAGGTCCTTTTCTTCGAGGCACAGGTCGGTGATTACCCCGCCGGCAAACCGGTTCAGTCCCAGTGTTTTGAATGATGATATCAGATGCCCGATGCTGAAATTCGTAGTACCTACCATGGGCGCAAAATTCCGGGCAATGGGGTCGCCTGCTTTGGCCCGGTCGGCACAAGCCGCGTTTCCACCGCCGAATATATCGAACAGCTCAAATGTTCCCATGCCGGCGGTAATATGTATGATGAAATCGTCGCCGAATTCTTCTTTCAACGATTTTCCGGCATAACCGGCCAGGGCTCTCATCGATACAATTCGTTCCTCGTCGCCTTTTTGGGGCGGGTACAGGAACACCTCACGGGCCAATGCCTGTGAAGCCTCAACGCAATCGTAGAATATGTTCAGCACCTGTTGCATCATCTCTACGGATTCGTTGTCGTTGTTGCCGAATTTGGGTGAATCGATCTGGAACAGGAGTTTTATTTTGTTGAATTTGGCTTGTTCCGATTTATCGGTGGAAGTATAGCTGCTTCTGAAAGCATCCAGAACATCGGCCAGCGTAAATTCCTTTTTATTGTACACCCATTTCTTTATGGCCGATAATGTGTTTACGGTGTCGGGTACGGCGGCAGGAATAATACCGGCAAGTTTATAATCGGCACCGCCCCAGGTCTTGTCACGTCCGGTCTTCATACATCCCTTCAGCAGGGCAGAATACAGCGGATCGGGATTAACGGCCTGATCGATCAGGTACAGCATATGAATGCTTAATGCCGAGTTGTCGGTAAAGAACCTGATATGCTTTTTAAAGATGTTCATCAGCCCTTCGAAGTCGATGCCGGTATCTACCGCAGGCAAAGGTGTTTCGTAGGTCAGCTTCTGACCTCTCAGCAGTATGGGGTTGGAGCTCAGCGTTGCACCGCCGTTCAACGCGCATTCCAGCGCGGTAAGCATATTGAACATCCTGAATGTCCAGTCGCAGGAGCCGTTGAGCAACGGTTCCCAGCAGCCGTCGATGACGTAATCTCTCGCTTCTTCCAGCGGGATACCCGAAAATTGATGAAGCGCGGGCACCAGTACTTCATCGTTTCCGATAACGGGCATTCCGTTTTTTGTTTCGTACAGGCATTCTGCAATGGCATTCATGTACCGGACGGATTCATTGTCTCCGTTCAGCTGCCCGTTATAAATCCGTGCATTCAGGGTGGGGGTGTACAGTTTTGTGTTCTGAAACGCTTTCAGAATAAGGTAAGTGCAATCGTTCACCGCATTTTTTCCGTCGCGTGTCTGCCCTCCGATGATGATGTTCTGAAGAAATTCGTTTGATTCCGCCCACTGATCCAGAGCCACCGGTATGGTCAGCAGATTGGAACCGAAATCGAGGTGGTCCTGCTTTACAAAGGTGGTGGCATCGAGTATCAAGCGCTCGGCGCATTTTATCAAAAAGCATTCGAAGAGTTCCTGCTGCTTTTCATGTTCCTCTTTTTTGTAGTAGGGTTGCAAAATCTGATCGAGCCTTCCCAGCGACAACTGGTTCATGCTGCTGTGCAAGGCAAGATGAAAGAAATATATGGATTGAAGCGCTTCGTGGAATGTGGTTGCCGGTTTTGCAGGAACGTTGCTGCATATCGTGCTGATTTTCGTCAATTCCGCCTTGCGGACAGGGTCTTTTTCAATCAGACTCATCTCGTTGGCCAGTTCCGAAAAACGACCGGCATAATCGATCACAGCCTGACAACTGATCTTTACCGATGTGTAAAAATCGCGCCGGTTGTGAAGGATATTGCTTTTTTCGGTTACGATTGCTCTGATTTGTTTGAGGTATGGGAAACCGGCGGCTCCCCGATCATCGTTGCCTGCTTTTGAATTTTCCCTGAAATGGGTTTGAACATGGGTTTCCAGCATCCCGAACAGATTTTTCAGATCCGGATCGTAAGCCGTCATCCGGTTGCCTTTGTTTTTGTGGGGTTCTTCGGAAATCGCCTGCAGGCTTTCGTCAATTTCCGTTGTTTTTCCGCTCGATCTGAGCTGTTGAATATTGTTGATGTATGCACTATCGTTCCCGGCCTTGTCGCAATAATTCAAAAGAATTTCGTAGTGTTTGATCTTGTTTTCGGTTGTTTCAAGCTCCCGGTTGCAATCGGCAATAATTCCATCGAGACCTCTTGCCAGCAGGACATCGTAGTTTACCGAATCGTGCCCGAACAAACCCATTTCGGATTTTGTGGACACCGTGGTAATGCCCAATTCGTCCGGAGTGAGATAAATGGGAAAGGATTTTCCCAGACCCAGCGATCCGAGGGTGATCACCCCGACAATCAGCTCCCCGTCGCGAATTTGGTAGTGGGGGTTTTTGCCGTTAAAGAGTTCCCTGTTTGTCATGGCTTTAAGAATCTCGTCGATAGCCAATGCCCTGCGAACAATGACAGGTTTGTCGGGATGCTCGATGCCGATTTTTTTAAACATGTCGGGGGTAAACCATTCCGATGAACGATCGGCCCAGGCGCGTTTCTCCATAGACCTGATCAGTTCCGTGATCCTGAATGTCGAACCGACAGCGGCTTTCTCTTCCATTTGTTTAGTCATAGGTGTATCTCCTGTTTTTTGTTTTACTTTTCAATTGATAATTGTTGCGTTGAGTCCTGCCGAGGCAAAAATGTTTTTAATCCCGGTCATCTCTTCTTCGCCGGGAGATGGGGTTCCTTTCAACGTATATTCTAGACCCATTGCGTTGTAATAGCTTTCGGAATAGGGGTTGTAGGGGAGAATTTCAATGGATTTTATTCCGTTCGCATGCATCACCTCAACAATCATTTCGTAAGTGCCTGATGTATTTGTGTAGCCCGGAATAACAGGCATCCGGATGCTTATCCGGTCCGGATCGTAATCGGCCAGCAGCTCAATATTCTTCAGGAGTTGCTTCCGGTCTTCCGCCTTATCGGCAGGGGAAGGACGCAAGCCGATCAGCCAGTGACCGACATAGGGCAGCAACTCTTCGATGTGGCTTTGATTCAGCGTTGCGGATGTTTCTACCGTGGTGTGAATGCCTTCTGCCGAGCAGATTTTCAGCAATTCGGCCAGGGCCTTGGATTGTATCAGCGGATCGCCGCCGGATACCGTTAAACCCCCGATGTGTTTCAGCAGATCGAGCTGGGGCTTCAGCAACGCGAAGAGTTCGCCAACTTCCGTCTCTTTGCCGGCAAAGCCTAACGCGCCGGTGCTCCATTTGTTCATAGCCGACGACGGACAGTTTTCGATGCATGCACCGCAATGGTTGCATTGGCTGCGATCGATATGGTGCAAACCGTTCAGGAACTTATGTACTCCGGCAGGGCAGACTTCCGCGCATTTTCCGCAGTTCCGGCAACGGCTTTCGAAAAACAGCAGGGGCGAAGTTGTTTTCCACGAATGAGGCGAATGACACCAGGGACACCTGAGGTTGCACCCCGACAGAAACAGCACAACCCTTGTTCCGGGGCCGTCAACAGAGGAGAACCATGCAATGTCGAAATAGTGTATTTTACTCATTCATTTTTTTAGTCTTTGGAGTTTTGTGGGGTGGTGATGGTTTGGTTATATGGCAAGTGGCGATTTGAGGAGTATTTTTCTGGCAAACCGCTACGTAGTTTGAGCGGGCTACAAAATTTGATATTCAATACATTGCCTAGCATTACTTATACAAAGTGTTAGCATCTGCCTTTTATTTTTTCTTCTTCTTTTTTGTCGTTTTTACCTCTACGTAACTATCTATTGATAAGCAATTAGGACACTTATAACCAGTCGCAGGTTTTGTCATTATTTGTCGTCCACAATCTTTTGTTGTACATCTGTATTTAGCCATAACATATTAGTTTTGATTCCATGCAGGTTTTCCGTTAAATAAGTCTATTAATCCATCTATAAATCCGATAGCATTGTAGCTGATGCCATAAAATTCGGTTTTAGTATCAAAAAGATAGCCACCTGTAAAACCAAACATCATTTGACCATTCTCTGACAAGCCAAGTCCTATAAATCCTCCCACACCAACAGGTTGAGTAGTACTATTCTCAATAACGAATGTAGGTCCAAATGAAACAACGTCTCCAACCCACCTAAAATCTAAAGGAGTAGCTGATGGTCTTTTTGCTCTTATTCTAAATGGTGCAGAAAGAAATACATTTCCTACGATGTTATCGTTTGTATAAGTTAACGACAGGTCAACTTTTCGTTGGAATTGAGAAGCTAATCCTGAATTTCTTGGGATTAATTCGTATTCTTCAAGTCTTTCATCGCCTGTGAATTTCACCTCAATTTTTACTTTTATTTTATTAAAAATAACATTATCCATTGTTTGATTTAAAATTTCCTCTTTAGATTGTGCATCTAAATCAGGTCTTGTTCTATCAATATTCAATTTGAAGTATGTTTGTAAACGATTAAAAAGGAAATGTGTAGTTATATTTCCACCATCGGTCAGCAAATAATCTGGTCTGTCAGAACCTCCTCCATTAGATAATAAAGAGATATTATCACGTTGAAAGTCTTTATCAATTATTATATTAACTTCTTTAACTTTATCCCAATTAACTTCAAGAGCAATTTTATAAGTTCTTTCAAAGTTATTTCGAATGTCATAGTAAATCTTATTTTCAATGCGATTTTTAGCTTCCAAAGGACTATACTTTAAATCACGACTTCTTTGGCTTAGAACTAATTTATTCACAACCTCAATTGTCCCTGTTTTTTCGACTTCAGGATATGAAGCATAGTCATAAACATAAATATTAAAAGCGAAGTCTTGTTCTTGTGCAAATATTGATATCTGCATCCAAGCAAGTAATCCTAAGAGTAATATTGTTTTTCTCATATTTATTGGATTTAAGATTTAGTTTCATTTATTCACTGTCGTTTTTTTATGGTTGGTGCTAACGGTTCGAGGCTATATACAGTAAGGGATTGCTGGCTACCATCCTGTCCGTTGATACGAAAATTTGAGCGGAGTACAACGCTTGATTTACCACTGAAACCCTTATTGCATATAGTCTTTGTTTTATAGACATACCCTTTTTTATTCTTTGTAAATAATTTTCCAAATATCATTTCCTTTTCTATTTTTCTTGGATTCAGCAAATCCTGCTTTTTTTAGTAACTCTAAAATACCTTTCACTTTGTCTTCTGGAAAGTTAGTGTCCTTTGCAACCCCTACAATTGTCCTGTAGGAATATTTTGATACTAATATTGCATGTGAAACAGCCTTTATTTCATCTTTTGAAAAATCTGTTGTAAATGTCCTATTAAGTTCATTATCGTTGATAATTTCTTCGACGTCATCAATCTCTTGGTTTTTTTGTTCTGCGTTTTCGGCGATTTGTTTAGCTTCTTCTGCTTTTTTCTCCGCTTTATTAACCTTAGCGTACAAGTCATCGAGAAATCTTTTTGAATAAAAAGCTGCTAAAACACAAAAACCTGCAAGAATAAAATAATTCTTGTCAGGGAAAGTCGAGTCTTTTGGAATGTCAAGGAGATTATTTGAAATTATTTGCAGAAACAATGGTACAGTCACTGAAGCACAAATGCTCAGAAAAATAGATTTAAGAAAATTTATCCAACATTCTTTTTTCTTGTAGTCGAGATTGTAAAATAAGAAAAAATTTGTCAAGCCACCAAGGAGTCCGGCAGCAATTATAATTGCAATAATAATCTGTGTATGTGTCATATTAGTCTTTTTTTAGGGTTGCCTAAGCTCCTTTATAACCCCACTTTTTCAACACCCAAAATGGGTCTATTCATCCCAAATAGCCGTTTTCTGCTCATTTTCGTGGAGTTGTTTTTGTTTTCGCAAATATTAGTAGAAATTTTCGGAAAACAAACCCGTGAAATACGGATTTATCAGGGTAAGTAGTAATACGGACAGGCGATTTCGGAGCCGGTGGAGGAAGTGGCATAAGTCATTTCGGTTCGAGCAGGGAAAACCCTTGTTGGGCCCGGCATTGATCTAGAATCTGGAATTAAATGTTTTTATATCCCATTCGTTGTTTTTCTCGCTCATCGTAGCACATAATATCTTTTTCCCGTCAGTCCTGACATTCACCAAACCATAGATGATGCCCCCGACAATTTTTTTATCCCAGAAAGATTTTGTTTTGGTTGCAGGATTCAGATCGCCGGCATTCGTTTCCTTGTATGTAACATCCATTTTGGTCTTGCTGTTAATAATCTCACCCGAGCTCTTCACTTTTAATTGTTCCATTTTTCCAAGCTTGTAGCTTCTTGATATTTCTGTTGAATAAACCAAGGGGGTGATAATTTTGTCGTTACGAATGGTTTTATATCCTGTTATTCCCGATGCAGCAACAATTGACGGCCTTGGATGGCAATGACCTTCGGCATCTCCGGATGAAATGATGGTAGCTCCCGCAGAAACATGGGTTAAAAACTCAAAAGAACAATCGTCGCTGCCATGATGACAAGATTTAACAATGTCGCAGGCAAATTCCGATTCATTGTTTTCATAAAAAGACAATATTCTCTTTTGGCTTTCCAGGTTTAAATCGCCTGTCAGTAAGATTCTGACCGATTTGTAATCCAGCCTTAGTGTAATACTGTGTCCGTTCGTGTTTTGTGAACTTCCGCCGAGCGACTCATAAGCAGGCTTGCCATTATGCTCAAGTTCAATAGGAGCCAAGACGTTTATTTTGAAGTCGTCGGTTTCGAACGGCTCCAGATTTCCTGTCTTATTTGAAATTCTTTGAGAAGGTACTTGTTTGTTTATCAGGCATTTCATGAACGAAGCCCATTCTCCCTGCAATTTGTATCCATCTCTTCCTGTTTCTGTCAATTGGGTTATGTCCTCCAAATCGTCCATGAGCAAGGTGAGTTTCTTATTGACAACAGGCCCCAGATTTCTTGAACTGCCCTTGCTGAACCAACCAACACCGGCATGATAAAATTTACCGACATTAACATTTGCCGTGTCGATGTCTAATTCATATTGCTGATCGGGATTGATTAAATCCCACAGTCCGCCGTAATGGTCAGCATCGTTGTGCGATGCAATCATAGCGTCTAATTCTATCGAATTCATCCCATAATCTTTCTTGAATTTCCAGTCGATAAAATCAGCGGCGTTTTTTCCACTTTGTTGAGAGGCTCTTTTATATCCGCCATCAATCATAATATGTTTTTCATCCGGAGTTTTTACCAGTATTCCATCTCCCTGGCCAACGTCGATAAAATAGAGTTCCAGTAGGGGTGTATCGCCTACATGAGTTTTGGTGACAAAACCTTCCCATCCTCTTGCCCTGACTTTGATTAATTCGTCGGTGTTTTCCGAAGAGTTTTTGAGTTGGACCCTATCTCCCCAAAGTAAATGAGAAACTACTTTTTTTTTATCACTATTCTGGTAAAGAGGAGTTGTTTCCTCGTTGATGTATTTAATTGATTGTGCCATATGTATAAGTTGTTTGGTGAATATTGCGCTCAACTGATTTAAATTCAACCTGTTGTGTATGAAAGCCGGATTATACTTTCCGGCAGGGGGCAAATGACGGTGCTTATTTCACTTTTGTGGGGGGACGTTTATTCTCTCCGCAAATATTATATAGAAATATCTAAAAAACAATACCGTGAAACACGGAATTTTTTGGGTTGGTAATAATACGGAGTGGGAGGGCAGAGTGGGGAAGTATAAAAACGAAAAGCCCCCATCGACAGAGCTCTGGGTGACTTTTCGTTTTGGGCTATTTATCCCGTAGTCACACTGAGCCTGTCGAAGTGGGCTGCGGGATCCCGGCAGCTGCGGACGGGAAGGAACACGCAGACTCGTCACAGGTTGCAGTACTGTTACCGATTATTTTTTATCCGCAAATGTTGAAAAGGGAACTTTCTGATCACTGTTTTTTTTTGACTGGTTGATATATCTGCGGATTCAGCTGTTTACGAAGGAAATAGCTGAATTATCTGCTTAAATTGGATGGGTATGTCTGCGAAATCCGCGAACCGAGTGCTAACGAGCTCATGAATACAACTGAAATAATTCAATCTATGAATAAATCTGCGGAGGGAAAGAAACACCTATCCTTGTATTTCTTGTTCACTGTTATG
>PHDB01000130.1 GCA_002842495.1 Bacteroidetes bacterium HGW-Bacteroidetes-6
CATTGACAATACAAGACTGGGAGGAAGGACAATTAGAGCCGCAGATATGAATAATAGTAATAGGGTTGATTTGGTTTATTCTCATTATTTCTTTGGAGATGATTTAATGATTGGAGTGAATACTCCGTCAGGTTTTTATACAACAAAAATTGATGATATCTCATGTGAAGAGTTTGAACTGTGCGATTTTAATCAAGATGGATTCATGGATATTTTAGTGGTCGATTTTAATACAGATACCCTCTATTTTTATCAAAACCTAGGTAATTTACAGTTTTCACGCCAAGCAATAGCTCATTTTGATGATTTATACAACATTTCTCCGGCTGACTTTGATGGAGATGGAGATTTAGACATTATTTTTACAACTGGAAAAAATGCTATTACCAATAGTTTAGAATATGAATTTGGAATTTTTAGTAATGATGGGCTTGGAAACCTCAATACAGAAGTTTGGGTTCAGAATCTCTCCATAATTAAAGCAAATGAAGTTTTTGATTACGATAATGATGGAGATTATGATGTAGTAGTTGGATTTGATTATCAAGATAAAATTGTACTCTACAAAAATAATGAGATCAATTGTCCTTTGATGGTTACGGCTGAAGTTTTAGGAGATCTATCCATCTGTGAAGGGGATACTATTCTAATAAATGCAATTAGTTTAGACCAAAACATTAATTATCAGTGGTATAAAAACAGCACCCTATTAATAACAGATACATTGCCATATCTGCTTGTCTCTGAATCTGGAATCTATTCTGTAAAAATTTCCGATACTACATGTTCTAAAATGTCTAATCCAGTCCTAATAAACGTGATCCCTGATTTCTTCTCAATTGAGAACCATGCCATTTGTAACGGAGAAACTTACTTGTGGCACGGAACCAACTATACTACCACAGGAACCTACACCGCAACCTACTCAACAGCTCAAGGATGTGATTCTGTGTATACGCTGAATTTAACGGTGAATCCAGAATACACTTTCATCGAGAACCATGCGATTTGTAACGGAGAAACCTATTTGTGGCACGGAACCAACTATACTGCCACAGGAACCTACACCGCAACCTACTCAACAGCTCAAGGATGTGATTCTGTGTATACGCTGAATTTGACTGTAAATCCAGAATACACTTTCATCGAGAACCATGCTATTTGTAACGGAGAAACCTATTTGTGGCACGGAACCAACTATACTGCCACAGGAACCTACACTGCAACCTACTCAACAGCTCAAGGATGTGATTCTGTGTATACGCTGAATTTAACGGTGAATACAGAATACACTTTCACGGAGAACCATGCTATTTGTAACGGAGAAACCTATTTGTGGCACGGAACAACATACGACACTTCAGGAACCTACACCGCAACCTACTCAACAG
>PHDB01000088.1 GCA_002842495.1 Bacteroidetes bacterium HGW-Bacteroidetes-6
ACATGCCTGGAATAAGCATAAGCAAGGCTATGAGGAGTGTTACAATGCCTGCAAAGCGGAGAATAGTTCTGAAGTGAATAAATTGGTATGAAATCATCAATTATGCGCTCGTGATCAATTGAAATAGCTTTCTACTTTGTTGAATGCCGACGGAAGAGCAAACACCACAACAGTGTCGCCTGCAGCAATTTGAAATTCGCCAAAAGCAATATGCACTTCTTCTCCTCTTACAATTCCACCAATAATAGCATCTTTTGGAAAACCAATATCGCGGATTTTCTTTTTGGTTACTTTCGATCGTTGTTGTACAACAAATTCGAAGGCTTCAGCATCGATTCCATGCAGGCAACGTAAACCCGAAACCCACGAATCCATTGTATATCGTGCAATATGGCTGGCTGTGATGAGTTTTTTGTTGATGGTAGTGTCAAGACCAATGTTTTGCGAGATGTTGATATATTCGATGTTTTCGAGTAAAGGAATAACTCTTTTTACCCCAAAATGCATTGCGAGCAAACAACTTAGAATATTGGTTTCGCTATCGTCGGTTACAGCAACAAAAGCATCCATTCCAGCAATATCTTCGTCTTTCAACAATTCGATGCTGCGTGCATCTCCATTAATGATGAGTGTTTTTGCTAGCCGTCGCGAAAGCCCTTCGCAGCGTTCCATGTCGTAGTCAATCAGTTTGATGTTCATCTCGTCTTGTAGCCGTAAAGAGGTTTTTTGACCAATACGGCCACCACCAATAATCATAAGGTTTTTTACTTCAAACAGTGTTTTGCCCGAAAGTTCCATCAACAAACTAAGCCCTTCGGGTTTCGAAATCACATAAACTAAATCGTCTTCATGAAAAGTGTCTTTGCCTCGAGGAATAATAGTTTCTTGGTCGCGGTGAATGGCAATGGTCCTGAAATCGAGTTTGGGATTGAGCAGTGCTACTTCGTCGATGCGCATATCCACCACTTTGCTGTTTTTTTCAATACGGATAAGCAAAAACAGTAACTTGCCATCGGCGAAATCGTAATATTCGGTTGCTGCCGTTTGTCCAAGAAGCCGCACAATCTCGTCGGCAGCTAAACGTTCAGGGCAAACCAAGTGGTCAACGCCAATGCTTCTAAAATATTCTTCTTGGCTTTCTTCGAGATATTCAACATTGTTGATTCGGGCAATGGTTTTGCGGGCACCCAGATTCTTGGCCATGGAGGCTGCAAGAATATTGGTTCTTTCGTCGTGAACAACCGAGATGAACAATTCGCAGCGTTTAATATTGGCTTCGAGCAAAACTTCTGGCGAAGTTGGATCGCCCGATACAGCCAAAATATCGGAATGTGAAGAAACCATCGAAATGAACTCTTCCTCGGGGTCGATAACCGTGATAGCGTGGTCGTCTTTAGAGAGTAGTTGAGCCAAATAGAAACCTACTTCTCCGTCGCCGGCAATAATAATTCTCATTCTGCGAATGTTTAAGTTGCTAAAAATACAAAAAGCAGGTCAATTCGGCGAAAGTAATTTGTTTATAAATTATAAATTGCCGATTTGAAGTCGCTCACAAACATCTTTTTACCTTTCGAAATAATTATATGTCCCTCATTTCGTAACAGTTTTGCCTGGTTTTCGAGACCACCTGGATATTTTTCGTTGAGTTCGCCATTCGGCTTTAGCGTTCTCCACCAGCCATATCCTTTTCCCGTGCCGTCTTCTACCTCTTCTTCGGCTGCAAAAGCAGCAATTTTTGTAAATATTCCAGTACACAACGGGCATGTGTAAACCGCATCGTATTTTTCGTTCATGTAGCGGCGAAGCTGATCGGTTGTGATGAGTAGCCCTTTGGGAACAGCTCGCATAAGTTCGTCGAGTTCTAGCGGAGCAGGAATTACCATTTTGCCGGCACCTGTTTGTTCAATCAATTTTGGATGATCTATTTCCTTTACTTCAGGAAGTATGTTGCTGTTGTGATGAAGTTTCTGCTTCCATGTTTTTTTCATAACGACCGAAATTTGGGTAAAGGTAAAACGATTTTATTCAACTTTCGCTATCTTTGACCATTGCTTTTTCAACCCAAACAATGCAAGATCACCTTAATCATATATGTGTTTCAATTTCCGGCAAATCACTCAACGATTGCGTTTTACAGCTTGGCAATGCAAAGCTGGCCGAACTTCGACTCGATTTAGTGTCGCTTTCGCCTGAAGAAGTTTCCACCCTTACAAGTATGGGACACCGCTGGATTATTTCCATTCGGCAGCCATTCCTGATGCTGCCCGATTGTGAAAAACTGTTTTTTGCTGCACTGAACAGTACAACCCGCTTTGTTGATGTTGGTTTCGATTTATTAAGCAATCCAATTGCTTTAAATTGTATCGAAAAAGCTCGAAATTCGAAAACAAAACTCATGCTTTCTTACCACAATTTTGAATCTACACCTTCGTTCGAAGAACTTATGCGTATTTGTTCCGAAATGTCGTTGGCTGGAGCCGATGCTCTCAAAATTGCCTGCTTGGCAAACACCGAAAGCGACAACGATGTCGTAATGAAATTGTACGACCATTTCGAAAACATCACAGCCTTTTGCATGGGCGAACATGGACGTAACAGTCGCATTCGATCGTTGATGAATGGACTGAATTTGACATATGCAAGTTCCGACATTGGCCCAGCAACAGCTCCCGGGCAATATTCGTTTTCCGAAATGTGCGCCTTAGCGGAAATAGCTTTTCAAAAGGGGGAAAGCAATGAATAAATCGATTTCTCCATACAAAATTCAGGGCACGGTGAAAGCACCTGCTTCGAAAAGCTATCTGCAACGAGCTTTAGCCATTGCATCGTTGGCCCAAGGGAAGTCTGTTTTAAAAAATGGCAGCTTTTCGTCCGACGTGGATGCTGTCATAGGGATAATCCAAACTTTGGGCTCCAAAATAGAATTCAGCAACAATTGGACAATTTCGCCTGGAAAAAGAAATGAGCTTGAAAATATTGTCCTCAATGCTGGTGAATCTGGTTTGGCTTTGCGAATGTTTTCATCTATCGCTGCATTGTACAATGGCTATGTCGAAATTAGTGGAAGTGGAACTTTGCTCGATCGACCCATAACGCCAATTATTGAAGCATTGAATGCTGCAGGTATTCAGGTTGTTGCAAAAAACCACAAGCTTCCACTCACTATAAACGGAACTTTTCAAAACAATAAAATTGCGTTCGACAGCTCTTTCAGTTCACAGATTTTGACAGGCCTGCTCATTGCAGCTCCTTTGCTGGAACACGATACAGAAATAATTGTAAGCAATCTGGTTAGCCGACCTTATGTTGAAATGACAATTGATATAATGCGTCATTTTGGTGCAATAGTCAAAAACGACCATTTTGAGCGATTTTATATTCAGGGAAACCAACATTATTGGGGTTGTGAATACGATGTGGAGTCCGATTGGAGTGCCGCAGCCAACTTTTTAGTGACAGCAGCGGTGTCGGGAAGTATTTCAGTTGTTGGATTGAATTCCAATTCGTTGCAAGCCGACAGAGCAATAATGAAAGCGTTGGCCTTGTTTGGTGCCGAAATTGAAATACAATCCAATTCTATTTTTGTGAAACAACATCAGAAAAAACCTTTTGTTTTCGATGCAACCGATTGTCCCGATTTGTTTCCTCCGCTGGTTGTGCTTGCAGCAGCAGCCAATGGCCGTTCGGTTATTTCGGGCACGCATAGGCTCATTCACAAAGAATCGAATCGGCTTGAAACATTGACTCATTTATTTTCAAAGCTTGGGCTAAAGATGGAAACAGAAGACAACAATTTGATTATTCATGGCTCAGGAAAGTTGAAAGGAGCTTTGGTTGATAGTTATGGCGACCACCGATTAGCCATGTGTGCAGCCGTGGCTGCAACACTTACCGATTTGCCTGTTGAAATCTCAAATACTGATGTTGTTGGCAAATCATATCCGGATTTTTTCAAAAACTTGTTAAAGCAATCGGTCCCTACATAGAAACTTGTTAATATAACGCAAATAGGACAATTTAAATCTAAATTCACGACAGCTATTATTTTATTTATTCTGATGTCATACAGCTACAATACTCTGCATTTTATATGTTAATGTGTTATAATGTCATGATGAGGTGGTTACGACATACAACAAAAAATCAATTCTGATTGTAAAATTATACACAATGGCAGCTTATTGCTGTTGCTATTCATGCAACTATGTATATATATTTGCGGTCATCCATATGGACAATTCTTGTATTGTTGTTCTCGGAAGTTTGTTTCTAAGCACCACACAGATTATGAAAAATAAAAAATCTTCTCGATTTCCATTCGCTGTTATGGCGACGTTTTCTCTTTTTATTTCTATGTTTTTTGTTTTAAATGTTGCTGCTGTAACAGCCTACCCATTTTCATTTGAATACAAACAGCCCAATGGGTCGATGCTTACTATGCGAATGATGGGCGATGAGAAAGTGCGTTGGGCCGAAACAGTTGACCATTACTCTCTTTTAAGTAATGGGACTGGTGGATGGGAATATGCGGTACTCGACAACAAAGGCGATATGATTCCATCCGGGATATTGGCAACCGATCCATTAAACAGAAGCAAGTCAGCAAGCAATTTGCTCGACATAACACCCAAGTCACTGAATTTCAGCAAAGGTCAAATCCAGATTCTAATCCAGTTATGGGAAAAGAATAAGTCGATGGAAAAAGCTTTCACTCCAAGTGGAAACAAAAATCTGGTGATGATTTTGGTAAGTTTTACCGACAAAGCATTTACACGCACACAGGCTGAATTCAACAATTTGATGAATCAGGCCGGTTTCAATCTTAATGGAGCCCAAGGTAGTGTTAAAGATTATTTCCTCGAAAACTCATATGGAGCTTTCAATGTTACAACAACTGTAGTTGGACCATATTTGCTTTCACAAAACATGGCTTACTATGGGGGCAATGTTTCAGGCAGCGATCAGCGACCACGCGAAATGGTAACCGAAGCTGTTAATTTGGCAAACCCCGCGGTCAACTTTGCTAATTTCGACAACGATGGCGATGGTTCTGTGGATGGTGTTTATGTGATTTATGCCGGATATGGCGAAGAAGCCGGAGGAGGAGCTAACTGTATTTGGGCACATGCATGGTCAATCCCAACAGTCAATCTGGATGGGGTAAATATAAATAAATACTCATGTTCTTGCGAACTTAGAGGCAACTCGGGAACTAATATTAGCACCATTGGAGTTATTTGTCACGAATTTGGCCACGTGTGTGGGGCACCCGACTACTACGATACCGATTATGGAACCGGAGGACAATACGATGGAACCGGAAGTTGGGATTTAATGGCTGGTGGCTCGTGGAATGGCATTAGTGCCGCTGGCGACTGTCCTGCTCATGTAAACGGATATCAGAAATGGCTGTATGGCTGGGCTCATCCACAGCTTCTAAATGGAGCTCAGTCGGTCACACTCAACAATAGTGCGCAAAACGATAATTTCTGTTATTACACAACTACAACTGCTAATGAGTTTTACTATTGCGAAAATCGTCAGGCAATTGGTTTTGACAGGGCTGTTCCAGGCCACGGCATGGTGATTTACCATGTCGATCAGCCATATATTTCCGGAGCGGGAAATGCTATTAATGCAGCAAGTCACCAAGGGATGTATCCGGTTTGTGCCAATGCCGCGGGTAATCCAACAGCTGTTTATGGCACCATCAATGGTGGCGGTTGCCCTTTCCCGGGAACCGGTGCCCGAACTTCGTTTACAGATGCAACAACACCTTATGCCAGATCGTGGGCAGGTATCAATACCGCAAAACCTCTTACAAATATTGCCGAGGCAGGTACGGTTATTACTTTTTGCTACATCTCATGTGCCCCCGGAGATCCAATTAACCTTACGGCTACAGCAGTAAGTTCATCACAGATTAACCTCGCTTGGCAGCTTAATTCGTCAAGTGATCCGGTGTTGATTGCTGTTAGCCCCGACGCTGCTTTTGGAACGCCGGCAGACGGGACCAACTATATTGCCGGGAACACAATACCAGGAGGCGATGTAGTCATATATACAGGATCTGCAACATCATTTAACCATACAGGACTCAATCCTCAGACCCAATATTACTACAAAGCATGGTCGAAGCTTGCAGGGACAATTTATTCAACCGGAACAACCGCCGACGCAACCACTTTCTGTGGAGCTATTTCTACATTTCCCTATACTCAAGACTTCGAAAACGGAGGGATTATGCCTTCATGCTGGTCGGAAAAAATTGAAAATGGGAGCCTTAATTGGGTATTTCGTTTAGGTTCTGGTTCAGGTTCAGCAGCCACTGCCCGTACAGGATCATATAATGCCAACTTCTATGAAGGAGCCTACAACACTGTAAACATCAGCAAATTAATTAGCCCTCCATTCGATTTATCGGGAGCAGCTAATCCTCAGATTTCTTTCTGGTATTTCAACCGCTTATGGTCTCCCGATCAGGATGTTTTGAAGGTGTATTATAAAACTTCGGCTGGTGGAGCTTGGACATTGTTGAATACTTACAACACCGATGTTTCGGCTTGGACACAGGTAACAATTAGTCTCCCAAACAAAAGCAGCGACTACTATGTAGCGTTTGAGGCAACCGAAAATTATGGATATGGAATTTGTATCGACGATATTAATTTAACATCGGGTGGCGCACTCCCTGTTGTTTTGTCCGAACTCAAGGCCGATTGCAAACCCGATGGTGTTGAAATGATTTGGGAAACAGCTTCTGAAACCAATTCGAAATATTATAGAATTGAGAAAAGCGAGAACCTTGAAAGTTTTTACAATATTGGCTCTGTAGCAGCAGCAGGCAATAGCAATCAGATTATTGAATATCGATTTACCGACTACAATGCTACCCGAAATACATATTATCGGATTGTTGAAGTTGACCTCGATGGTACCGAACAAGTGCTAAGTACATTTTATCCCGATTGTTTTTTTGCAGAGCCATCAGTAGAAATATACCCTTGCCCTGCAAGTGAAAAAGTGACGGTAAAACTTTCGGGCTATTCTGGAAAAATATCTGTTGATGCTATTGGAGTTACTGGCATTTTATATCCTTTGGCAACACTGAATGATATTCCGGCAGCTACAGAACAAACAATCTCGCTGTCTCATTTGCCTGCGGGTGTATATACGATTCGTATTACCAGTTTAGAAACAGGAAAAGCTACTTATTCTCGTCTTATTGTTGACTAATATTAATTTCAATCAATGTTTCACAGCCATTGATTGAAATTAATATCAGCATTACAAAACTATGATTCTTTACTGCTTTACAACCCTAATTATCTTACCGGAAGCATCCGAAAGAAAGTACACACCCGAAGCATATTCGGACATATCTACATTATACTCATTGGTCTTCAGTAAAATCCGGCCAACAACATCAGTGAGTGTGATTTCGCCTTCAGCACCACGAATATTTACCATTCCAAATGTGGGATTGGGATAAACCAATAGCGTTGCATTTTCAGTGGAGATAATAGATGAAATTACAAAATTAAAAGGATCTGATTCACTGGAACAGCCACTTGCATCTGTAATAACTACCGTGTAAGTTCCCGACGCAGGTGGGTTGTAAAACTGACTGGTTGCTCCACCAATCAATACTCCCGAAATATACCACTGATAAGAGTCGGCTACATCGGTATAAATGCTATTGCCAGTTTGATAAATAACAGGAATTGATGGCGAAGCTCCAATTACCACTGTTGCTGGAGTTCGACTACTTTCGCAAACACCATCGACCGACGCAATATAGTAAGTCGTAGTTGAATAAAGCATCGGGGTTGTGTATGAACTACCTGTAAACAACAAGGTTCCTCCGGTCGCAGCATCGTACCATTTGAAAATAGTCCCATTCGAAGCTATCATCGTAACGGATCCCGAATCACACAAAGGAGCAATGCCAGAAATAGAAGGTGGAGCCACAAAGCATCCTGTCGTAAAACTCCAAACGCTTGAATAGTCGCTGTAAATACTAGTTCCGTTTTTCGAGCGTACACGCCAGTAATAGGTGATGCCGGGTGCATTCAAACCAGATATATTTGCATAAGTGTTGGTCGTTGTACCCGAAACTGAGCTGAAGAACGATGCGTTGTCAGCATATTCATATTCGTATGATGTTGCATTGGCAGAAGTATTCCAGTCAAGCATTAAAGCAACAGCCTGCCCCGTTGCAGTATTAGCTGGCGAAACCAATGTTGGCACTGCAGGAAGCAAAATGGTCCCGGAGCCAGTATTAAAACTTCGAACTGTCCAGCCCGAAGTGTCAACAGCATTGATTGCCCGAACACGCCAAAAATAAATCTGATTGCTCAACAAAGGTCCGGTTGTCTGATAGGTATCACTGTTTCCATTGCTTGAATTGATATAAGCTTTGTCGAGTGTAATAAGCGAAATGGAATTGAATAGATTGGTCGTATCGATTTGCAACTGATAGAAATCGACACCGACATGTGGAGCCCAGTCTAAAATCGTACCGCTAGTACTGACATTTGTCAATCCATCTGTTGGAGAGCTCAGAACAACATAGTCGGCTGTTGTGTAATTCCATACACCGCTCCATTCACTAGTGTCTACTGCATTGCGAGCTCTTACATGCCAGTAATATGTTTTTCCAAAATACAAATCATCGAGAAAATGATATGTGTCGGCATTTCCATTCGAAGAATTAATATACGCCTTCGTTGCCGATTTGTATGCTGAAGAAGAAAATCCCAAGCTGGTGTCCGCCTCCATATCATAATAATCAACACCTGTATGGGGGGCCCAATCTAAGCCAAGTCCTGTCCATTGAAGCGAACCACTTGTAGGTGAACTCAAAGTTACATAATCAACCACGTTAAAAGTCCATACCGTACTCCAAGCAGTAGTGTCAACAGCATTACGCGCCCTCACCCGCCAGTAATATGTTTTCCCAAAATACAAATCGTCGAGAAAATGATAGGTGTCGGAATTCCCATCGGAAGAATTGATATACGTTTTGGTTGCCGATTTTTTTGCAGGAGAGTTGAATAAGGCCGATGTATCTGCTTCGAAATCGTAATAATCAACTCCTGTGTGCGGATACCAATCCATGGTGTAACCCGCATAAACCGACGAGCCACTTGCCGGAGTTGACAGCGTCACATA
The DNA here is from genome assembly GCA_002842495.1 of Bacteroidetes bacterium HGW-Bacteroidetes-6. GTDB lineage: Bacteria > Bacteroidota > Bacteroidia > Bacteroidales > DTU049 > GWF2-43-63. The sequence continues at coordinate 9,175 of PHDB01000088.1, forward strand.
ATCGCGGGTAATAAAAGTCCATACCGTACTCCAAGCTGTAGTATCAACAGCATTACGCGCCCTCACCCGCCAGTAATATGTTTTCCCAAAATACAAATCGTCGAGAAAATGATATGTGTCGGAATTCCCATCGGAAGAATTGATATACGTTTTGGTTGCCGATTTTTTAGCAGGCGAGTTGAACAATGCCGAAGTATCGGCTTCAAAATCGTAATAATCAACTCCTGTGTGCGGATACCAATCCATGGTGTAACCCGCATAAACCGAAGAACCTGTAGTTGGTGTGGCTAGTGTCACATAATCGCGTGTAATGAAAGTCCAGGCACTGGTCCAAGCCGAAGTATCGCCGGTGTTGTATGCTCTTACCCGCCAATAATATGTTTTGCCAAAAAACAAATCGTCGAGAAATTGTTGTGTGTCGCTATTTCCACTCGAAGAGTTTATATAGGTTTTAAAAACACTGTATTTGACAGGCGAATTAAAACCAGCGGCAGTATCAACCTGCAATTGGTATCCAGCCGAGCTTGCAACCGCATTCCAATCGAGCGTAACTCCAGCATATAGAGTCGATCCGTTTAAAGGCGAGCTCATAGTAGGAGTTGTCCAGGCATAAGACTGAGTTGTTGTTGCAAGCATAATGAAGGTCGCAACAACCATTTTGTGTAAATGAAAATTCATAACAGCAATTATTGATTATACAAAAATAAGAAATCCTCAATACAAAAAAACGTGCCGAATATTTCTTCAATCGCGAAATCAGTGAAAATGATTCTTCTCAAAAATTCAATGAGTTATTGTTGCGATAACTAAAATTATACGACCGTAAACTGATTATACACAATGCTTTAATCAGCTAAAACCGTAATTTAGGTTAAAAATGATATTATGAAGCAAATTCTATTTTTGATTTTTGTGTTGTTTTCGGTCAACATCATCTCTGCACAGGAGCTGAAAAAGCTTGACAATGTATCAAGTGATTCAGATTACTCAGCAAAAGCCACACAAGCATTCAATCTCGATTCTCTTATTACAGAATGCCTTGCCGATATCAGCGCCGATTCAATTGAGCATTATATGCGCGAGTTGGAAGGGTTTGGGACACGATTTTGCCTTGCTCCAAATCATAAAGAAGTTGCAGAATATTTGATGGAGAAATTTGTTTCGTTTGGCTATTCTGACGTAAAACTCGATTCATTCCTTTATGTTTCAACTTATTTTGTTGCTGATACTACATGGCAATACAATGTTGTAGCAACACTTTCTGGGACAATCAATTCTGAAACTGAGTATATTGCTGGTGCTCATTACGATGATCATGTGTTTGGATTGCAAATTAACGATACAACGGCAATTGTTCCGGGCGCCGACGACAATGCTTCAGGTGTATCAGCAACACTCGAAATTGCGCGTATCTTTGCTTTGAACAATGTTCAACCTTTTGCAACCATCAAATTTATTTGCTTTGCAGCTGAAGAATTTGGCTTGGTTGATGATTTTGCCACAACTGGAGCAAATCATTATTCAACCAATGCACGAAATAGCAATGATAATATTGGATTTATGATTAGCATGGATATGATTGCCAACAATATCAACAGCGACACAATGGTGACATTTCATTATTATGATGATAGCTATTTGATTAATCTTTCTGTTTCAGTATGCGATCAATTTACAAGCTTGACGCCAAGCTCACAATTAATGAATTTGAATTCTCCAGGAGGAGATAGCGACTTTTTTCGAATGAATGGTTTCGACGCTTTGTGGGTTATGGAATATCATGTTAGCCCGTATTATCACACAGTAGCCGATACAGTCGGTAACTATAATATGCAATACTGTTCAGAAGTTGCTAAAATTACCGGAGGAGCTTTACTGAAAGCATCTTTTCTGCCACGACCAGTACAACATTTGGATGTTTTGACCGTAAATAATTGTGTAGATGCATTTGTTAAATGGAACAACACAAAAGATGACAGTATAAGCGGCTACAATATTCGCATTGGTACAGTAAGTGGCGTATACGATACAATTGTGTTTGTTGCCGACACTTTTTACGCGATTGATTATTTAGTTCCTAATATTAAGTATTATATTGTTGTATCAGCCTTGAATTCAAGTGGTTTTGAAAGCTGTTTGATTGAAGATACTATAAGAACCAGTTTTTGTGGATTCA
>PHDB01000013.1 GCA_002842495.1 Bacteroidetes bacterium HGW-Bacteroidetes-6
AGGGCGGCGCATGTGGGCCGTGGGGCGCACGGTGAACGCCAGTTCGTCGAGCGACGGATATGCTCCCGGCGATTCGCTTGGATACACCGATATGTGGATGGTGTATTTCAATAACTATCTCGATACCCTGTTTACATTCAAATTTGGCGGCGAAGATATCGAATCGGCTCTTTCTGCAATAATGATAAGTGACAACGAAATGATTTTGGCCGGCAAATCATCTTCCAACACCGGATGGGTTCACGGAAACAATGGAAGCCAGGATATTTATCTGGCGCGACTTACGGGTCCATCTCTCAATATATGGGAACATGCCGAGATGAATGCCCATGTTTACCCCAATCCGGCTACCGAAATCATTTTTGCGGGAGAACAGCTGCAGCACGACGCGATTTATCGTATTTACAACAGTGCTGGTATGCTGGTTGAAACCGGAACCTACAACCATTCAACAGGAATTGGAGTGCAAAAACTACCTCAAGGACTTTATTGGGTCGATTTCCAAAACAGCCAACAACTGCTGAGAGGAACGTTTGTGAAGTAGGGGATTCATTAATAAGTAATTCAGGTGCAATTTGCCAAGGTCGTGTGATTTAGCTAATACTAAATGAAGTTAAATATGCCTTCGGTATCGTAGCTGCTTTCTTCCACTTTGGTGCGGCTGTCGTCGTACAAAGTCATCTCGCTGCCCAGATGGTCGCGCGGTTGCTATTTCCCAAATACTTTCTCCGCAACATTCAGTGCTTCGTTCAGGCCATCTTTGTTGGTACCGCCTGCCGATGCAATAAAGGGCTGACCGCCACCACCACCATGGATGGGTTTAGCAATTTCGCGTATGAGTTGTCCGGCATTCCAACCTTTATCTTCAACAAGTTTATCGCTGATAAGCAGTGTAAGCCCGGCTTTTTCGCCATGGGCAGAGCCCAGAATAGCCACCAGATTCTCGCTCAGATTGCGCAATCCAAAGGCAATATCTTTCAAATCGCCGGTAGGTGCATCAACAATTTTTGCCAGAAAAAGAATGCCGTTCAGCTCTTTTGCTTCGGCCAGCAAAGCAGGTGCCAGCGAAATCAATTTTTCTTTTTTCAAGGCTTCGGTTTCTTTTTGCAAAGCCATCAGCTTTTCGTTGAGTTCATCTACGGCCTGTACAGGATCCTTTCCTTTGAAAATCTCCTTCAGACCACGCAGCTGTTCGTCCATCTTCTCAATAAGTTCTTCGGCTTTTATGCCCGTAACGGCTTCGATGCGCCGTACACTAGCGGCAATGGCACTCTCGGATACAATCTTGAAAAATCCGATGGTTCCGGTGGAAGGCACATGGGTTCCTCCGCAAAGCTCCACACTGCTTCCGAAACGGATTACGCGCACCTGATCGCCGTATTTCTCGCCGAACAATGCCATGGCGCCCATAGCCAGTGCTTCATCCTGCTTCATGCTGCGGTGTTCGTCGAGCACCAGGTTGGCACGAATTTTCTCGTTCACCATACGCTCCACCTGCAAAAGTTCATTGTTGCTGAGTTTCTGAAAATGTGAAAAATCGAAACGCAGATAATCAGATCCAACCAACGATCCTTTTTGTTCGACATGTGTTCCAAGAACTGTACGTAGCGATTCGTGCAACAAATGCGTTGCAGAATGGTTGCGCATAGTTTCCATTCGTTTTTCGGCATCAACTTCGGCTCTGAATGAAGCTTTGCAGTCGTTGGGTAAACTTTCGCTCAAATGAATAATGAGGTTGTTTTCCTTGATGGTGTTCATGATTTTTACATTCTCACCGGTCGATTTCAGCCAGCCTGTATCGCCTGCTTGCCCGCCACTTTCGGCATAAAACGGAGTCTTGTCGAACACCAATTGAAAAATAATTTTTCCCTTTTGCTCCACTGAACGATAGCGCGCAATGCGCACTTCTTCGGACAGATGATCATATCCGGTGAATTCCGTAACGACATCCGGAATTATTTCAATCCAATCGCCGGCAGAAACGGTTGCGTCCTTGCGACTTCGGTTCTTTTGTTCTTCGAGAAATTTGTTGAATTCTTCAATCTGTACATCCAGCCCGCGCTCTCTGGCCATGAGCAATGTCAGGTCAATCGGGAAGCCGTAGGTGTCGTACAATTCAAAGGCAAATTTGCCATCAATGGATTTATTTCCGGCCAGCTTTGAAACATAATTTTCAAATTTATCAACACCTATTGACAATGTTCTCAGAAATGACTTTTCCTCTTCAATAATTACGTTCGAAATTAATGAAAACTGTTTTGGTATTTCAGGAAATTGATTCCCCATCTGATCACTCAATGTGAAAAGTAGTTTATACATAAATGGGGCTTGCAATCCGAGGAAAGAATAACCATAACGTACAGCCCGACGTAAAATCCGGCGGATAACATAACCCGCTTTAGCATTCGAAGGCAATTGGCCGTCGGCAATAGCAAAACTTACTGCACGCAGATGGTCGGCAATCACCCGCATGGCAATGTCGGTTTTTTCTTCCTTCCCATATTTTATGCCGCAGAGTGAACTGATTTCGTTCAATAAAGGCATAAAAACATCAGTGTCGTAATTCGATGCTTTTTGCTGGATTGCACGTACTAAGCGTTCGAATCCCATTCCTGTATCGACATGTCGTGCAGGCAACTGTTCGAGTTTTCCCGAAGCATTACGGTTGTATTGAATGAAAACAAGATTCCATATTTCAATCACCTGAGGGTGATCCATATTTACAAGGGTGGCTCCGTTAACGGAAGCTCTTTCGCTGTCGGGACGCAAATCGACATGAATCTCAGAACAAGGACCGCAAGGGCCAGTGTCGCCCATTTCCCAGAAATTATCTTTTTTAGAGCCAGGTAAAATGCAGCTTTCGTCTACAAGCGATTTCCACAAATCGCGGGCTTCGGCATCAGGATTCAGCTGCTCGCTTTCATCACCACCAAAATAAGTTACATACAAACGATTTTTATCAAGTTTAAGCACGTCGGTGAGCAATTCCCAGCCCCATTCGATGGCTTCTTTTTTGAAATAATCGCCAAAAGACCAATTGCCTAACATTTCGAACATGGTGTGGTGGTAGGTGTCAATTCCAACCTCTTCCAGATCGTTGTGCTTACCAGATACACGCAGGCATTTCTGAGAATCGGCCACGCGTTTGTTTTTGGGAGTTTCATTTCCCAGAAAATAATCTTTGAACTGGTTCATTCCGGCATTGGTGAACATCAGCGTTGGATCGTTTTTGAGTACCATGGGTGCCGAAGGCACAATTTGATGGCTTTTGGTTTTGAAAAAATCGAGAAAAATCTGGCGAATTTCGTTGCTGGTCATAATCGGTTGGAATTTGAATCAATTTCGTTTGGGTTTGCAAAAATAGGGAGAAAATAGGGAATGGATTCATTGAGCCGGAAAGTTCTTCGGGTTAATAACTTTGATAAAGATTGAAAGTGGTTTTGTAAGATACAATGCAAAAATGACAGATGGTAAATTGTGGTTTATCATAGATACATTACGATGTAGCGTCCTGATACGAAATAGCACTGATAAATATTCCACTATTTCATGATTTTATGCAATCGGACAACTAAAACCGTATCGGTGGAATTTCATAGCTTTGCACAAAAAATAAGAACCGATGAAGCCAATTCGCATGGTTGACCTTGCAGGTCAGTACGAAAAAATAAAAGAAGAAGTTGATACCGCTATTGCTGAAGTGATGAATACCACTGCATTTATCAACGGTCCGGCAGTGCAGCGTTTTCAGAAAAATCTCGAAGAATATCTTGGAGTTAAGCATGTGATTCCGTGTGCCAATGGTACCGACGCATTGCAAGTAGCCATGATGGCACTCGACCTGAAACCCGGCGACGAAGTGATTACTACTTCGTTTACATTTATTGCTACTGCCGAAGTGATTGCTTTGTTGCATCTCACTCCTGTGCTGGTTGATGTAGAAAAAGACACTTTCAATATATCAATAGAAGCCATCCGCAAAGCCATTACGCCAAAAACCAAAGCCATTGTACCCGTTCATCTGTTTGGTCAGTCGGTACCGATGGAAGAACTTATGGCCTTGGCAAAAGAATTTAACTTGTATGTGATCGAAGATGCTTGCCAAAGCATTGGCTCAGATTATATTTTTGCCGACGGAAGCACCAAAAAGACCGGCGCCATTGGTCATGTTGGCTGCACCAGCTTTTTCCCATCGAAAAATTTGGGTTGTTTTGGCGACGGCGGCGCTATTTTCACCAACGACGATGCATTGGCCGAAAAACTTCGTATTGTCGTGAACCACGGAATGAAAGTTCGCTATTATCACGACGAAATTGGCGTAAACAGTCGCCTCGACAGCATTCAAGCTGCAGTGCTCGATGTGAAATTGAAAAATCTGGACAGCTATATCGATGCCCGTCGCAGTGCTGCCGATTTTTACGACAGGGTTTTGGGAAATAATTCAAAACTGATAGTTCCGGCCCGTTACGAAAAATCGCGACATGTTTTTCACCAATACACGCTGGTGGCAAATGGATTCGACCGCAATAAACTGATTGCTTTCTTGCAGGAAAAAGGCATTCCGGCTATGATTTATTATCCGGTTCCATTGCATTTGCAGAAAGCCTATATCGACCCACGCTACAAACAAGGCGACTTCCCCAATACCGAATGGTTGTCGGAAAATGTTTTTTCGTTGCCCATGCACACCGAACTCGACGAAGAACAACTCCAGTATATCACAGGCAGCATCCTTGAATTTTTAAACAAGTAATTATGGCCGGATACTTTGCTCACGAAACCAGCGTAATCGACAGTGGGTGTACCATTGGCGAAGGCACCAAAATCTGGCATTTTTCGCATATTATGCCCGGTTGTGTCATTGGTGAACGATGCAATATCGGACAGAATGTTGTTGTGTCGCCCGGTGTAACACTTGGTAACAATGTGAAAGTACAAAACAACGTATCGATTTACACCGGTGTGCTTTGCGAAGACGATGTTTTTTTGGGACCCAGCATGGTTTTTACCAACATTACGAACCCTCGCAGTGCTATCATTCGTCGCGACCAATACGAAGAAACGCTGGTGAAAAAAGGAGCTTCGATTGGAGCCAACGCCACAGTTGTTTGTGGAAACACCATTGGCGAATATGCACTCATTGGGGCTGGAGCGGTTATTACAAAAGAAGTTTTGCCATTTGCACTGGTTGTTGGGAATCCTGCAAAGCAGATAGGCTGGGTGAGCGAATACGGTCACAGACTTCGTTTCGACGAAACCGGCATTGCCATTTGTCCTGAGAGCAACGACAAATACAAGCTCGAAAACGGAAAAGTTAGTAAATTTGCCTGATGAAACAGCCAATTAATTTTGCTCTTATCGGGGCATCGGGATATATTGCGCCTCGGCATATGAAGGCGATCAGGGAAACAGGGAACCGTATCACTGCATTGCTCGATCCATACGATGGAATTGGAATTATCGATTCGTATTTTCCTGAAGCCGATTTTTTCAGCGAATCGGAACGTTTCGACCGGCATTTAGATAAAATGCGCCGTGCAGGTGATAGCAAGATAGAATACGTGAGCATTTGTTCACCAAACTATTTGCACGATGCTCATATTCGCATGGCCATGCGCAATCAGGCTCATGTTATTTGTGAGAAGCCACTGGTTTTGAATCCGTGGAACATAGATGCACTTGCCGAAATTGAAAGCGAAACAGGGAAAAAAATCAACAATATTCTTCAGCTTCGTATCCACGATTCAATCAGGCAACTGAAAGCCGATGTAGAAGCTCAAAAAGACAGGTTCTTCGATGTCGATTTAACCTACATCACCAGCCGTGGCAAATGGTATCATCGCTCGTGGAAAGGCGACGAAAGCAAGAGTGGTGGAATTGCTACCAATATCGGTATTCACTTTTTCGATATGCTCACCTGGATTTTTGGCGATGTGGAACAATCGCTCGTGCATTTGCATACCGACGACAAAGCATCGGGCTTTTTCAGATTGAAAAATGCCAATGTTCGTTGGTTCCTCAGCATCGACGAAAACGATTTACCCGACGAAATCAAAGGTCAAAAACGTACTTTTCGCTCCATCAAAGTGAATGGAGAAGAATTTGAATTTTCGGAAGGGTTTACCGAATTGCATACCGAAAGCTACAAGCATATTTTGGCAGGCAATGGTTTCGGACTCGAAGATGCCCGTCGTTCGATTGATATTGTTTACAACATTCGCAATAGTGCGATAACGCCACTCACTGGCGATTTTCACCCGATTCTTAAAAAAATTAAACTATAGAGCATGAATACTTACGACAAACTTCTTCAGCATCAGACGAAGTTATCTGTTATTGGCCTTGGCTACGTGGGACTTCCCATAGCGCTCGAATTTGCCAAAACCATTGATGTAATTGGCTTTGATATTAAGCCCGACCGCGTCGAGCTGATGAAAAACAATATCGATCCGAGTTGCGAAATTGATAGCTCTGAATTTCTGAACAAGAGAATTGTTTACACTTGCAAAACCGAAGATTTGAAGGACGCAACTTTTCATATTGTTGCTGTTCCTACTCCAATCGATGGTCACAATTTGCCCGATTTAACTCCACTCATCAAAGCAAGCGAAACCGTTGGTAAAATTCTGAAAAAAGGTGATACTGTTGTTTTTGAATCGACTGTTTACCCAGGAGCCACCGAGGAAGATTGTATTCCTGTAATGGAAAAAGTAAGCGGACTTAAATTTCCGGAAGATTTCAATGTTGGATATTCACCCGAACGCATCAATCCGGGCGACAAAGTGAATACACTCACCAATACCGTGAAAATTGTATCGGGCAATACACCCGAAGTGCTCGAAGAAGTAGCCAAAGTTTACGAACTCGTTATTAAAGCTGGCGTTCATCGTGCTCCGAGTATCAAAGTAGCCGAAGCTGCCAAGATTATCGAAAACACTCAGCGCGATATCAATATTGCATTGATGAACGAGTTGTCGATTATCTTCAATCGTATGGGAATCAATACATTCGACGTGCTCGAAGCTGCCGGAACCAAATGGAATTTTCTGAAATTTTTTCCTGGACTGGTTGGCGGACACTGCATTGGCGTCGATCCATACTACCTGGTTTACAAAGCACAGGAATTCAGATATCATCCGCAAATTATCCGCGCCGGCCGTTTTGTGAACGACAGTATGGGTTCGTATGTAGCCAAGCAAACGGTGAAGAAAATCATAGCCGCAGGCAAAAATGTTCTCGATAGCAAAGTGCTGGTAATGGGCGTTACATTCAAGGAAAATGTAAGCGATATCCGCAACAGCAAAGTGGTGGACATCATGCACGAACTCATTTCGTATGGCGTGAAGGTTGATGCCATCGACCCACATGCCGATGCAAAAGAATTCGAACACGAATACGGTTTGCCGCTGGCGGCAGGTCTCAACGGTAAATACGATGCAGTGGTTCTGGCCGTTATGCACGAACCGTATATGGATATCAACGAAGAGAAACTTCGCGAAATGCTGAAAGACGACAAAGGAATTGTGGTTGACGTGAAGGGAATTTTGCGTCGAAAGATTAAAAATCTGACATATTGGAGTTTGTAGATGGTAAAAGGCAAAATACTGGTTACCGGAGGCTTGGGTTATATTGGTTCGCATACGGTTGTGGAACTAATTGGAGCCGGCTTTAGCGTTGTAATTGCCGATAACCTTTCGAACAGCGACGAGGGCGTACTTCAACGCATTGAAAAGATAACCGGTGTTTTGCCCGACTTTCATCAAATTGATGTTTGCGACGTTTCGGCATTGAAAAATATGCCCGGCAATATTGATGGCGTTATTCATTTTGCTGCTTATAAAAGCGTTAACGAATCGGTGGAATTTCCGTTGAAATATTACCGCAACAATCTCGTTTCGTTAATGAATATGCTCGAATTTTGCGCTGAACGAAATATTAAAGATTTTGTTTTTTCGTCGTCGTGTACGGTGTACGGACAAAGCGAACATTTGCCGGTGACCGAAGAAACTCCGTTCATGCCCGCGTGGTCGCCCTACGGACACACGAAGCAGATTGGCGAAGCCATGATTGCCGATTTTCTGAAACCAAAGCCCGGAATGAGAGTGGTTTCGCTTCGCTATTTCAATCCGGCCGGAGCGCACGAAACCGGACTTATCGGCGAATTGCCACGTGGCGTACCCAATAATCTGATGCCTTATATCACACAGACGGCAATTGGTTTGCGCGATAAGCTGAAAGTGTATGGAAACGATTACAACACCATTGATGGCACAGCAGTTCGCGACTATATTCATGTGTCCGATTTGGCATATGCGCATGTTAAAGCTATTGGCTTTTGCAACCAAATGCCCGAAAATCGGGTCGAAGTTTTTAATCTGGGCAGCGGAAACGGAAATTCGGTGCTCGAAGTGATTGAAAGTTTCAATTTTACGAGCGGATTGAATCTTCCGTACGAAATTGTAGGTCGAAGAGCCGGCGATGTGGAAAAAATATGGGCCGACACCACGAAAGCTGAAAAAGTGCTTGGTTTTGCGCCCCAACGCATTCTCGACGACATCACACTTACCGCATGGAAATGGGAACAGAACTATCGTCAAAACATTGAAAGGGAAAATTCATGAAAACGATTTTAATAACCGGTGGAGCCGGTTTCATTGGCTCGCATGTGGTACGGCTATTTGTAAACAAATATCCCGAATACAACATTGTGAATCTCGACAAGCTTACCTATGCAGGCAATCTTGACAATTTGCGCGACATTGAAAATAAGCCGAATTACACTTTCGTAAAAGCCGATATTGTCGATTTTCAGTCCATGTTGAGCATTTTTGAACAATACAAGCCCGATGGCGTTATTCATCTTGCAGCCGAATCGCATGTTGACAGAAGCATCGACAATCCGGATGAATTTGTTTTCACCAATGTGATTGGAACGGTGAATCTGCTCAACGCAGCTCGTGCTATCTGGAAAGGCAATATGGATGGGAAGAAATTCCACCATATTTCTACCGATGAGGTTTTTGGCTCGCTTGGCGATACCGGATTTTTCACAGAAGAAACCGCATACGATCCACGCAGCCCGTATTCAGCAGCAAAAGCATCGAGCGATCATTTTGTGAAAGCATATTTCCATACTTTTGGTTTGCCCACAGTTATAACCAATTGCTCGAACAACTACGGTTCGTACCATTTTCCCGAGAAGCTGATTCCTCTCATGATCAACAATATCATTCAGAAAAAACCGCTTCCGGTTTACGGAGAAGGATTGAATGTGCGCGATTGGTTGTATGTGGAGGACCATGCTTCGGCCATTGAGTTGGTGTTTAGCAAAGGCAAAGTCGGCGAAACCTACAATGTGGGTGGAAACAACGAATGGAAAAATATCGATTTGGTGAAGCTTCTTTGCTCCATTATGGACAGCAAGTTGGGACGCGAAAAAGGAGAAAGCGAAAAACTGATTACATACGTGAAAGACCGTGCCGGACACGATTTGCGTTACGCAATCGATTCGTCGAAAATACAAAACGAACTGGGTTGGAAGCCATCGCTCACATTCGAAGAAGGTTTGGAAAAGACGGTTGACTGGTATCTCAGCAATCAGGAATGGCTCAACAATATCACCTCGGGCGATTATTTGAATTATTACAAGGACATGTATGAAAATCGTTGATGCATTAAAAAATATTAAAGGAAAACGTTGTGTTGTCACCGGTGGAGCGGGCTTTATCGGTTCACATATAGTTGATGCTCTTTTGGAGAACAATGCAGCACGTGTTGTGGTGATCGATAATTTGATGACAGGAAGTCTCGAAAATATCCGTCATCATTTCGGCAACGAAGCATTTGTGTTTGCCGAAGCCGATATCAACGATGCGCATACCATTGGAACTCATTTCCATCAGGCCGATGTGGTTTTTCACCAGGCAGCTTTGGGTTCTGTACCGCGTTCGGTCGAGAATCCTCCCGCAACCGACATCAACAATGTGCATGGTTTTGTGAATGTACTGCATTTGTGTAGGCTCAATCAGGTGAAAAAAGTTGTTTTTGCTTCGTCTTCGTCAGTTTATGGCGACGATGCAACCATGCCCAAGAAAGAAGACAAGCTGGGTAAACCACTTTCGCCATATGCTGTGAGTAAACGTGCCGACGAAATGTATGCACGTGTTTTTGCCGATTTGTTCGACATTTCGGTAACCGGCTTGCGCTATTTTAATGTGTTTGGCCCGCGTCAAAATCCGAATGGTGCGTACGCAGCAGTGATTCCGCTGTTTATTATGAATCTTCTCGACAAAAAGGATGTGAAAATATTCGGCGACGGCAAGCAAAGCCGCGATTTTACCTATGTCGAAAATATTGTACTGGCCAATATGCTGGCTGCTTTTTCCGAGAAAGGAAACGAATACCGTGTGATGAACATTGGTTGTGGTGGTTCGTATTCGGTGAACGAATTGTTCGAAACCATCCGGAAAATTACGGCAAGCAAATCGAAAGCTGTTTACGAAGCTCCGCGCCAGGGCGACATTGTAGCTTCGTCGGCCGATGTTTCGCGTGCTGCAAAAATGATAGGATACGAGCCGGCCATCGAATTGGAAGAAGGATTGAAGAAAACGGTAACCTGGTTCAAAGCCAACCGCAATGTCTTTTCTTAATAATATATTTGGAACAAAGCCAAAAACAGATTTTTCGGTTCTGCAAACCGATGTGCATTCGCATTTTTTGCCCGGACTCGACGATGGTTGCAAAACCTTCGAAGAATCGATTCGTTTACTGAAAAGTATGCACGAAGCCGGATTCCGGAACATTGTGTGTACACCGCATATTCAAGCGGTGCATTATCAAAACTCGCGCGAAACCATTATGCCGGTGTTCGAACAGTTGCAATTGCTGGTCGAAAAAGAAATACCCGGTCTTAGCCTGAGCGTTGCAGCAGAATATTTGCTCGACGATGGCTTCGAAAAGCATTTGGAAAATGGACTGATGACTTTCGGGAAAGAAAATTATGTGCTTACTGAGTTGTCGTATTTCACTCCTTATCCGAGATACAGAAATTTGCTGCAACAAATCCAGATGAAGGGTTTTAAGCCCATTCTTGCGCATCCGGAGCGTTATGGCTATTGGGCAAAGCACGACGAACCCATCGAAGAGCTTCATGGCGCAGGTATTTTGCTGCAGGTGAATATTCCGTCGCTTACCGATTATTATGGCAGCACTATACGCAAACGCGCGTTTGGGTTGGTTGAAAAAGGGCTTGTTTCGCTTGCCGGCAGCGACATTCACAATGCAAATTATCTCAATTCGGTGCTTGGTGGTTTGCAGCAAAGGAGCTTATCGAAGATTTTGGAGCAGAACCGGTTTGCGAATTGTGAGTTGATGTAGGTTGAAGAAAAAAGTTTATATATTTACCAACAAAAACCACAACTCAACAGCCATGAATTATCTACCCCTGAGAATTATTATTTGTATATCAATATTGACCGTTTCCAACATATTGGTTGGACAAGAAATCGATTTTGGGAAAATGAGTGTTTCTGAGGTTGAAAATTATGAGAAAAGTCAGAATACAACAGTTGTTGATACTTTGCCTGCCTTTGGGATATTGAAAAATCCTCATTTTGATTTAGAAACCTTAGTTCAAACAAAAACATTGATTTATAAAAGAAATGATGATGATTTTGAGCTTAAATTGCATGTATGGTACCATTTCAATGATGACTGGACAGAATTAAAAGGGAAAAGATACCATTGGGGATTGTACAATCCTAGTTTTAACTCGAAAGGAAATGAAGAGTGGTTGAGGAAGTTGACGAAAAAAGAAAAAGTATTTAGAGCGAAGTATTTATTTTTAGAAGAGAAATTGAAATCAGTTTTGGGTGAGCCTATAAAAAAGAAGACTATAGCAGATAATGAAAATGCATTTATAGAAAATATTTTTTGGGAGGATGATGTGAAGATTGTTGGCTTGGCTCTATGTTTTGATAGAAAGTTGCAAGAGTTTCCTGGGATAGGGCTTTTCCCAAAATTCAAAATCGAAGTGATGATTACGTATAAATAACAATCTATAACCTTTGAAGCAGTGTTAGTGGGTTTGTCATCGGCGATCACACGATCCGCCGCAGCAATTTTTCGCCTTGGTGGTTTTGGGGTTTTTGTGTAGTTTTGGGATTACAATAGCATGGATTCGCAAATAGAAATATATAAGACCAACAACGACATCGAAGTTGCCATTACTTTTAAAAGTGATAGCGTTTGGCTTTCGCGAAAACAAATGTCGGGGCTGTTTGACAAAGATACTGATACGATAGGGTTGCATTTGAAAAATATATTGTTGAATCAGAATTAGATGAATCTTCAACCACCTTATTTTTCTCGGTCGTTTCCTAATAGTTTGCAAAACTGGTTTTGCTGATGGTCAACATGATATTCTTTTTTAGGTGTCACCGAGTTGAAAAACAAAATAAAGATTTGGTTATATTGAGCAGCTTGCTCTGAGTATGTCGAAGGGGGAAATATGACTAAAATTATTCAGTCATACTTCGACAGGCTCAGTATGACAGGATGGATGTTCGTGACAGTGTTTTGGGAGTTTGTTAATGGCAGCAATTCCAAAATGGCTTTGGCAAAATCATCTGAAATCGCCAATAATTCGTATTTTCGCTTTCAAACAATCTGAGATATGAGACCGTTTTTGTTTTTGCTTGCCTTTGTGGTTGCTGTTTCGGTAAATGCCCAGCAAAGTGCCAACGATTTTTACGATGCTGGTTCGGCCAAGCTTGCAGTGAATGAATATGCTGCTGCCATTCCGCTTTTCAGCAAGTGCATCGAAATAAGTCCGTACTACTACGAAGCCTATGTCGATCGGGGTCGCTGCCAATTTGCCTTGGGGAAAAAAGATCTTGCGCTGGTCGATTACAATTTGGCTCTCGAAAAGAAAAAGGACTATTCTGCTGCATTTTTTCACCGTGCCATTTACTACCAGGATGCAGGAAAGACCAAGGAAGCCATAGCCGACATGACCCAGGTGATAGCTCTTAAGCCCAAAAACTACGAGGCATTTAAACTGCGGGCTTCGTGGTACACCGCATTAGGCAACACCGATGCTGCTATGGCCGATTACAACAAAATGCTCGAACTTAAACCCGATGACCCCACGGCACTGATTGAACGAGGAAAGATTTATCTCAACAAAGACATGCAGGAACAGGCTTTCAACGATTTTTCGAAGGTGCTTGATAAAGATCCCGGCTATGGCGAAGCATATTTCTGGCGCGGCACTTTGCTCGAGAAAGTGGAGCGTTTCCCTGTGGCAGTCGAAGATTATACCGATGCCATCAAAAACAACTATCAGAGCGAAGATGTGTTTCGCCGGCGTTACAAACTTTGTATGGATTTGCATCAATACGAAACAGCCGTTGACGATTTAACCACACTGATAAATCGCTTTGCTCCGAAAGAAGCCATGTTGTGGAATTACCGGGGTTTGTGTTTTGCAGCTCTCGAAAAATACGATACAGCCATTGTGAATTACAACAAAGCCGTGATGTTCGACCGAAACCTCGAAGAAGCCTATATCAATCGTGCCGACAGTAAAGTCGCTCTCAACAAAGATGCATCAGCGCTGACCGATTACAACAAAATAATCAATCTGAATCCTAAAAACGGCTATGCATGGGAAGGTCGGGGCATTTACTATTTTAAAAAGAAAAACTATGCAATGGCACTCGAAGACCTCGATAAGGCCATTAAATATAACCCGACAGGGAGAGCTTATTTTTATCGTGGAGCGTTGAAAGATGCTACGGGCGACAAGAAAGGCTCGTGCGAAGACTTACAGAAAGCCGTTGATCTGAAATACGAAGGAGCTGAAGAAGCACAAAAACGTGCTTGTGGCGGTCCGGCCGGAGGATTTTAGGCAGCTGTTTGAAATGGTTGTTTTTGAACTTTCCACTAGCAGACTAATCGGTAAAATGTCCAAGAATAATTAATTCTCATCGTCATCCTTCGATACAATCGCCAGTAGGCGATCACTGCTAATGACAATGTTTTGCAACATGCTTTTATTCAGATGTTTGAAAAATTATTCCGCATTTCGACAAGCTGCTAATGACAAACATTCGTAATGCGTAGAAATACAGACAAATAAAAAACACAGCCGTATTTCGACAAGCTCAATGTGACTGTGTTTTTTGTCAATTTTTTCAGGTTGCAAAACGTGTTTTGCTGGTGGTCTCAGGATGACAATATTTTTCAATTAACAAAAACGCTGTCATGCTGAGTTGCGCAACGGAAAGCATTTTGATTCGATTAGCTTGCGCAGTATCGAAGTATGGCAGCTACATAGTTCATGGCTTTTCAACGCCAATTGCAAAATACCGACAGAATTGATTTGGCTTATAACTAATTCTCGTCGGTATCCCTCCGCCCCTTTGCGGTTAAATAGAAGAATTGTTTTATAAAAATAAATTCAGGCTGTTGCTAAATCAAAAGCCATTGAGTTGCATGGTTACTGTTGGAATCAGGAGTAGAAAACCGAGTATGGTTAGCATGAGGATGAATTTCCAGGCCCATTTGAACCAAAGTTCGTAAGGGATTTTTGCCATGCTGAGAACTCCGAGCAAAACACCCGAAACAGGTGTAATCATGTTGGTGAAACCGTCTCCGAGCTGAAATGCCACAACTGTAGCTTGCCTCGAAATACCAATCAAATCGGAAAAAGGAGCCATGAGCGGCATAGTGAGTGCAGCTTTGGCCGATCCTGAAGGCATGATAAGGTTAATGGCAGTTTGTACGGTATACATGCCTCCAACCGCAGTGTATTTATCGCCTGCGAACAAACCCGAAAGTCCGTTGAGCATGGTATCGACAATTCCGCCATCCTTTAAAATGATGATGATTCCACCAGCAAGTCCAACAATAAATGCAGCTGAAAAAATGTCTTTGGCACCGTCGAGAAATTGTTTTACAAATTCATTCGGACGATAATTGAAGGCAAGTCCGCCCATGAGGCCCATACCCAAAAACAACGCAGCAATTTCGCGGATATACCAGCCATAGCCAAGCACGCCAACCACGAGTACCAGAATAGTAAACATCATGATGTGCAGAATGTAGAGCTGAACACTCCTGCGCAACAGCATGTACGCTCCTGGTAAGATGAAAATAGCTGCCAGCACCGGCCATGCGGGAATGGTGATTGACATCTGCCCAATTGAAATGTTTGTGAGCGAATACTCAACAGAAACATACACGAGGCTGGCTGCAATAAAGAGAAACGATATCCAGGCTGCGGCTCCGCCTTTGGTTTCTATTGGAGTTTCGTCGGTAGCAGCGCGGTTTCTCCAATACTCGTCGGTTTTGTACACAGGCGATTTTTCTGGATTTTTCAATATCCGGTTGGCATACCACAACACATATCCGATTCCGAAGAAATTGATTACAATCCACATGAAAAAACGATACTCAAGTCCTGTGAAAAGCGGAATTTGTGCAATTCCCTGTGCAATTCCAATGGTAAACGGATTGAACATGGCGCCGGCAAAGCCAAGAGCAGCTCCAACAAAGCACATACTCACGCCCACAATACTATCGAAACCCATTTTAATAGAAAGTGGCACAAAGATGATAACAAAAGCGATGGTTTCTTCGCTCATGCCAAACACAGCGCCGAAAATGCTGAACATAAGCATGATGAGTACAATCAGTAGATTTCGTACCCCAATGCGTCGGAAAAAGGCAAGTTTTTCGAGTTTTTGAGCGGAATTGAGAAAACGAATGATACCAATATCGAGTGCTTTCGACGAGTTGATAATCCAGAACGAAGCTCCAATCACCAATATAAAAACAATGATGTCGGCTTTATCGACAAAACCGTCGAAAATGGAAGAAAGAATTTCCCAGCTTTGCGGACTGTTTTCGGCTTCGTGGAACGAGTCGCGCACAACAACTTCGCGTTCAACACCATTCACCATTATTGTTTGCCGATCGAAAGCTCCACCCGGCACCAGCCAGGTAGCAGCAGCTGAGATGAGAATAATGGCAAAAACAATAACGTAGGTATTGGGAATCTGTCGTTTTTTTCTGATGGTGTTCATAGGTTTTGAAATCGGTTCTGAAGAATGGAGAGCGAAGATAAAAAATATTAATAAACTATCCGGAATTGTACACAACTGATATTTTGTGTGTTTTTTTAACCGGAATGAAAGAGAAATGTGCTTGAAACATTTATCCCGGACTGACAAAAAAGAGGGGATCTGTTTGTTTATTTTTTTTTGATTCCGGCATTAATTGTTTACTTGCCTCGTTGTATCTGCTGGCGTTTTGTCATAAAGCCCTTCTGTGAATCAATTTCTCTCAATCTTTGGTCAATCCGGCAATTCTGTGTAATTTCGGCCTCTGAAAATTCAAGGATAAATGTGGAATAAGCTTATCAAATACCTGTTGCGACATCAGTATCTCAATATTGCTATCATTGGAGCATTAACGCTTTTTATGGGATACAAAGCTACTCAGGTACAAATGTCGTACGAATATGCGCAAATGCTTCCTTCTTCGGATAGTGTAAGCATCGATTACCAAAACTTTAAAAAGCAATTTGAAGAAGATGGAAGTGTGTTGTTTGCCGGTATCAATAGCCCAAAACTCAAAGAACTGGATGTTTTCAACCAATGGGTGGATTTGACATCCGACCTGAAAAAGGTGGATGGGGTAAGCGAAGTTATATCCATCGCCAACTGTGTTACTCTTACCAAAGATACTGTTGCGAAAAAATTTCAAATAAGCAGCGTATTCAACGGTAAGCCGCAATCGCAGGCCGAACTCGACAGTATGTTGCAAAAAGTATATGCACTGTCATTTTATGATGAAATGCTTTTCAACTCCCAAAACGATGTGAATATCATGCTGGTGTATATCAAGAAGGAATTTCTTAATACCAGTGAAAGAGTAGCTCTGATTGACAGGATCAAAGAACCCATCGAAACATTTGGTGCGAAAAACAATATCGAAATCCATTACTCTGGAATGCCTTATATCCGGACATCCATTTCGAATATGGTACAGAAAGAATTGAAAACTTTCATGTTTTTGGCACTTTTTATAGCCTCGCTCATACTGCTTTTCTTTTTCCGCTCTTTGAAAGCGATTGCTTTTTCAATTATGGTTGTTGTTGTTGGTGTGGTATGGACACTAGGTAGTCTGGTTCTTTTGGGTTACGACATAACCATCCTTTCGGGCATACTTCCCCCGGTTCTCATCATTATCGGTATCGAAAATTGTATTTATCTGATTACCAAATACCATTCGGAGTATGCACAGCATAAAAATCAGGCAAAAGCGCTGGCGCGCGTTGTTCAGAAGGTGGGTTATGCAACTCTGCTTACCAATATGACCACAGCTGTTGGTTTTGGTTCGTTTATGATTACAGGGAACAGTATTCTTGTACAATTCGGGATTATTGCATTCATCAATATTTTACTGATGTTTGTTTTTACTTTGGTTCTTATTCCAACTCTTTACAGCCTGTATGAGCCCCCCAAAACACGTCATATCAAGCATCTCGAATTCAACTGGATGTCGGGTATTACCACTGCAATCAGTTCGGTGATCCAATTTCACCGCAAACTGGTTCTTGTAGTCGTTATTATACTTCTGCTGGCTTCCGGCTTTGGCATTTCGCTTATAGAGAACAAAGGCAGCATGGTAGACGACATTCCCAAAGGAGAAAAACTCTATACCGACATGATGTTTTTTGAGGAAAACATGGGAGGCGTTTTACCTATGGAGGTGACAATTGACACACATAAGAAGAAAGGCATTTTCAACCTGAGAACACTTCAGAAAATTGACAAATTTCAGCAAAACATCAGAGAAATTCCTTCTATTTCGAAGCCTTTGTCGGTTGTTGAAATAGTGAAATTTGCCAAGCAGGCGTTTTACAATGGCCGTTCCGATATGTATTCGCTTCCTAATGAAAACGAAAAGAATTTTATTCTGAACTATTTACCTGATATTGACAAAAGTAAAGACAAAAACGGAATTCTTACATCGTTTATCGATACCAACTATCAGGTTGCACGAATCAGCTTGCGGTTGAAAAATATCTATACCCCCGAAATCAAACAAGTAAGGAACCAGCTTCGGACTGAGCTCGACAGTTTGTTTCCAAAAGATAAATTCACTACTGTTATCACCGGTTCGTCTATGGTTTTTGAAAAAGGCAGCAATTATTTGGTAACCAATCTTATTTATAGCCTTTTGCTTGCGATTCTTATTATTGGTGTGCTTATGTATCTGTTGTTCAATAATTTTCAGATGGTTCTTATCAGTATGTCGGCCAATCTCATTCCACTTATTGTTACCGCAGGTCTTATGGGATTTCTTGGGATTGATCTGAAGCCATCAACCATTATCATTTACAGTATTGCGCTTGGCATTTCTGTAGATGCGGCCATTCACCTTTTATCGCGTTATCGTCAACAACTCAAAGCAACCGACTGGAAAGTGAAGGAAAGCATACTGAATGCAGTTAAGGAAACAAGCAATGGAATGATTTATTCGGGTGTTGTTTTGGTTCTTGGCTTTTTTGTATTCATCCTTTCACGTTTTGGCGGTACTCAAAGTCTGGGCTACCTGATAGGATTTACATTGCTTGTTGCCATGTTTTGCAATCTGGTTATTTTACCATCGCTTATTTTGTATTACGACAAACGAGCAACAACCAAATCATTCAGTAAACCGGTTCTTGAAATCCTCGAAGACGAAGAGGACGAAGAGGACGCCAAAAAGGAAGAAAAATAATTATATTTGTTCAAAATCTGCATGCTTATGAAAGGAATTATTCTTGCAGGCGGTTCAGGCACAAGACTTCACCCACTCACACTCAGTATGAGTAAGCAATTGATGCCTGTTTACGACAAGCCTATGATATACTATCCATTGTCGGTTCTGATGATGGCAGGAATTCGCGAAATACTGATTATAAGCACTCCACACGATTTGCCTCATTTTAAACATTTGTTGGGTGACGGAACTTCGCTTGGCTGTCGTTTCGAATATGTCGAGCAGCAGGTTCCCAACGGATTGGCTCAGGCTTTTGTTTTAGGAGAGCATTTTATTGGTAACGATAGTGTTTCACTCATTTTGGGGGATAATATTTTTTATGCTTCAGGTTTTCAGGAATTGCTTCGTGGAACACAAAACCCCGATGGAGGAATTGTATTTGCTTATCATGTAAGCGACCCCGAACGTTATGGGGTAGTGGAGTTCGATCAAAACATGAAAGCTATTTCAATTGAAGAAAAGCCAAAACAACCTAAATCGAATTATGCTGTTCCGGGATTATATTTCTACGATAACAGTGTGGTTGAAATTGCTAAGAATCTCAAACCCAGTGCCCGCGGAGAATACGAAATTACCGACATCAACCGTCATTATCTGGCTGAAGGCAGATTGAGTGTGAAAATGTTAAGCAGGGGCACAGCCTGGCTTGATACGGGTACATTCACTTCATTACTGCAGGCCAGCCAATATGTTGAAGTGATCGAAAGCCGACAGGGACTAAAAATTGGCTGCATCGAAGAAATTGCTTATCGACAAGGATTCATTGATCATACTCAACTCGAGAGAATTGCTCAGCCTTTGCTGAAAAGCGGTTACGGACAATATCTTATGTCACTAATTCAGAATGTATGATTAATATTTTACTCACAGGCGGCGCAGGATTTATTGGAAGCGGACTTGCTGAAAAATTGCTGGAGAACCCCGATACATTCCTTGTAATAGTCGATGATCTATCTACAGGCAGTATTGATAAACTTCCGGGTCGATTTACCGAACGATATAAGTTTATCAAATGCAATGTGAACGAATATCGTGATATTTCTGAAGTGTTTTTTAATTTTCATTTCGATTTCGTGTTTCACTATTCGGCTACCGTTGGTGTGCAGCGAACACTCGACAATCCCGTGAGTGTTCTTCGCGATTTACGTAGCATCGAGAATTTGCTCAACTTAAGCAAAAACTCAAGCGTTAAACGTATTTTCTTCAGTTCGAGCAGCGAGGTGTATGGCGAACCTGTTGAGTTTCCTCAAAACGAAAACACAACCCCACTCAATTCGAAACTTCCTTACGCGATTGTGAAAAATGCTTCGGAAGCATTCATTAAATCGTATTACAAAGAATTCGGTCTTCCCTATACTATTTTTCGTTTTTTTAATACTTATGGGCCTAAACAAAGCAAAGATTTTGTCATAAGCCGTTTTATTAATCTTGCTCTGGCTAACAAACCTCTTACTATTTATGGCGATGGGCTGCAAACGCGCACTTTTTGTTTTATCGACGACAATGTAGAAGCTACACACCAGTGTTTTGTAAATGCATTGAGCAATCCAAAAGCCGGGAATGAAATTATTAACATAGGAAACGACAATGAAACTACTATAGCTCAAATAGCCGAGGCAATTATAAGGGTCACGAAGTCGGATTCCACCATAAAATATTTGCCGGCTCTCAAAGAAGGTGATATGCGTCGTCGATTACCCGACATTGCAAAAATGAAAAAACTGCTCAAGAGGCCATTGCTTCCTCTCGAAGAAGGAATTGGAAAAATACTTGCCGACACCCGCCACATCATGTGAATAGTATGAAGCAAATTATCAAACAATATCAGGATCTTTTTCTGCATCGTTTCAACGAATTAACTTTTTTGAAAAGACCTGTCGAACTTTATGAGCCTATCGATTATGCATTGGCCGCAGGTGGAAAACGCCTCAGACCCGTGCTTACTGTGATGATATGTGATTTTTTTGGAAACAACTCCGAAGACGCAATTAATCCTGCGATAGCCATCGAAATTTTTCACAACTTTACTTTGGTTCACGATGACATTATGGACGATGCCCCTATCAGGCGAGGTCGTCCATCGGTGTACAGCAAATACGGAGTGAATACAGCTATTTTGTCGGGCGACACTATGTTTGCTAAAGCCTATGAGTTTGTGACTTATACCCGCGAAGACAAACTTCCTGCTGTATTGAAAGTATTTACCAAAACAGCCATGGAGGTTTGCGAAGGTCAGCAAATCGATATGAATTTCGAAGAAATGCCTCGTGTATCGATGGCTGAATATATTGAAATGATTTTGCTGAAAACAGCAGTGCTCATGGGAGCTAGTTTGAAAATCGGAGCCATTTTGGGTGGAGCTTCAACTGCAGAATGCGATTCGATTTACGATTTTGGCGAAAATGTAGGAATGGTTTTTCAGCTACAGGACGACCTGCTTGATGCTTTCGGCGATGAAGCTACATTTGGCAAACGTATTGGTGGCGATATTCTCGATTGCAAAAAAACATTCCTCTACGTGAAAACACTCGAAAAACTTCAGCCCGACGAACAAGATAAATTTATTGACTTGTATGCCAGCAAATCAATGGAAGACAATGAGAAAATTGCCAAAGTGAAAGAAGTTTTCATTCAAAATGCGGTTGTCGACGATTGTCGCGAACTGATGAATTATCACCATAAGCTGGCGATGGATGCACTTCAGCATATTAATCTGGATGCCGAAAAAACGGCAGTATTAAAAGAGTTTGCCGAATCATTGCTGGGTCGCGATTACTAACCCAAACACTGTTTTCGGTAGAATAAATAAATTTGCATTTCCAAAAACACAATTCAACATGGTACGTGTACGTTTCGCTCCCAGTCCCACCGGGCCTTTACACATTGGTGGCGTTAGGACTGCTCTTTACAACTATTTTTTTGCGCTTAAAAACGGCGGAAAGCTTATTCTTAGAATTGAAGATACCGACCAGACAAGGTATGTAGAAGGTGCAGAAAAATATATCATCGAAGGATTGAGTTGGAGCGGAATTGAGTTCGACGAAGGACCTCATATTGGCGGACCTTTTGGCCCTTACAGGCAGAGCGAACGGAAAGAAATATACTTTCAATATGCAATGCAGCTTATCGAAAGTGGAAATGCTTATTATGCATTCGACACAGCTGAAGAACTTGATGCCATCCGAAAAGAATATGAATCGCGTAAAGAAACATTCCAGTACGATTGCAGAAGCCGGAACGGCTTGAAAAATTCGCTTACATTGTCGCAAGAACAAACAAAACAATTTCTTGATAGCGGATGCAATTACACTATTCGCTTGAAAGTTCCCGAAAACACAGTAGTTGAGTTCGATGATATCATACGAGGCCATGTATCAGTGAAGAGTGAGAACATCGACGACAAAGTTCTTTTCAAAAGCGATGGAATGCCCACTTACCATCTTGCGAATATTGTAGACGATCATTTAATGGAAATTACGCATGTAATTCGTGGCGAGGAGTGGCTCCCATCGGCACCACTTCATGTGTTGCTTTATCGTTTTCTGGATTGGCAGGCACCTTTGTTTGCCCATTTACCTCTCCTTCTCAAACCCGACGGAAATGGCAAACTCAGTAAACGAGATGGTGACCGCATGGGATTTCCCGTTTTTCCACTGGAATGGACTGATCCAAAAACAGGAGAAAAAAGCTCAGGGTATCGCGAGAGTGGCTATTTTCACGAAGCTTTTATCAATATGCTTGCTTTATTGGGATGGAATCCGGGCGATGAGCGCGAAGTAATGAGCATTACCGAAATGAGCAATGCTTTCTCACTCGAACGGGTGAGTAAAAGTGGTGCCAAGTTTGATCCGGTAAAAGCGCGTTGGTTTAATCATCAATATATGATGAAGAAACCTATCGACGAGCTTGCTTCGGAATTTACCAAAGAATTAAAATCAAATGGCATCGATCCGTTCGATACATCAAAAATGCTTACCATTACTCAATTGCTTCGAGAACGAGCCGATTTTGTAAAAGACCTTCCTGCCAGTGGAGTTTTTT
Organism: Bacteroidetes bacterium HGW-Bacteroidetes-6; assembly: GCA_002842495.1. Taxonomy (GTDB): domain Bacteria; phylum Bacteroidota; class Bacteroidia; order Bacteroidales; family DTU049; genus GWF2-43-63. The sequence continues at coordinate 22,876 of PHDB01000013.1, forward strand.
TCTTTGCGGCACCACAGGAATATAACGAAGCTGATTTAAAAAAACACAGTACGCACGACTCAGCATCATGGCTTGCAACTTTATCTGAAATATTTTCATCAACTAAATGGACGCAGGAAAACATTGATGCTGCCATTGCCGGATTTATCAGCAACAATTCTATTCCTGCCGGTAAGCTTTATAATATTCTTCGTATTGCTGTTGTTGGGAGTTCCTCCGGTCCACATTTATCGGACATCTTGCTTTTACTGGGGGTGGAGGAAACGTGTAAGCGAATGAACGCAATTATTTCCAGATTGTAAGCACATAACAGTCTTTAGCCTTCCCGCCAATAGCGGGCAATCAACAAAAAACATTACTTTTGTAAAAATATTTCACGCATGCCAATTATAGGGAGTTTAATCAAAAGCGCCATTGAGCTGAAAAGCAAGATGCCAACCGAAAAACGCAAGCCCTCGCCTATCACACAGCAGAAGAAGGTGCTGAAAAAGCTTCTTCGCAAAGCGCAACTTACAGCGTTTGGAGAAAACTATCATTTTCCGGAATTGCTGAAAGATGTTGAAATTATTGAAGCCTTTCAAAAGAATGTTCCCATCCACGATTACAACAAAATGCATAACGACTGGTGGTACCGAACGTTGGCCGGCGAAGCTTATGTATGTTGGCCTGGTCGTGTGAAATATTTTGCACTAAGCTCGGGAACCAGCGAGGCTTCAAGCAAATATATTCCCGTGACGCCCGAAATGCTGCGCGCTATTAAACGCACCAGTGTTCGGCAACTTGTAGCTTTAGCTCGATACGACATTCCATCCGACTTTTTCAAACGTGGGATATTGATGTTGGGAGGTTCAACTCATTTGCAATACAACGGGACCTATTATGAAGGTGACTTGAGTGGAATTACTACTGGTAGCATCCCTTTTTGGTTTCAGCATCATTATAAACCCGGTAAACGAATTAGCCGTGAGCGCAATTGGGAAACAAAACTGGAAGAAATTATCCGCAAAGCCCCTGAGTGGGATATCGGTGCAATTGTAGGAGTTCCTGCATGGTTTCAGATTTTACTGACTAAAATTATTGAGCGATACAAGCTGAATAATATTCACGAAATCTGGCCTAATTTGAGTATTTTCACACATGGGGGAGTGAGTTTTGCTCCTTATCAAAAAAGTTTTGAAAAACTACTTGGCAAACCACTGACCTACATCGAAACCTATCTTGCATCGGAAGGATTTATAGCGTATCAGACCGAGCCTGAAAGTCGTTCAATGTCGATGGTTCTCGACAACGGTATTTTTTACGAATTTGTACCTTTCAACGACAACAATTTCGACAACGAAGGTAATATAAACGCCGAAGCAAAGGCTCTTACGATTGATCAGGTTGAAGAAGGAAAAGAATATGCATTGTTGTTAAGTTCTGTTTCTGGAGCCTGGCGCTATTTGATAGGTGATGTTGTAAAAATAGCTAATCCGGCTTGCCCCCAAATTCAGATTGTGGGTAGAACCAAGCACTATTTAAGTATTTGCGGCGAACACCTCAGTCAGGAAAATATGAATCGTGCTATCGAATTGTTTGAGCAGGATTCCAATGTATCAATACCTGAATTTACCGTAGCTGGCTTGCCTCACGAAAACATGTTTAAACACAAATGGTGGATTGGCACTGACGATCACATTGATCCGGAGCTTGCAGCTGGTGCTATTGATAACGCACTGAAGCAGCTTAACGATGATTATCGGGTTGAGCGAATTGCAGCTATTCGAAAAATTGAGGTTGAAATACTGCCATTGAGTGTGTTTTATGACTGGATGGCGGCTAAAGGAAAAGTCGGAGCTTCGCATAAATTCCCCAGAGTAATGAAAAAACACCTTCCCGATTGGCTTGAATACCTCGAAAACAGAAAATAGCGTATGGCAATGTTAGGTGTTTTTATTGAAGGGATGCTTTTGGGGCTTGTACTGGCAGTTACGCTGGGACCGGCTTTCTTTACTATCATTCAGACATCTATCGACCGAGGCTTCAAATCGGCTTTCATGTTTGCTATTGGCATTTCGCTCAGCGATATTTTTATAATTTTTGTTTCTTTTCTTGGTCTCTCCAATTTCATCGAAACAGGGAAAAACCAAATTTACAGTGGTATTATTGGAGGAATTATTCTCATCCTTTATGGAGTTTATACGTATTTCAAAAAGCCCGATATCCTAAAACGGCGTTCGGGAACTCTTAAAACACCGGTTAAAACCATCAGCAATTTTACTTTTTTAGCTAAAGGGTTTTTTCTCAATATTGCTAATCCATTTATTATCCTGTTTTGGATAACCATTATCGGATACATCACTCAGCGGGCAGAATATGGACATTTAAACCAAACCGCCATCTTTTTCTTTTCCGGAACTATTTTTACTGTTTTCTGTACAGATCTTCTGAAAAGCTTTATAGGGTTTAAAATCAAGAAATACCTTAAACCACGGGTACAACTTCTTATCAATCGAATTGTTGGAATCTCACTAGCTATTTTTGGAGTAATTCTTATTATACGTCTTTTGTGGCCCTGAAAAGACATGTCAGAATTGTCTGTTGAAAAAAATGTATATTTGCTGAAATTATTACCCATGAGACCTTTTTCACGATTGAGTCGAGTTTTTCTTTTGGGCATTTCAGCTTTAAGTTTATTTATGCTCAACTCTTCATGTAAGCGTAATTCTCATACAACAAAGTATGGGCCGCCAATCGATTCATATCAGGATCAGCCCATTACAAAATATGGCGTTCCCGTTGATTTAGACGATACCACAACGCTTACAAAATACGGTGCACCCGTTCCCAATAACTGATATTTTATTTTCTTCCAAAATCTGCAGGGATTTCTCCCCACATCTTGGTTTCCCATTTTCGCACTTTTGCATGTGCAGGATTTTTCTGTAACCAGTTTTCCGCTCTTTTAATGAGTTGGAAAACCTTTTCATTGCCAGATTTTGCAACCAGTTCTGTTTTTGCTTTTTTGTTTCGCACCCACGAAATAGCTGTTACCGAATCGGAATACAAAGTCAAATCCATTTTATTTTCTGCCAGCCAGGCCAAGCCATGAACAATAGCTAAAAACTCTCCAACATTGTTATTGGCATGCTGAAATGGACCTTGTTTGAATATCTCATCGCTGGTTTCAACCCAAACGCCACGATATTCCATGGGGCCGGGGTTGCCACTGCAAGCTGCATCTACGCAGATACTCAGAGGTTCAGGTCTGCTATTACTATCGATCGATAGCAATGGTTTTGTTTTGGGGGTAACTGAATACCCGGCTTTTTGAGCAGCCTTGGCTGCGTTTAGCGTAGGAAAACCTTTATATTGTGCACCCGGGAAGCCATCAATTTGTTTTCGGCATTCGTCCCATGACGCGAAAATGCCGGTTTCGTGGCCTCTCCAGACAACATAAAAGTTATTCTTTGCCATTGGTTTCAATATTCAATTTGTCGTCGAATTTTTTACTTCCACTATAAGATTCGAAACATAGCAACCGACTCTCGATCATTCCGTTCAACAGAGGAATTTTTTTGCTCGATTTAAGCCCAATGCTTTTCCAAAGATCTTCGTTTCCAACAATCATCCAGGTGGTTGAACCCCTGAGTTTGTTTTTGATGGTGTCTCCAATCTTTTCGTAGTATTCGCGGCTGTTTTCGATAGGCATACGTGCGTCGTATGGCGGATTGAACATCAGAAAGCTTGCCTTTTCGAGCTCTATGTCGAAAAAATTGCCCGATTTCAGTTCAATATCACGATTCAATTTTGCATTAATAATATTACGTTGAGCGGCTCGCAACGAATCGTCCGATCTGTCTATCCCAATAATGCGGTATTCAAATTCAATGCCTTTTTCCGAAGCTTCTTTTTTTACTCGTTCAAACATAGCTGGCTTGAAAGTCTGCCAACCCATAAATCCAAAACGCTTCCGATAAAAACCAGCCGGAATATTATTGGCAAGCATAGCCGCTTCAATTAGAATTGTCCCCGACCCACACATAGGATCCACAAAATCGGAATCCATTTTCCAACCAGAAAGTCCAATAATTCCAGCGGCAAGTACTTCGTTTAGAGGTGCTACATGAGCTGCAATTCGGTAACCACGTTTGTGAAGCGATTCGCCCGAGCTGTCAACTGACATAACACATTCATTCCCATTGATATATGCATTCACCAACATGTCGGGGAATTCTTTATCGACTGCAGGACGCAAACCATACCGATTTCTGAAAAAATCGACAATACCATCTTTGGTCAGTTGTTCGGCGTAATGACTGTTTTTGAATAAATCGCTGGTTGTTACAACAGCATCAACAGCCATTGTCTTTTCGGTTGAAATGTATGTGTCCCACTCAAACGCTTTCACTTGCTTAACAAAATCTTCCTTGTTGCTGAATTCGAAGCGTAAAACTTCAACCAAAAGCCGTATTCCATAACGCGACGTATAATTGAGCCGATACATTAGCTCCTCGTTACCTAAGAAACAGAAACCTCTTTTGACAGGGGTGATTTCTTCGGCACCGGCATCAATGAGCTCTTTCTCAAGCAAAGGTTCAAGGCCTGAAAGTGTTTTAAAAGTATAAGAGTATTGCTGATTATTCATGATGCAAAACTACGCATTATTTGGTCAGGCACATCGATGTGTGTAAACCAATGATGCTGATTTTCGCCAGGCGTTTCCTAAAAAACTACAAGCGGGGCTTAATTATATGACAAAGAAGTAAAAACTCCCTCAGTAATAGCCCGGTTGAGATTATTGTTCAACACATTTATTGCGTTAAACTGAAAGGAGCCTGAAATTTTCTTTGTTGAGGTATTTACTTCGGTCAGGGTAACAGTGCCATTCACAGCTGTGTAAACACTATCCGGATTCGTCGCAACAGGACTGTATGACGCAGAGAAGTTGTATTGCATCGTTCCAAGAGTGTAGCTGCCTACAGATTCTCCAATAATTGTGATATTAAGCGCATCGCTTGAAAGTGCACTTCCGTTGATAACAAAAGTACCCGCAGTATTGGTGGTGATTCTTGTAAAAGCCGTCCAGTTAGCGCCATCAATCTTGCAACTCATTGCAGCATTCGGATTGATTACAACAGGTGTTCCATCGCCATCTTTCTGGCAAGAGGAGAACACAATTACTGCAAAGATCATGATTATCAGGGACAGATTTTTCATATTTTTTTATTGCAAATATAATCAATTTCCGACAATTGAAATGAAGCCAATACAAAGATGTAATTGAATTTTTGCCAAAAAAGTCTGCGTCGGATTTCAGTTGGTAATATTAATTACATAAACCCGACAGCAGAAATAGAAATATTTGCCAGCACTAAACAACACCCTGCGATACTCCGTTTTGTCTTTCCTCTACAAGCTCGCCGATAATCTGGGTAAAGGTTCGTTTGTTCCCGTCTTTGTCGGTATAACTATTATTGTTGAGCTTCCCTGTTACATATAATTGGGCTCCTTTTTTAAGTAGCCCTTCATACTTTTCGAATTCATTGCCCCAGAGCACAATGCGATGCCAGCTGGTATTCTTTACGTATTCGCCTATGCCATTCACATATCCTTCGTTGATAGCAAGTGAAAACATAGCAAATTTGCCCCCATTCCTGGTGGTTTTGATTTCAGGGTCTTGTCCCATCCTTCCAATTAATTCAACCTTGTTCATATCTCTGATTTTAAAGTTTGAACAAAGGTCGGAACAGCAATACCGAATAGTCGGTAAATAAACACTTATTGTCATTTATAAACGAATATAAATGCTTGTAATCATTTGTAATTGGTTGTTGTCGGTAAAAAGCGCTTCACACAATAACTTCAAAATACATTAATAATTAGTTGATTCAAGAAAAGGTCGGTACATAAGTAAGGCATGATTCTCAACCCAGAAAGTCTCCTCTTCAGATTGAGTGTTTAGATTGCTTTCGATACGTACTATTTGATTGTGACGAGAATAACCTCCCCAAGGTTCCTGACGGAAGAAATGGTATTTTTCTTCAACCCGAAATAACTTTTGAAGTTGAACATCGGTATGGAGTCTGCCGTTCAGGTTCACTTCATCGAGCCAGAGAAAAAGCTGAAAATAATGATCGGTGTTATTTTTCACCTGTAAATCGATGTAATTGTATACTAAAGTTGCTCCAGCACCAAAGGGCACTTTTCTGTTGATATCAGGGAAAACATCGTATGAATGACGGTGGCGTTCTACAATGCTTAGCGGGCTATGCATAAAAATCCAGAACAAAAGATTGCCGAGTTGACATAACCCACCACCCACGCCGGTTGAAATTTGCCCTCTCGAAAGTGTTAGCCCTTCCAAATAACCTTTGCTCCGGCGTGGCCGTCCCACAAGTTTCCATAGCGAAAAAGTTTCTCCGGGAGCAATCACAATACCATTGATGGATCTAATGGCTATCGACAGATTTGTTCTTTTATTCTGCTGCAGTTTCATGTCTACATCCTTAAGTGGTCGCAACACAACCGACTTGTGCTCAAAAACAACAAAAGGCAAAGATTCCGATTTTGTCTTTCTTGAAAATTTTGTATTTTGTGTCAACCATTGCAATCGGCGTTTTGTTGTGAAAAATTCCCGGGCAAGTACATGTCTTAGCCTGCTACGCTTGATTGGTTTATCAATAGCAATATTCATTTTTGCCAAGTTATTTTATTTTTTTAACTTTTATTCCGGGATATCGTTGCTTTCTTGTGGCTGAGAACCTCTTCCTTGGCCACTGTTTTGGTTTCCTGCAGAAGTAGAGTCGTTTCGAAAAACATCGGTAGGACTCATGGGTCGAATGAGCCCTTGCCACAAAAAACCGCTTAACTTCCGCTGTTCTGACGAAAGCTCACGGTGCGGATAAATGGTTCCCAAAGGACTTCCCTTCATATCTATTGCAGAGACTTCCTTTTCCTCGAAATGCATATCTATTGCCGAAGACTTCGACTTGTTGATACCCGTCTTGCCTCCATTTTCGTCTTCAATAAAATAAACTGTTTCGGCACTGCCTAAAACCTTCATCAAATGCAGCTCATTGTTATCGAAATAGCCTCGCATAAGATCACCTTTCACTTGTTGGTAATCATCGGCATCATAGTGCGAAGCAATAAAAGCATTTTTACGCATTAATAGTTCAATAATATGACCCTTGTCTGTCAGAAACTGAATGTAATCAGCTGACATTTGTGTTGAATCGGACCACAAACAAGGGTTTAGATACATCTTCATGAGCGAATCGGATTCGGAATAATAAAGCGAATCGCAAACTCCCTGCAAATCGGCCCGATAAAACCGTACATTGTGATATACTTTCACTTCGCGTCCAAGGATGGTGTCTTTTCGCGAAAAAAGCGTATCGCCATGTAAGTAAAGCGAATCAGTTGCATCCCATGTGATAAATACGGCACTATCGGTAGCAATAATAGAACTATCGGTTTGGTGAAAAATACCTGAGTTCGAACGAAGTAAAATACTCTCAATCGTATCACGAAAAACCACATTCATGGTTGCAGTACCTTCGCCCAAACGTCGATCGTAAAACAGAGTATCCCCCTCAAGAACCGAAGATCCATTAACCATTCGAGCTCGGTTTGTTAGTAATGTTTGATCGGTTTTTGTATTGTACCAACCATTTTCGCAGTAAATATGTGTACTATCGCTAATGATATGTGTATTGCCATAGAAATTTACGCGCTCTGTAATGGTGTTATACATAAGACTATCAGAAGTAAGCTTGAAATGGTTACCAGTAACTACTACATCGTGCCGAAAGAAGAATTCCTTACTGTCCGCGTAATAATAACCATGCTTGCTTACTAATGTATTGCTCGGATCTTCAATTGTACCTCCATCGAGATAATAGCCGACTCCTTTATCGAGATCGTAGGTGAGTTTATTGGTTCGGAGGATGATGTTGTTATCAATCAACTCAACATCTTTCTCCATCACAGCAGTTTTTTTATTCCCGTCGTAATGCAGCTTTTCTCCATAAATCTGTGTTGTGTCCGAAACCTTTACATGAACATTTCCAAAAGCGTCCATAGCATTGGTATTGATATATAAATATGCACTATCGCAATACATAAACGATTCTTCGTGTTGAAACACTACATTTCCTCTCAGTATTTGAATATCGGGATTTACCGGCCGATTAAATTCAAGCTCATTGGCCGATTTAAGAAGGATTTTCTTCTTCTCCTGAGCAAAAACAGAATTGAATTGCAGGATTAATAGTGCTATCGGTAAAAAGAAAGTTGCAAATCTATGCATCAAAAATCTTCAGCCTTTAAAAAATTGCCTTTCATGTCAAACAATACACGTTTGCGTTCGTTGTATCCCTCGCGTTTGATTATTACACTGTATTCGAGCATGTTTTCATCGCTGATGATAATACCTTCAACAAATCTATAATCGGGATAGTTGGTTGATAAATATGATATTGTTTTTGAAGGAAGTTCTTTGTACATAATCATCTGGCCATCAACCATTGCATTTTCATCAATCGACAAATCGTCATTATCAACATACTCATTGAACTGGTTGTTGCGTTCATCCTGCTGTTGCTTACGGAAAGCTTCATCTCCATCAATATAGTTGGCTAATACCTCTTTTTCGAGTCGACCACTGGTGGAAAAATATATCTCGTGATAGACCATGGGGTCGTTTGCCCAATCAGGGCTAAATAATTTTACAACTGTATATTTCTTTTTATCGGCCATCACCAACGCTTCAGCCGATTCTACCTCAAGATCGTAGTAATTCTCATCAAGATAACTTTGAATCAGGGGGTGCAAATCCTTTGGACTTAAAATCGTAACCTGCTTAACAAAAGCACCTTTATTATCAAAATGCATCCTGCAATCGATATTACGTGCAGAGTTGTGGTAGCTCACTACATATTCTTTTCCAATGGTATCCCAGCGGATTTCGTCGGCTTTAGGCTCTTTTTTTGTGAAATATTGAACCGCTGTTGCTGGTACCTTGTTTTCGGAAATAGGTTGACGAACATTTTTCTTATTGTTCTTATCGTCTCTGCCTTCCTTCCCATTATTGCTTGTGTTGTTTTCTGGTCCGCCGATTTTGATGAGAGTGCCCTGAAAATCGAACCACAATTCGACATTGCTGCTTTCGTCCGCCTTGTTCAGGTAAACAAGATATGCGTTTTGATAAGTTTCATTATTTACAATGTAACTTTCCTTAATAATGTGGTTTGGGTAATTCACTATTATATACGAATTAACCGAAGAAGGTAATTCTTTTGGATGAACAGGATGTCGTCCCTTTTCAGTTCCTCCATTATTTAGTGAAATATTCTGGTCGTTACCATTTGCATCAGCTTGACGAACAAAATTCCCTGTAATATCATAATATGCCGTCATTGTATTGCTAGTAACAGTATCAATCATTTCAATTCTATATTCGGATATATCCTTGCTTTCGACCATAATAGCCCGGTTTACTTTGTATGTCCCGAAGTTTGAGCTAAGATGTTTTTGCAATGAACGAGGAAGATTCTCGAGCTGGTATTCCGACTCAGAAGTAATCCACTTCCCAATTTCGGAAAGTTTTACCAATACTTTTGCATCATCGTAGGCAAAAGCTGCGTGATAGTTGGTATTATGTTTTGTCCACTGAACACCCGAAAATCCAGGAAACAGATTACCAAGTTTGGTTTTTACAGTTTCGGGTACATCGCTCTCTTTCACAGGAATTTGCGCCATTGTAAACACCATAAAACCAAAGCAGAAGGCAAGAAAAAACAATGTTTTCTTCATGGTACTAAATTTTTATAATTTGAGTTCTGTCGGGGCCTGTAGATACACATGTAACCTGAATGCCTGTAGCCATCTGGATAAAATTGAGATAGTTCTTTAATCCATCGGGCAACGCTTCCAAAGTTTCAGTTTTCGAAATATCATCAGTCCAACCTTTCAAGGGTTGATTTACCGTACTGCAATCATTCTCAATGGCCAGTTCGGGCATAATATACTCTTTTCCAGCGCATTTATACGAACTGCAAACCTGAATGGTTTCTAAACCGGTAAGAACATCAGCCTTGGTCATAACCAAGTCGGTAACACCGTTTAACATTACTGCATATCGCAAAGCCGGTAAGTCGAGCCATCCCGTACGTCGTGGCCTGCCCGTTGTAGATCCAAATTCATTTCCGTTTTTACGAATAAGTTCACCCATTTCGTCGTGTAGTTCTGTAGGGAAAGGTCCATTGCCAACCCTAGTGCAATAGGCTTTGAAAATTCCAAAAACCTTGCCGACATATTGAGGTGCAATTCCCAAACCTGTGCAAACCCCACCGGTTGTCGTATTCGAAGAGGTCACAAAAGGATAAGATCCAAAATCGATATCAAGTAAAGTGCCCTGTGCTCCTTCAGCCAATACTTGCTTCCCATTCTTGAGAGCATTGTTGAGAAAAACTTCAGTCGCAACAATTTTGAACTTTTTTAATTTTTCAATGGCTTCAAACCACAGTTTTTCGTACTCCCCAAAAGTCAAACCATCGAACCGGAACTGAGCAATATCGGTGCCTGTAAGTCTTATGTAATCGAAATGCTGTTCTTTCCTTTTGTTGTATTGCAATTGAAAATCGGACATTTCTATGGCTCCTGCGCGTAGTCCTTTTCGGGCGTATTTATCGGTATAGGTAGGTCCTATACCTTTGAGAGTACTTCCGATTTTCTGGTCGCCCATAGCAGTTTCACTGATAGCATCGAGCAATCTGTGAGATGGCATTATTAAATGACAATTTCCACTTATGATCAGGTTTTCTTCTGGATTAAACCCGGCATCAATAATAGCATCAATTTCCTTGCAAAAAGTAACAGGGTCGAGAACAACACCATTGCCAATCACATTGGTTATTTCGCGACGAAAAATACCGCTAGGAACAGTGTGTAAAACAAATTTTCGGTCATTGAAAATAATAGTATGACCTGCATTTGGGCCACCTTGAAAACGAGCAATAATGTCGTAGGCCGGAGCCAGAGCGTCCACAATCTTCCCTTTGCCTTCATCGCCCCACTGCAGGCCTAAAATCACATCAACTTTCATATTGTTATTAATCGGATTGACAAAACTACAAAATAATGACTTCTAAGCATTGCTTTTTTTTAAGTTTTTGTTGCATTCATCGCAAACACCATAAAAGACCAAAGAATGCGACGAAACAGAAAACTGAAATGAATCGCCAAGTGATTGTTCAATTTCATGGATGCGTGGATCGCAGAATTCCACAACTTTTTTGCATTGTGTGCAAATGGCATGATCGTGTTGTTGAAAGCGATAACTTTTTTCGTATTGGGCGCAATTTTGCCCAAATTGATGTTTCACAACCAATCCGCTTTCAAGTAACAAATCCATAGTGTTGTAAAGTGTTGCTCTGCTAACCCTGTATTTGTTGTTTTTCATTCTGATATACAGCGATTCGATATCGAAATGCCCAATATGAGTATAAATTTCTTTCAGAATGGTGAAACGTTCCGGAGTTTTTCGATGACTTGTTCGCTCCAGATATTCAGTGAAAATCTGCCTCACCATTTCATAATTGTCAATTTTGGTCTGATTGTTTATATTTTTGTCCATGGCTGGAAAATTTCCGTAAAATTAGGAAATTATTGTTATTTAGAATAAATAAAAAATTAGCTTCAGCAATAATAGCTGATAGAATCGAATTAAATAGCTGAAATTGGCTTTCTTTATCGCATTCTGAAAACCCGCTCTACACCTTCAACCTTCTTTAACTGTGCAATTAGATTCTTTATATGGTCGGTATCATTAACAAACAAGGTAATTTTCCCTTCAAAAGTATCGCCTTTGCTTTCCAGATATATTGAGCTGATATTGAGGTGATTCTCCTCGGATAGAATGCGGCTGATATCGCTCAGGATCCCAATTTTATCAATGCCTGATACCTGAATACCTGTTTTAAAAACAATATCACTGGCAGAATTCCACTGCACTTTTTTGATGCGATCGCCATAGCGGGCATTTATCCGGATGGCATTGGTGCAGTTGGCTCTATGGATTTCTAGTGTGTTTTCAGAGACCACAAACCCAACAACTTCGTCGCCGGGAATAGGGTTGCAACACTCGGCAATCATGTATGAAATTTTACTTTCAGTATTAAGATCAACTGTTTTACGTCTGGGTGTTTGTTTTTTTGCTTCAGGAACACCATGAGCACCGCCTTTGCCACGCAAAAAAGGCATTCTCAAATACTGCAACCAGCCTGAACGATCGTGTACTGTTGCAAAGGATTTTACGGTTTTAATATCAATCTTGCCTTTTGACGCTTCATGGAAAAGTTCATTAATAGTCAAGCTGCCTGTGTATCGAGCAAATTCGGTCAAAACAACTTCGTCGGGGCTGAGTTTTACCTGTCCAAACATGCGTAACACAATTTCGCGACCACGGTCAATAGCTTTACGTCTATCTTCTTTTATTGCTTGTTTTATTTGCGACTTGGCTCTTGCTGTTACAGCATATTGCAGCCATTCTTCTTTGGGCGATTGTTTATCGCTAGAAAGGATTTCGACCTGATCGCCGCTTTTCAGTACCTGATTAAGAGAAACCAGCTTGTGATTCACTTTAGCCCCAATGCATTTATTTCCAAGCCCTGTGTGAATGCTGTATGCAAAATCAAGGACAGTACTGTTTTTGGGGAGATTTCGCAATTCCCCAGTGCGGGTAAAAACAAAAATCTCATCCGTGAACAGCGTGAGTTTAAAATCGTCAAGAAAATCAAGTGCATTTGCCTCGGGACGTTGCAGCAATTCCCTGATTTTTTTTAACCAGTCGTCAAGCGAGTTTTCAATTCCTTCGCGATCCTCCTTGTATTTCCAATGAGCTGCATAACCTTTTTCAGCTACTTCGTTCATCCGTACCGACCGAATCTGAACTTCGACCCACTTTCCAGCATCGCTCATGACTGTTGTATGTAAAGCTTCGTATCCATTGCCTTTGGGAACCGAAATCCAATCGCGAAGCCGTTCGGGGTTGGGGGTGTAAACCTGAGTAACCACCGAGTATGCTTTCCAACAATCGATTCGTTCGTTTTCAGATTCAGAATCAATAATAACCCGGATGGCAAAAATATCGTAAACTTCTTCGAAGGGAATCTTTTTTTTAAGCATTTTATTCCAAATGGAATTGATGCTCTTTGTGCGCCCAAGTATTTTAAAATTGAGGCCAGCTCTTTTCAATTGATCCTCTACAGGCTTGATAAACTGCTGAATGAATTTTCGACGTTCGTCTTCGGTTTCAATAAGCTTCTGTGTAATGCTATCAAAAACTTCGGGTTCGGTATATTTCAGAACAAGGTCTTCCATCTCGCTTTTTATGGCATACAGGCCTAGTCGATGTGCCAATGGAGCAAACAGAAACGATGTTTCGGAGGCGATTTTAAGTCTTTTTCCCGAAGGCATGTGCTCTAGAGTGCGCATATTATGTAGTCGATCGGCAAGTTTAATTAAAATTACCCGCACATCTTCGGCCATGGTGAGCAGAATTTTTCGAAAATTCTCAGCCTGAAGCGAAGGTCCTAATTCCGAGTTATCAACAATCCCGGCAATCTTGGTTAAGCCATCAATAATTGAGGCCACCTTTGATCCGAATATTCCGCCAATATCTTCGAGCGTGTAGTCGGTATCTTCAACAACATCGTGTAATAAGGCACATATGATTGATGTAGTGCCAAGACCGATTTCGCCGGCAGCGATTGTTGCCACTTCTACCGGATGAAATATATAGGGTTCTCCGCTTCGACGACGCATGTCTTTGTGTGCCTCAGTAGCTAAGTTGAAAGCTTTACGGATTAGTCTTTTATCCTTAGCATCGGTTACCGGCTTGCACACTTTTAGAAGCGTTCGATATCTCTTAAGCAATTCTTTTTTTTCAATATCGGTAAGTCCGAACTCCATCTTATATTTTTTTGCAAAAGTACAACGATTAATGTCTATTTGAAGAGAAAAAAACGTTCTATGTCTCTTTTTAAAATAAATAATCTGAATCCAAACAACTTTTGAATGAATTAAATGTCTAAGAATAGTATCTTTGCACGGTAAATTAATAATTAATTGTTAGCATGAAAAAACTTTTTCTGTTTACTTTTGTGGCATTCCTGTTAGTGGGAACAGTAGCCGCACAAACCGTTGTATTCAACGAGGATTTCGAATCAGGGCCGTATGAATTTACGTCGAGCGGAGCACCAACTTGGTCGCTCAACTCCAGGGTACAGGTTTCTGGAGCGAATTCTGATAGTTGTTATGTGGGGTTATCTTCTACTTCTTATTTTACATCAAATTCATTCAGCACAATAGGAAATTCAAGTGTAATGCTTGAATTCAAACAAATATGCAAGATTGAATTTTTCGATGCTGCTCAAGTTGAATACTCCATTGATGGGGGATCGACATGGACAGTTATCGCTGCAACTTATTATTTAGGAAGTGGTGGTTACGCTAGTTCCAAATTTACAGAACAAAGCTATTCTGCCGATTGGCAAGCTGGGGTTGCTGCTGTTGTTCCTACCAATACTTGGTGGAAAACAGAGCAATTCGATTTGGGGGCTGTGCTTGGGAATCAAGCCAATGTAATGATTCGCTTTAAACTCACCGATGGTAACAATAACGGCTCGAACCAGCGTGTTGGTTGGTATCTCGATGATGTTAAAGTGACAATCGCTCCATCAGAATTAACACCACCGACAATTACGCAAGTGCCAACTATTTGGCAAGATACCGTTTATTCAACAGGTCCATTTACCGTAAAAGCAAAAATAAACGACTTATCGGGTATCGATACAGCATATGTGGTTTATGCACTTAATGGTGGAAGTAATGATACCATAGGTATGAATATTCTTGTGGCCGACACATTCAGTGCTTCAATTCCAGCTCAGGTATATAATACCCATGTGGATTATTACATAGTTGCCAAAGATGCTTCTGCAGCTGCAAATATTGGCTCAACCTCAATAGAATGGTTCTATACAAAACAACCAGCTCCTGTTGTGATTATTGGCACAGGTACAAATACCGAGTATTATCTTCCTTGTTATGGGTATTACAATTATGGTTGGAGTGCACAGGTGTATAATGCCAATGAAATAGGCACATCTGGTTTTATTGATTCTTTGTTTTTTCAGGTTGGTAATTCTGTATCCAACTTCATTATGACAGATCAGCGGATGATGGTAGCTGTTGTTCCCGATTCAACTTTTGCCTCAGGAGTGATGCCTGACAGCGCCAGCATGACTACCTTTTATGCTGGTGATGTCACTTGGAATGGTCCAGGTTGGTTCAAATTTGTTCCCGCTACTCCATTTTATTATAATGGTGCCGGTCATTTGCTTATATACTGGATTAACAGAGATGGAAGTTATATTTCATCGGGTTATCCTTCATTTCAATATACAGCAACAGCAACAGCTAACAAAGCCAAATACGTATATGACGATACCTATTCCAATGTTTTCCCCTCTTCCACTGGAACACTTACCAATACTCGACCAAATTTAAAAATTGCATTTCAACCCAGCACTTCGGTTCACGATGTTGCGACCATTCAGATAACTGAGCCACTTAGTACTCCTATTCCGATTGTCGGAACGCCCTACAATGCTAAAGTAAAAATTAAAAATATTGGATCAGACTCACTTACCAGTGCAACTATTAATTGGGAACTGAATGGTGTTGTCCAAACCCCATTTGCATGGACGGGTTTGTTGCTTCAGGATCAGATTTCGAGCGATATCACTATCGGCTCTGTTACTTTTACAGATCAAGGAGTAAACAATATTCGTGTTTGGACAAGTAACCCTGATGGCTTTTTAGATGAGCAACCACTTAACGACACTACCAGTAAAAGCTATTTTGCTTGCACTTCGGTTTTGGCAGGAACTTATACAATTGATCCTGTGACTCCGACCGGTGGTAGTAATTTCCAGTATTTTGGTGACGTTATGGACGTTCTAAACAATTGTGGTGTTAGTGATACAACAGTATTTCACATTGCTACCGGTGTTTATGACACACTACTGACATTTCCTGCTACAATTCCTGGGATTGGTATCACTGCACCAGTAATTTTCCAATCTGCATCTGGAAATGCTGCCGATGTAACATTGAGGAACAATGCTGCAAATGCAACCAATAATTATATTGTTGATGTTAACGGAGCAAAATATCTTTCATTCCGGAATATGACATTTCAAGCTTTGGGAACTACTTATGGAAAGTGCTTTGCGTTAAGAAATAATTCTAACAATATTTTGATAGAAGGAAATATTATCAAAGGGTCTTCAACAACATCAACATCGTCTGATATGGCGTTGATTCATGATTTCAGTGCCTCGGTAGATAGTAATATTGTTATTCGGAACAATACTTTCACTAATGGCGCTTTTGGTGTGTATTTGGAAGGTACGTCATCAACAGTGCTTGAGAACGGAAATATTGTAGAAGGTAACACTTTTTCCAATTATTATAATACAGGTATCTATACATACTACCAGAAGAACATATTGATTAGTAAAAATGTGTTGTCAACCAACTCAACTAATGCATCTACTACTGGTATGTATCTTTGTTACAACGACTATGCTCAGATCAGAAAGAATAAAATTTCTCAACCCACATACTATGGACTTTATTTGTATTATTCAGATGGTGATGCAACAACGCAGGGTCTCATATCGAACAACTTTATCAATGTTGGAGGAACATCTACAGCATACGGTATTTATGCTTATTATTCCAACTATTTCAACTTCTATCACAACAGCATTAACTGTAACAGTACTAGCACCACAGCAGGAAGAGCATTTTACTATTATTACACCAACAACTGTAAAATCACCAACAATATTTTTGCCAATACAGGTGGTGGATTTTCCTTCTATAGTACATCAACCAGTTTGACAACTGATTTTAATGATCTCTATACTTCAGGAGCTGTTCTTGGATATTACAATTCGGCCAACAGAGCTGATATTGCTGCGTGGCAGACAGCTACATCGCAGGATGTGAATTCAGTAAGTATTAACCCCCAGTTTCAGTCGGTCAGCGATTTGCATACAACGTTATCGGCGCTAGATAATCTAGGAACACCTGTGGGAATACTGGATGATATTGACAATCAGATCAGGAGCTTAACCAATCCTGATATGGGTGCAGATGAATTCACCCCTGCCGCCGAGGATGCCGGAGTTTATGCTATAATTGAACCAACTACATCGCCAGTACCGGTTGTTGGAACTCCATACAATTTTATTGTTACAATCAAGAACTTTGGAACTGATACAATCACCAAAGTGAATATTGAGTGGAAGTTAAACGGCGTTGCCCAAACTCCATTTGCATGGACAGGTTCTTTGCTTCCTGATTCAATTTCATCGAATATTACCGTTGGAACAGTAACTTTTGCTGCTGCAGGAGCTAACAATATTACCGCATGGACATCGCTTCCCAACGATTCAGTTGACCCAAACAATATTAACGACACGTTAAGCAAAAACTACTTTTCATGTGTAACTGTTTTGGCGGGCACATACACCATTGACCCAGTGGTTCCAACAGGAGGAACTAATTTCCAGTATTTTTCCGATGTTATTTTCCAACTCAACAGTTGTGGTATCAGTGATACAACTATTTTTGAAATTGCCAGCGGCACATACGATACATTACTCACTTTTACAGGTGCAATTCCGGGAGTTGGTCCAAACGCAAGTGTTGTTTTCCAGAGTAGTACTGGCATTCCTACTGATGTTATTTTACGTGATTCCGCAACAACCTCAGGTGGCAATTATATTGTGAATCTGAATGGCGCAAAATATATGGAATTTAAAAATATGACATTTTTTGCACGAGGAACCTCGTATAGCAAATGTGTTACTCTTCAAGGAAATTCAAATAATATTTTGCTTGAAGGAAATATTTTTAAGAATAAACCAGGAGGGACTTCTACATCATCGGACAATGCACTCGTTTATAATTTTAGTGCCTCAATCGATAGCAATATTGTTATCCGAAACAACACTTTTGAAAATGGTGCTTACAGTATTTATATGTATGGCACATCATCATCTGCTCTAGAAAATGGGAATGTTATTGAAAATAATAATTTGTTGAATTACTACTATGTTGGTATTTACTCATATTACCAGAAAAACCTTAGACTTAGAGAAAACAACCTGAATACTAATACTTCTTATGCATATCCCATTGGCCTCTATCTGAATTACTGTGATTATTCTATCATCGAAAAAAACAAAATAAACAACCCATCCTATTATGGTCTCTATTTGTACTATAGTGATGGAGATGCAACAACTCAGGGGAGAATTGCAAACAACTTTATCAGCATTGGCGGTGGATCAACAGCTTATGGTTTGTACGCTTATTACTGCAACTATTACAATGTTTACAACAACAGTATAAACTGTTTCGGAACAAGCACAACCGATGGTCGATCGATGTATTATTATTACAGTAATTTCTTCAATTTCCGCAATAATATTTTTTCAAATATGGGTGGAGGATACGCTTTCTATAGCACATCTACAAGCCTTACATCCGACTACAACGATCTTTATAGCAGTGGAGCCAATTTAGGCTACTATAATAGCGCAAACCAAATTTCATTAGCAAACTGGGTTACTGCAACATTAAAAGATAGTAATTCAGTAAGTATCAATCCTTCTTTCTTTACTTCAACTGATTTGCATACACTATCGCTTGCCATTGACAATCTGGGGACGCCGTTGGCATCGGTCACCGACGATATTGATGGCGATATTCGTAGTTTAACGACTCCTGATATGGGTGCCGATGAATTTAATGCTCCGGCACAAGAAGCCGCTGTTGAATATGCTGTTTCGCCGGCTGGTGGTTGTGGTTTTGGTGTTGAATCCGTTAGCATTGCCATTTCAAACAATGGTACCGACACCATCAATGGAAACCTTACAGCATATTACATTGTAAATGGTCAGGCTCCCGTAAGCGAAGCAGTTCCCAATACTATTCTATCGGGTGATACAGCAATTTTCACCTTTAGCACACCCGTTGATATGACAGTTGGCGCAACTGATAGCCTTTTCCGTTTTACAACATATGTTGAACTGACAAGCGATCCTTTGCAAACAAATGATACTTTGCGTTTCAACTTGTTCTCGCTGCATACGCCGGGTACAGTAAGTGTAACAAATGCGACTACTCCATATGCTACATCTACAACGCTTAATGCAACTAGTGCCGACACTATCCAATGGTATGCCGATGCAGCTCTCACTACATTATTGCAAACCGGCTCTTCGTTTACGACCCCAATACTATTTGATACAACCATTTATTACGTTGCTTCAACATCGGGACTCGAATACAACTACACATTCGATAGTGATTTGCAAGGCTGGACAGCATTGACACCTTGTTCAGGTTATACTACTTACAATTGGGCATGGGATAGTGATGCCGGAGCGGGAACAGCTTTTATGACTGATCCATCTGTTGAGTCGAGTGCTGCATTATTCTCGCCCGTAATGTCGGTTTTTGGAGACAGTATTGACCTTAGTTTCCATCATAAGTTTGAAACGGAAAGTTGTTGCGATCGCGGATATGTTGTCTATCGAGTTGATGGTGGAGCATGGACTCACCTTGATTTACTCACAGGAGGATATAGTGGTTTAGACAATTTATATATTGATCCCATTCTGGCATCTTGTGTGTCGGGGCCAACAGTTGGTACATTTGGCGGTTCAGCAGCCTATTTCACCAGTACCGCTAAAATCCCTCTTGACGGAGGCACTCAGTTAGAAATAGCATTTGCATTTTCGTCTGATTATAGTGCGGGTGGATCTGGTTGGTATATTGACGAAGTAAATCTTTCCAAAACCGGATGCCCGGGGCCGATTAAAGAAGATACAGTATTTATCACAGGTACTCCTACCGAAGATGTTGGTGTAATTGCTATCGACGAGCCCAATTCGGGGATAGAGCTTACAAATCATGAAAATGTAACTGTAAGGGTTAAAAACTATGGTTCTGCTATTCAGACAAATATTCCGGTGAATTACACCATTGATGGAGGAACACCTGTGTCAGAAGTAATTCCCGGTCCTGTTAATCCCGGAGACACAATCAGTTATACTTTTACCACAACGGCGAATTTGCTTTCATTTGCAACTTATTCGTTTACAGCTTACACTTCGTTGACCGGAGATGTAACAAACATCAACGATACAGCATACAAATCGGTTACCAACAGTCCGTTGATTTATTGTATTTCGGCAGCGACCTATACTGTTGATGAAGATATAAGTAATGTAACTTTTGCGGGGATCGACAATACATCACCTGCCCCCCATAATGGTACCTACTCCGATTTTTCTACATCGGTCACTCCAGGAAACATTGCTCCGGGTGGAACGTACCCAATTTCAATTACCGAAATAGATGATGCAGCTTCGTATTATTCGGGCTATTGCGAGGTTTATATTGATTTTAACCGCGATGGTGTTTTCACTGAACCAGGCGAAGTTGTTTTTGGTGGTAGTTATACATCTATTGCTACAACAACACTTACAGGAACCGTAATTGTCCCAGCTTCTGCAACATTGGGAAATACCAGAATGCGTGTTGTTGTGATGGAAGGTGGAACCGCCTCATCTGTTCTTCCTTGCGGAACATATGGGTATGGAGAAACTGAAGATTACACAATCACAATTGCTCCTGTAATTCATAACGATGCTGGTGTGATTAGTATTATTGAGCCCGATTATATTCAGTCGGAAGCTTCCTTGGTTCCTGTTATTGCTGAAATTAAGAACTTTGGGACAGACACGTTGTATTCAATCCCAATGGAATATACACACAATGCAAATCCAGTTGTGAATTATACCTGGACAGGAATTTTATTTCCTGGTAATACAACAACAGTAACACTGCCCGATCTAACTGTTGCTGCAGGTCTGAACGACATTTGTGTTAAAACAGTTCTTTCTCTTGACTCGAACACTTTTAATGACGAAAAATGTTCACAGTTTTATGGACTTCCTCCTTTCACTATGTTTGAAGATGACATGGAAGATGGAACAATGCTTTATACAGATGCACCAGCTCTATGGCAACATGGTGTTCCTACAGCAACAACAATCAATACTGCACATAGCCCCGACAGTGTTTGGGCTACTGTTCTTGCAGGAAATTACCCTAACTCAGCTACTGGTTTCATTTACACTCCATCAATGAGTTTCTTTGGAATTAACGATGCTTATCTTACATTCTACTATTGGATTGACGCTGAAGAAAATCTAGATGGTGGTTATGTTCAGTATTCAAACAACAATGGAACAACATGGGCTTCGTTGGGCGACATCAACGACCCGATTGGCTACAACTGGTTCGATTCATATGCATCAGGAACCCCTGGATGGACAATCAATTCAGGCGGATGGACTCCGGCGTTTATTAAGTTGGATGCAGTTGCTGGATACAGCACGGTGAAATTCCGCTTCGGATTTAAGTCGAATAGCTCAACAACATACAACGGCTTTGCCATTGATGATATTAAAATTCTGGCTCCTGCCGTTGCAATAGATGCAGGTGTTGTAGATGTGGTTTCTCCTGTTGGGGCAACACAGACAGGTGTTCAAACTACAGTCCAAGTGAGGATTGAAAACTTCGGAACAGATACATTGCATTCAATTCCATTAGCATATCGACTTAATACCGGATATCCTCCACAAAACGGAACGTGGACCGGGACACTCAATCCTGGCGATACAACCACTTATACTTTTACGCAAAAGTATCCAGGACCAGCAGTCGATTACAGCTTGTGCTCCTACACATTGCTTAGTGGCGATCCTTACAAAAGCAATGACACTACTTGTGTTGATCTTACGTTAGTTGGAATCGAAGATATCTCGCAAAGCGGTGTTGTATTAATGCAAAATATCCCCAACCCAGCTTCAGCTCAAACCGAAATCAGCTTTACACTACCTGAACCGGGCAATTGTGTGATCACGCTGCGCAATACACTGGGTGAACAAATACTGAGTACTCAGCTGAGCGGCCAAACAGGCAAAAACACCTTCGGTTTCGACGTATCTAATCTCGAGCAGGGAATTTATTTCTACACGCTCGAATACAAAGATGTGGTTCTTACTCGTAGGTTGTCGGTGATTCAATAGAACGTATTGACAACACACAACAAAAAAGGATGAGCAAATGCTCATCCTTTTTTATTATCGAAAATAAGTATGAAAAATGGTAACAATATTATTCCGCCAATTTCCAAACAGTATCAATAATGGTTCCGTCAACCCATTTAATAACGGCAACAGGCTCATCGGTAAGTTTTGGCTTGGCTGGTTTGCCACAAATAGCTTCAGCCTCGGCTTGTAATTCCTGGATAGTTTTAATGGGCAGATTGCTGCCTTTCATTTTTTCAATCAGGTCGGTTCGAAGAGGGTTGATTGCAATTCCGCGTTCAGTCACAATCACATCAATGAGTTCGCCCGGGCCGGTAATGGTTGTTACTTCATCGAGAATCACGGGCATACGATCGCGGAACAAAGGTACCGGCAAAATGGTTGTTTTGCCAAACAAAGTGTTTTGCCATCCGCCAATACCATGAAGCAGCACTCCATCGCTATGGGTCACAACATTAGCATTGAAATTTAGGTCAACCTCAGTAGCTCCAAGTATCACTATGTCGACAAATTGCCCAAAGAATCCTTTTCCGTGATAATTGTATGAAGTAAATGGCGAGGTATTTACATGATTCCAGTTCTCGCGCATAGAACGCACACCTTCTAAATCGAAAGTTTGCCCATCGAGAATAAATTTGGTATAGCCTTCTTCGAGCATTTGAACCAGATACTTATTCGAACCACCACGGGCAAAGGCGGCTTTCCACCCATTACGTTTAAGAATTTCAGCAAAATATACTCCAATACTTAATGCGGTACCACCAGCTCCTGCCTGAAATGAAAAGCCATCATAGATAAGGCCTGCTTCTTCGCAGAATTGGGCCGACCATTCGGCCAGTAGCAATCGGTCAGGACTACGGGTTATTTCGGTAGTGCCACTCACAATCTTTTCAGGAATTCCAACCTTATCAACAACTACAACATGGTCAACATTATTTCCCTGAATTTGCCATGGAATACACGGAAATGGAACGAGATTATCGGTTACCACAATCACTTTATCGGCATATTCTGAATCGGCCAGTGCAAAGCCTAATAAACCACAGGCAGCCTGACCGCGGTCGCCAGTGGCATTTCCAAAGAAATCAGCTGTTGGTGCTGCTATAACAGCAATATCAATATGAACTTCACCGTCCTGAACAGCTTGATAGCGACCACCATGCGAACGAAGAACTCCCATTCCCTGCATCTTCCCGGAAGAAGTGAAACGCCCCAACGAGCCATTCATAGAGCCTTCGATATGATGAATGGTGCCATCTTCGAGATATTTCAACAGCGGCGAATGACATTCAAAGCTGGCGCTTGGAAACCATACCAGGTTTTTTACTCCCATTTCGGCTGCAATGTCAAAAATCTGATTGGCTATAAGGTCGCCATTACGAAAATGATGATGCGTCGAAATTGTCATACCATCACGTAAACCAGACTTGATCAAAGCTTCTTTAAGACCAGAAAGAACTTTATTGCCGTCGGCCGGAAAATCGGCAGCACTTACGATTGGACGAGCAGCTTTATTTCCCGAGGGTCGGTATTTACCAACGCCCATAAATGGCACTTGCTCAACACCGTTAACTACTGTTGGCACTAAACGGCCCAGCGAATTGCGAACTAGTTTATCGTACTTCATTATTCACCTCCTCTTTCCAATTTGCATTTAATTTTCCGGTTTTTATAGCCACGTCAATGGTTGTTATTGCGCGTTTCACAACGGGTGGATCTATCATTTTGCTTCCGAGAGAAACCACGCCAAGCCCGCGTGCAGTAGCATCGTCGAATGCCAGTACAATTTTTTTGGCTTTTTCAACTTCGGCATCTTCGGGACCATAAAACTCATGAATAATCCGAATCTGTCGCGGATGAATGCAGCCCATTCCGGTAAATCCAAGCGATTTGGAAACCTTAATAGCATTGATTAAACCTTCGGAATCGTCAACATCGCTGAAAACCGAATCGATTGCAGCAATTCCAGATGCTTTGCAGGCCATTGCAAGCATGTTTCGGGCAACAAACGACTCTCCGCCTTCGCGGGTGCGCTGAATGCCCATATCGGCTGTAAAATCTTCGAGGCCAATTGCCAATGCAACTACATTATCGGCTGCCGAAGCAATTTCGTATGCACGCATTACACCCAATGCACTTTCAATAATGGGCATAAGCCATATTTTGCGTGTTTTATCGTTGAGCAATTCCTGAATGCGATTGTTTACTTGATGAAGTTGGTCTGCACTTTCGCATTTGGGAACAAGAATAAGATGTACTCCATGATTTACAATAAAAGGCAGGTCGTCGAGGCCGCGTGGAATCTGATTAATCCGGACCATTCGCTCGCATCCGTAAAAATCGACATTGCGTAATGCGTTTCGAACCAGAAAACCTGCTTCGTATTTTTTATCGTGTGCAACAGCGTCTTCCAGATCGAGAATTATCCCGTCGGGGTGATGAATACCAGCATTAATAAAAAGCTGAGGCGAATTGCCAGGCAAATAAAGTCTTGAAAAGCGATAACGATCCTTCTCGGTTTTGTAGTTGTTTTGTGGTAAAACGGGAAGTAAAAATTCTTTCTCGGAACCTGTTGCTTTACGAATAGCGGCTTCGAGACGGGCAGCAAGTGTAAGCGATAGAGCTCCAGCGTCTTCAATAAGAATATTGCAATGCTCAATCCCATAAAAACCGACAACTTCATTAGTCAGTTTCAGAATATTATCGCCATACATTGTTTTTACCTTGCTTTTGAGTTCAATTTGAATACCACCACTTGTGGTTTGTTCAAACGAAATGCGGCAATCGGAGCGAACTTTGGGTCCGGCATTCCCGCACGAAATAACATTTTGTGAGTCCATATAGAGTTGCTTCTAATTCGGTGTCAAACTTACGAATTTTCTTCGTTTCACTCAAGAACAAAACAATTGAATGTAAACAAAAAAGAGGCTGTCGTTGAACAGACAGCCTCGGGTTTTACGAACAAAGCACCAGGAAGATATATGTATATAGGGTTACGGGATTCTTATGTGATTAATTATGTAGTAAAGATACACTAGGCCAACCCGTTGTTCATGGTATCATCAGTTTTGGGCGGTGTTCAATCAGTTTTCGGCGATTTTTTTGGTTTGTGGCATATTTTTTCTGTATTTTTGGCTTAAATTTCCAATCATGAAAGTATTATTCGTTCGATTATTCCTTGTAGTTCTGATTTCGTGGGTTGTAGTACCACATCAGGCGTATTCGCAAAAAGACATCTCAATTGCCGATATTTGGGCAACCTATGTTTTTTATCCTAAATCGATAACCGATATTCAGAATTATCCCGATGGAAAATCGTACACAGTGTTGGAAAAGAATTCCATTGTTTTATATTCGTTCAAAGACGGTGAAGAAGTGAAGTCGCTTGTTGCCGGTTCCGAAATGAAATGGGAGGGTTCTTCTATTACCATCGATGAGTATTCGTTCAATAGCGACGCCTCACTATTGATAGTTGGAACCGATGTGGAAGGCATATACCGCCACAGTGTAAAAGGAAATTATTTTGTATATAACATGAGCACCAAAGCATTGGTGAAAATTCCAGGCGAAGGAAATGTAAGGCTACCCGATTTTAGCCCCGATGGGAAAAAAGTCGCCTATGTTCGCGACAACAATTTATATGTAATGGATATTGCATCCGCTAAAGAAACAGCTATCACAACCGATGGCGAATGGAATAAAATTATTTATGGCACAACTGACTGGGTTTATGAAGAAGAATTTGGTTTTACAAAAGGTTTTTCGTGGTCGCCCGATGGTAAATACATTGCCTATTACCGCATGGATGAATCAGGTGTGAAGGAATTCACGCTCACTTATCATGGCGAACTGTATCCCGAAGAATACAAATATAAATATCCGAAAGCCGGTGAAGACAATTCACTGGTGGATATATATATGTATGATGTTGCTGTTGGTAAGTCGGTGAAAATGGATGTTGGTTCCGTAACCGACCAGTATATTCCGAGAATTGAATGGACTTATCAGCCCGGGAAACTGGCCATTTTGCGTTTGAACAGGTTGCAGAATCATCTCGATATTTTGTTGACCGATGCATCCACAGGAAAATCGACAGTTATGTATTCCGAAGAGAACAAGTGTTATGTTGATATAACCGACAACACTACATTTCTGAAAGATGGGACTGGTTTTGTGTTTACTTCTGAAAAAGCAGGCTACAACCAGATTTACTATTTCGACATGACGGGAAAACTAATCAAACAGCTCACTACAGGTGATTTCGATATTTCTACAGTGCTTGGTATTGACGAAAAAAATCGTGTTGTGTATTTTACCTCTTTCGAAGACGGTCCCATGAATATTATGCTCTACTCGGTCAATCTGGATGGAAGCAAAAAGCAAAAAATAACAAAGGAAATAGGAACTCACGGCATCAGCTTTAGTGCCGATTTTTCGTACTATATCGACAATTTCAGCGATGCCAATACAGCTCCCAAATACACCATTTGTGACAATACCGGCAAGGCATTGGTTGTTCTCGAGGACAATGCTTCGCTGAACGAAAAAATGACAGAATATGGTTTTACCAAAAAGGAATTTTTCAGTTTTAAAACCACTGAGGATGTTGAACTCAATGGTTGGATGATAAAACCGGCCAATATGGAAGCCGGGAAAAAATATCCGGTTTTAATGTACATGTATGGAGGTCCTGGTGTAAATACTGTAGAAAATAGTTTTGGCTACTTCGACTTTGCCTGGTTTGAAATGCTTGCTCAGAAAGGATACATCGTTGTTTCGGTCGATAATCGTGGGACAGGTGGTCGTGGTGAAGAATTCAAAAAATGCACCTATCTTCAACTTGGCAAATACGAAGTTCAGGACCAGATTGAAGCTGCAAAATATTTGGGCTCGCTCGATTATGTTGATAAAAGTCGCATTGGTGCATTTGGTTGGAGTTTTGGCGGCTACCTGAGTACACTGTGTATGACCAAAGGAGCCGACTATTTTAAAGCAGGAATTGCCGTTGCTCCTGTAACCAACTGGCGCTACTACGACAATATTTATACTGAGCGTTTCATGCGTACGCCACAGGAGAATGCAGATGGCTATGACAAGAACTCGCCTATTAATTTTGTGAAGAAACTAAAGGGAAAATATTTTCTGGTTCATGGAACCACCGATGACAATGTTCATGTGCAAAACAGCATGGATTTGATTTCGGCCTTAGTGAATGCCAACAAAGATTTTGAGATGTTTATGTATCCCAACAAAAACCATGGTATTTATGGTGGATACACTCGCTACCATTTGTACAACAAAATGACGAATTTTTTGTTGGAGAATTTGTAAGGGTTTAATAGAATTAAAAAAAAGAATCGAGCATCCATTCTGTGTACAGTTTTTTGCAATTATATGATTATAGATTAAATATGTATATTTGCAGAACAGTATCATTTGGGGTGATGATACTTCCCGTTTGTTTTGTATGAGGCTATTTATTGCCGCAACGCGCTGATTTCTAGTGCGGAGTGGGGTTTTTGTTCGAAAAAGCAAATCCGAAAATTAAGCATCATTAAAACAAATTGAACATGAGTGGAAAATTTACTGCAATCGTTTTAATTTTATTGACAATGAGTCAGGTTTCCTGGGCTCAGAGTGTGGGAATTGGCTCGACTGTGTTTACGCCAGCCGCATCGAGCATTCTCGAAATTCAGTCAACCAACAAAGGCTTGTTGATTCCACGTGTTGCACTGACTCAAACAACTGTTGCGGCACCGGTAACTGCACCTGCAACAAGCTTGATGGTTTTTAACACGGCCACCATTAACGATGTAACACCCGGTTATTACTATTGGACCGGCACTATCTGGGCAAGGATACTTGATGCAACAAGTATTAGGCCATGGCTGCTTAGCGGAAACACGGGAACAGTTCCGGGAACCGATTTCTTAGGAACAACGGATGCGCGGGATTTGGTAATTAAGACTAATAATACCGAATGGGTTCGGGTGACATCTACGGGGCGTGTAGGCATAGGAACAGCTACTCCTGCTGCTGCAAACAAAGTTGAAGTAAGCTATACATCGACAGTTGGAACCGGATTGTATGTGTTGAATACGGGAACGAACCCATGGCCAAATATTGTGAATGGTGTTTCCGGGACTATTAGCAACACTAGCAACGGTATGGGACGCGGTTTGTACGGGCAGGCCACTTCAGTCGGTTCTGGAAGTGCACGCAACTGGGGTGTTTTGGGTTATGCGAGCAATGGCGGAACAAACATTGGTGTAAAAGGAGATGTAACAACCACTGCCGGATACAATGTGGCTGTTCTTGGCGTTGTGGAAGGATTTAGTGCGTTCAATGAGGGCTCGTCGCTGAGTAGTAATTATGCAGGATACTTCAGTGGTAATGTTGCAATTGAAGGAGCCTTGCAGGCAAACGGAAGTTTTGGTACTGCTGGGCAGGTGCTTACATCGAATGGAACTGGCCCGGCTTATTGGGCTTCGGCAGGTAGCAGTAGTGGTGTTGATATTTTAATGTATGAAAATTGGACAGGAGGTTTTAACACAAATGAATGGACCAGAAGTGATGCTGTGAATACAACTGTTGTCAGCACAGCTCCGGTTGTTAGGTCTGGCCAGTACTTAAGAATGTTTGATGCAGCAGACAATATGACTTACACAGCAACCATAAATCTTACTCTTATTGCAGCAGCAACACTTTCATTCGATTACAAATACGCTACCGAAAGTTGCTGCGATCATGTCTATGTTGATTATTACAACGGAAGTACCTGGGTGACAGTTTGGGGTGCTTTTCAAGGAACCGGAAGCGGTCATGCTTCGGGGATAGCTATTCCAGCCACAGCTACTCAGCTTAGATTCAGATTAACAACCGATGTGTCAATTCATGGCAATGGGGGGTTTAGTATTGACAATGTAGAGCTTCGATAAAAATATTATTGTTTTAATGTATATTTTTATACTTTTGCAGTAGTTTTTATATTATCACTTGGGGGTGATAGTGCTTTTACTTATCAATGGTTGTTGAATGCGTCTAAATTGATCAAATTTATTGACTAATATAGATGTTTGTATGTTTTTCGGAAAGCCAGTGGTGTGTAAAACAATCTCGCATTATTAAACCAAAATATCATAATTATGAAAATTAAAGGGGTTGTTATTGCTGTTTTGCTTTCGGCACTTAGCCAGATAAGCTTTTCACAAAGTGTTGGTATTGGAACGACTGCATTCACTCCGGCAGCATCGTGTATGCTCGAAATTCAATCAACCACAAAGGGGCTATTGATTCCAAGGGTTGCGTTGTCTCAAACAACCGTGGCTGCGCCGGTAACTGCACCTGCAACAAGTTTAATTGTTTTCAATACATCGACAATAAACGATGTGACACCTGGGTACTATTACTGGACTGGTGTTTACTGGGCTAGAATATTTGATGTCAGTAATGGAAAACCTTGGTTGTTGAGCGGAAACGCTGGCACAACACCCGGAACCGATTTTCTTGGCACAACCGATGCACGCGACCTTGTTGTTAAAACCAACAATACCGAATGGATGCGTGTTTCATCGGCAGGAAATGTGGGGATTGGTACAGCATCGCCATCGCAGAAGTTGAATGTTGCAGGAAATTCCTTGGTTAGTGCTAATATGTATGTTACAGCTGCCAACTATGGGATTGTACATTATGGTTCAACTGGAATAATGGGGGGAGCGAATGGCTGGCAACCCAATAGTGGCTCATCTGGAATATGGATAGAAGGAAGTGCAAGTGGTAGTGAATGCGGAGGGTTTTTTGCCAACGGAAACAATGCTGTTATTTGGTCTCCAGGCGACGCAGATATTCTGAGGGTTTACGACGAAGACATGCTCCCAACAGGCGATCCGCGTTTTATTATTGATGGTAGCGGAAATGTTGGGATAAAGACACCCACAACAGAAGGAGTTCTTGATGTGACAATTTCTGGTGAAAACCAGTTTGTTGTGCGAAACGACAACAATGTTGGTGTTGAAATAAGATCTGGAACATCGTTGGGAACTCCATATATTGACTTTTCTAACGATGATGCTTCTGATTACGACGCACGCATAATTCTTGCTGCCGATAATCAGTTGAATATTTACACTCAACTTAATGGGCAGCAGTTTTCTGTCCATAGCGAAGGTATTGCGGCAAGTGGAACAAACAAATATATGAATTTCAATACCATTTTTGGTGCAAGTGGATATGGTTTCCGCGACAATGGAGGAGTACTCGAATACAAGCATAGTGGAGGAGTATGGTCGCCTTTTGCGCAACCTCCAACAGTTCCTGGAAACGTTGAATGGTGGATCAGACCAACATCGGCGGCATTTATTCAGCCGATGTACAATGTAAATGCTAAAGTATATGATGCAGGTCAAACCTGGGCTTTTTACTACGATGGAAGCAATTCGAAAGGGTCTTTCTTTGGAGGTGGCACAGTTGGTGCAGTAATGCACCGTTCAGGAGTTCCTTCAACAAGTGCTCCTAATTTCACCTGGGATCAGTACCCTTTCATTGATGTTGGAACAGATGGAACCATTACAGCGACCGATAACGTTACTTATTCGGGTGGATATGCTTTCGGAAGTGCATACAATGGATTCACTGGAATAGGAACGCTTGATGCCGGACTTCGTGGAATCGGGCTTGGTAATTCATCGGGAACAAACTCCTCGTGGCCGGTGGTAGGTGTTATTGGTGAAGTTGTGGCCACAGGTTCTTCGTCGAATGGGCAGCAAGGTATTTATGGCTGGCAGGCTGCAACACCTGGTGCAGCAAATTATTGTACTGGTGTTTTGGGTCGTACTTCGCAGTCGGGAACACAATCGGCTGGAGTTGTGGGTTACTATACTTCAACAGTAGGAACACTAACAACGTGTTTTACTGCCACAAACTATGGACTCATTGGTACTTCGGCCCGAGGTATTTATTACGGAAATGGTTTGGCTGGCTCAGGAACCAAATCGTGTGTTGTAAGAACCACAGAAGGTCCCAAGGCACTGTATTGTGTTGAGTCGCCCGAAAATTATTTTGAAGATTATGGAACAGCTCATCTTGTTAATGGTCGTGCTGTTATCAATATCGACCCATTGTTTTTAGAAACTATATTGATTGATGAAAATAATCCGTATAAAGTCTTTATTCAGCTTGTGGATGAGATTCCCAATAATGTTCACATTGTCAAAAAGAATAATTATTTTGAAGTTGTCGAAAATAATGGAGGAACAAGCAATGCTGAATTCGACTGGCGTTTGGTAGCCAAGCGTAAGGGTTATGAAAACCTACGTTTGGAAACCGTCAATGAAGGGTACGGCGATCCGAATCTGTATCCAGATTCCAATGATCCAACGATTCCTGAAGAATTTCGTTCTTATCCGCAAGATATTTCGCCAATCGATAAAGTGAAATATGAAGAGCAATTGAGAAATATGTAAGCAATGGAGTTTCTGTAGAGTGCGGAGTCATCATGGTTTCGCACTTTTTTATTCCCTTTCGCGGGGTCGAAGTTGACAAACACAACTTCCACTAAGGCGTTCGTTGATATTTGTAACGACAGGCAAACCGTCTCGTTCCCATTCAACCATGCCTCCAGCAAGATTCGCAACTTTGCTGAAACCAACTTCAATAAGCATTTTAGTTGACTCGTTGCTAAAAAGTCCGACTGCATCCGCGATAATCAATGGACGAGAAGCAGGTAAATGAATGATAAATTCCGATAGTAATTTGTAATGACATGTTAGCACCTCTGGAACATCGAATTGTTTAAATGCTACAAAAGCTGGATCGCGAACATCGAGCAGAATAGCTTTGCCTTGGCTAAGAATTTCGTATGCATCGCGAGGGGTCAGGTTTGGAAACCCCGAGGAAATAAATGTTTTGCCCGAAAAGCAATTGTGTTGGTTCATTGATTGCTGTTTTCCCGTTCAAAGATAACTATTATCAGCAAACAGAAGCTAAGTTGTCGATGTAGGGGTGTTTTGCAATGTACAGATGATAATTTACAGGGAAATAGCAATCATGATTCGATAGGCACAGCATGATATAAATACACTTTTTGTTCAAAATAAATATTTTTTATAATAAAAAAGCTCCTCTAAATATTTAAAGGAGCTTTTGTTCAAAATGAAATTGGAGCTATTTGCTTACAATATACATTCCGAGATCTTTTTCAGTGACGCTGTTGATATAATGTGCAGCGGCAATATTCTGGGCGCGCCCATGGCGAACTATGATATCGGCCGATTTGGTGAATTGTGGCTCGCGGTTAGCATCCCAAGTGAGTAAATAGCCAAGAATAATATGTCCGGCCATTTCAACAAGCCTGCGTGCATGAAAATCAAGTAATTCAGCGCTGTTGGTTTCTTTAACCTTTTCAGCTGTCTTCACATACTGATCGGTCATTTTCGTGAGCGTATCCATGAGGTACTGCAATTCGGGTTTTACCTTCATTTGCGCCGCTTTCTCTTCCATCCAAGCCTGATAGGTTCCATTGATGACACCACGAATTGCTGCAACAACCTGCAGTTGCGAAGTCCCTTCGTAAATATTGGTAATACGGGCATCGCGGTAGAGACGTTCAACCGGATAATCCTTCATGTAGCCCGAGCCACCATGAACCTGAAGCGAGTCGTATGTAACCTGATTGGAGTATTCGGTTGTGAAAAGCTTTGTAATGGGTGTGAAAACATCGGAAAGCTTCTGATAATGCTTC
Source organism: Bacteroidetes bacterium HGW-Bacteroidetes-6 (assembly GCA_002842495.1). Classification (GTDB taxonomy): domain Bacteria; phylum Bacteroidota; class Bacteroidia; order Bacteroidales; family DTU049; genus GWF2-43-63. The sequence goes on from PHDB01000013.1 coordinate 55,861, forward strand.
ATGTCGTTGCGTTCCTCCGGCTCGAGTTTGCGATGCTCACTGAGGTGTATTAGTCCTTTATACAAATCGACATAGCGACTTGTTTCATATAAAAGTGTGCGAGCTGCATCGGTTTTTGCCCGCATGAGCGAAAGCATTTCATAAACCTGCGCAAATTGAGCTATGGGTTTTCCGAATTGTTCGCGTTCCTGGGCATAAACATCGGCCTCGCGGCAAGCTGCTTCGCAAATTCCAACAGCTTGTGCCGAAACACCAATACGTGCTGCGTTCATGAGCGACATTACATATTTGATGAGCCCCATGCGGCGTTCGCCAACCAATTTAGCGGGAGCATTGCGGAATACCAATTCGCATGTAGGCGAGCCTTTGATTCCGAGCTTATTTTCGATACGGCGCACTGTCATTGCATTGGCCTTACGGTCGTAAACAAAAAGAGACAATCCTCGGGCATCGGTAGTCCCTTCCTCGGAACGAGCCAATACGAGTGAAATATCTGCATCGCCATTGGTGATAAAACGCTTTACTCCATTGAGATACCAGGTATTGTCTTTTTCGCTAAAAGTGGCTTTGAGTTGGACTGCCTGCAAATCGCTCCCCGCATCAGGTTCGGTAAGATCCATAGCTGCTGTGGCTCCTTCATTGAACAATGGCAAAAATTCCTGCTTAATTTCTTCGGAGGCAAATTCGTTGAGCGTTTCGGCACAATCCTGGAGGCCCCAAATGTTGGAAAAGCTGGCATCGGCTCGCGACACAATTTCGTTACTCATTACCAAAGGCAAAATAGAAAGCCCTAAGCCGTTGAATTTGCGTGGCAATGCCATTCCGGCAAGATTTGCATCGACCAGAGCTTGGTGATTTTCGGCAGTTCCACGGGCGTAGATGACGCGATTATTATCGATATGAGGTCCCTCGTGGTCAACACTTTCTGCATTCGGGGCAATCACTTCGCCGGCAATTTCACCAACAATTTCGAGAACTTTATCGAAGTTATCCATTGCATCTTCGAAATCCTGCGGAGCATAGTCGTACAAATCTTTTTCGGCAAAACCATCTTCGCGTACATTGACTATTTTCTCCATCAATGGATGAAACAAATGATAGCGGAGTGTTTTATTGTCGTTATAAAAATTTTCCATGATGGCTGTTATTTGGAGTTCGACCTGTAGTATTTAATCAACTTGGGAATTACATCCTGCACATCGCCATTGATAACGTAATCGGCAATATGATTGATGGGGGCGTTCGGATCGTTGTTGATACTGATAATTGTTGCTGATTCGGCCATGCCTGCGCGATGCTGAACTGCACCAGAGATTCCACAGGCAATATAAAGCTTCGGACGTACGGTAACGCCGGTTTGACCAATCTGACGTTCGTGTTCAACAAAGCCTGCATCAACAGCTGCGCGTGAGGCTCCAACTTCGCCACCAAGCACATCAGCCAGATCGAACAAAAGCTTGAAGTTTTCGCGGCTTCCAACGCCGTAACCTCCAGCTACAATAATGTTGAAGTTTTTGATGTTGATTTTTTGAGCTTCGATATGTCGTTCGATAATATCGATGGCAAAATGTTCTGGCTTCAGAAATTGTTCAGTATCAATCTTTTTAATTTCGGTGTTGTAGTTGCCCGAAACCACTTCTTTTTTCATCACACCTTCGCGAACTGTTGCCATTTGAGGGCGTGTATCGGGATTGATGATAGTTGCAATAATGTTTCCACCAAAAGCAGGGCGAATCTGGTACAATAGATTGGTGTATTCTTTTCCTGTTTTGTTTTCGGTATGATTCCCAATTTCAAGCGAAGTACAGTCGGCTGTTAGCCCGCAGCGCAATTCAGATGCTACACGAGGAGCGAGATCACGTCCAACTGATGTTGCTCCAAATAGTGCAATTTCGGGTTTTTCTTTGCCAAAAATACCACAGACAATTGCTGCATGTGGTAAAGTGGTATAAGGGCTGAATCGTTTATCCTGAGCAAGATGGAGTACATCGACACCCAAAGGTGATAATTGGGAAACAATCTCTTCGCCAACATTCCCAATAAGTACAGCTTCGAGTTTAACGCCTAAATCGTTGGCCAGTTTGCGTCCTTTTGAGCATAATTCGATGCTGACTTCAGCTATTGAAAGCTCTTCGGTTAATTCGCAATATACAAATACGTTGTTCACGGTCAGTTCTTTTTAAGGTTAACCAATAATATGTGCATCGATGAGGGTTTTCATCAGCTTATCGAGTTCTTCGTCTTTGCCATCCATTACCAGCGATTCTTTAGCAGTGAAGACAACGTTTTCGATTTTTTTCACTTTGGTTGGCGAACCGCTAAGCCCCAAATATTCAGTGTTGGCTTCAATGTCTTCGACGCTCCACTCCTGAATGCGGAGGTAAGGACGATTTTCGAACAAATCACCATAATCCATCGATTCTTCCTGAAGCTCAGTGAGCGTACGCGCTTTCTTGAATTTGAGCAATCGTTTTGCATTACGTGCACGACAAGGTGCAGCAGAACCATGAACAGTAATTACCGAAGGATAAGGAAGTTTTACAATTTCGATTCCTCGTTCAAGACGACGTTTGATGGTAATGGCATTTGCATCGACGGCTTCGATACTTTCGGCATAAGTTACCTGTGGAAAATTTAATTTCTCGGCTACCTGAGGACCTACCTGAGCTGTATCGCCATCAATTGCCTGGCGGCCGGCAATAACAATGTTTACGGGAAATAATTTACGAACAGCCATGCTGATAGCATAACTGGTGGCAAGTGTATCGCTACCGGCAAATCGACGGTCGGTAATCAGAATGCCACTATCGGCGCCACGATACATCGATTCCCGAATAATATCGGCAGCGCGGGGAGGTCCCATGGTTACAATAATCACTTCAGCGCCATCAATCTGGTCTTTCACTCGCAGAGCAAGCTCAAGAGCATTCAGATCTTCAGGATTAAAAATGGCAGGCAATGCAGCTCTGTTTACCGTTCCGTCGGCCTTCATAGCATCTTTTCCGACGTTGCGGGTATCGGGTACCTGTTTGGCTAATACAACAATACGAAAACTCATCTTATTGATTTTTGTCAATTTTGAATCTGCAAAATTAATCATTTACACAAAACAGCCAATAAAAAATAGTTAACAGTGCTGGAGATTTATCTTCTGCTTTTCTTTTTCATGATAAAATAGAATGAAACAGCTAAAGCAACAGGTACTAAGGGAACAATAATCAATAGAATCAAATTGAGTGTTTTTTCTTGCGAAATTAATGATATAGCCAAACCTTCAGACAACTAGTAAAGATAGGCCAAATAAAGTACTATCAAAACGAATACTAACTTGTACAAAAATCTCACTACTCTTCGCAGGCTATACTCTTTCATAGTTGAATTGTTCAAATGAAATAGGGCTTCAATATCTAAAATACGATTTTTTGATTATGAGTGGTTTCTTTTGTAAGCTGGTGTGAATCTTTTAACCCACACGATACTTCCTATCTCCAATGCTGAAAGCATTGGGCAGGGGGAGCAGGGGGAGGACAGCCCGCTTTAACCCTCACTAGGTTGTTGCCGAACCAGATGTGAAAACCTTATGAGGGTTTGGTCGCAGAAGGTGATGGAGCAGGCAGTTGACGAGAGTTCTGATGCATATACATTATGATTATAATGCGAACATTTACTGAATACTGCTTTGAAAATTTTCCAGAACAATATGCATCATCAAAACAGCAAAAGCCGTATTTTTGACACGATTTTAATAATAGCATTATCATGAGTTGGAAAATAAACTTACAATTGTGTTTGCTTGTGGCAGTTTTCGTGATTTTACAATCGTGCAGCAATCTGCGTCCACAGTTTAGATATGTGAATAAGGTAGCAGCAAACAGCGAGGGATTTGAACAGCAAGCTATTGCACATAAAAAAGCAATTAACTTGATTCAGCCCAAAGTGTTGAGTTGCGAAGCAGAAACAGCGATATCTGAATTGGAGCAACACAATACTTTTTCAACCGAAATTGCCAATGTACAACTGATGTATGAATCGGTTCCGAGAACTAAAAAAGTTTTCAAACCATCGTTCAAGGTCAAAAACGTGCTCAATGCATTTGATGCAAAGCCATCTTCTACAGGAAAAAGTTCTTTTTATTGGTTATTTCTTCTGCCAATTCTGTTTCCGGCAGCAGCAATTCTTGGCAGGCAAAAAAAACGAAGCGATGAAGGATGTGGTGGTTGCATTTTAGTCATCCTCCTGGTTGTACTATTACTCATACTAGTTGGCTTGCTGTTATAGTACAGGTTTTTTATTAACTTTGTCTCCAATGAGCGAAATCAATCCAAATTTAGATGCCGAAGGGCTGGGCCTAACCCCAACGGAGCGCGAAATTGAAAAAGTGCTGCGGCCTGCCGATTTTCATGAATTTGTAGGTCAGAAGCAGGTTGTCGACAATCTGCTTGTGTTTGTTCATGCCGCCCGTAAGCGTGGCGAAGCACTCGACCACACTTTGCTTCATGGTCCTCCGGGTCTTGGGAAAACAACGCTTTCGCATATTTTGGCCAACGAAATGGGCGTCAATATTAAAATCACCAGCGGCCCAGTGATTGAAAAACCGGGTGATTTAGCTGGTTTGCTCACATCGCTCGAACCCAACGACGTTCTTTTCATTGACGAAATTCATCGTTTAAGTTCGGTGGTTGAAGAATATTTATATTCGGCCATGGAAGATTACCGGATCGACATTATGATTGAAACCGGACCCAATGCGCGTAGTGTTCAGATTAAGCTCAATCCGTTTACTCTTATTGGAGCAACAACCCGCAGTGGTCTGCTTACTGCTCCATTGCGTTCGCGTTTTGGAATCAATGCTCGCCTCGATTATTACGATTCGGAAACGCTTAAAAGTATTATTGAACGCTCGGCTGGTATTTTGAAAATTGCCATCAACGACAAAGCTTCGTCCGAAATATCGAGACGCAGTCGTGGAACACCCCGTATAGCCAACCTGCTTTTGCGTCGTGTGCGTGATTTTGCACAAATTAAAGGCGATGGACACATCGATTTGCCTATTACCGACTATGCGCTAAGCGCACTCAATATCGACAAAAACGGTCTCGACGAAATGGATATCCGCATTCTGGAAAGCATTATTGTGAAATTCAAAGGAGGTCCGGTTGGTTTAACAACTATTGCTACCGCTGTTGGCGAAGATGCCGGAACCATTGAAGAAGTGTATGAACCATTTTTAATTCAACAGGGCTACCTTATGCGAACACCCCGGGGTCGAGAAGTAACAGCGATGGCTTACACCCATCTGGGGAAAAAACGCCCTGTTACGGATGGAAGATTGTTTGACGATTTTTGATAAATCAAAATAAAATGATTTTTTTTCGTTAATGAGTTGTAAAAAAACACCTCATCATGAAAAAACTCATCATCCCGTTTATTGCATTGTTGGTTTTTTGCACTCAATTAGAGGCACAAGAATCAAGCGCCCCAAAAACAAAAGAATATTGTTTTACGCTGCCTGTGCCCACCGATTTGAGTAATATTCAATTAGGGTTTGACTACAAAGTGCAGCTAAAAAACCAGACTTTCCTCAAACTTTCTGCATTTTCGCTTTCTTTTACCGATCAGGTAAATGACCCTGGCAGTTCTACCGGGTTTCGATCTGAGTATTTATCATATTCTGGCGGTATTGGTTGTGGGCTGGAATTCAGAAAAAATATAACTGATAAATTCACCTTTTTTCATGGGCCGAACATTGGATTCTCATATGACTACACTGCCTACACAAACGATGATCCAAGCGTGGTTCTAAATCTTAGGAAAAATTCTTTACAAAGCATACATTATTCGGTTTCTTACACGCTGGGCTTTATGTATTCGATAAGCTCTCACATTTTAGTTTTGGCTCAAATGAATCCGGGAATATTTTTGGCGACTACCGAAAATAAATTCGATTTGATTCCGGTACAAAATTACAATTCGATAATTGCCGGGTTAAATATATCGGATAACATTGGCGGAATTTCACTGGTTTATCGCAGATGACAAAAAGGATAAACACTACTTTGCTCGCTATGTTAAGTGCAATAAAAAAAGCCCTGATTTCAGGGCTTTCCAAAACATAATGGTGTTTTGAATTACTTTGTCATGGTTTCCATGATTTGTTTGAGAATTTCCTCAGCTTTTTCCATCGAAGCCGTGTTGTCGTAAACACTAACCATGATTGAAAAATACATATCGCCTAATACGTAGCTGGCAAACAGTTGATTGTAATTTTTCTGTCCACCCATCTGATCCGATTTACCTTTGACAGTATAGTAATAAATTACTTCTTCTCCATTTTTCCATTCTTTGAAATCAGAGCAAGTAACGCCTTCTTTCTCGACCATTCTACGCTGTGCTTTTTCGAAATCGGCCAACGAGGCAACAACAACATCGTCCTTGTTCCCAAGTTTTTTTACATTTCCTACATTGATATTGATTTTGTCGGCACCTTTTTCTTTAGCATCTTTAATACTGAAGCCATAATAAAACCATTTGTCGGTTGTATCCGATGATGCATTTGAAGAACTAAGCTCAAGGCCTTCAATTTTAAGGTTTTTAACCAGTGCGTTAAAATAATTGAAATCTTTGACAGGCGCTTTTTCTTCAACAACAGTTGAATCGGTTTTACCTTCGTCTTTTTTGTCTTCTTTTTTGCTTCCACCACAGGAAACGAGAAATGCCACCGAAACGATAGCCGACATCAAAATAATTGTTTTTTTCATAGGTCTTGGTTTTTGGTTTTTAACGAACTCGCAAAAATAGATATTTTTCAACGCAAAACGAGGTTTTTGGAAATTTAATAATTACGTTTTCAGATACTCGCTTATTCTTTTATCAGTTTGCCAGTTGTCCGAATATTGCCATTCTCAAGAATAATTTGGTAGAAGCCTGCAGGCAAATCAGAAACATCAATTTGCTGCATGGTGGTAATTTGATCAATAACCAAACGACCAAAAGCATCGAAAATCTGAACCTGTGCAGGAAATAAATTTTCAGGCACATTCAAATTGCAATAATCGGTGGCCGGATTGGGGAAAATATGTATCTGCGACAACGAAGCTTCTTCGACTCCAAGCGATCGGGCACTATCGAGGTAAGTTATTGTAACCCCAGCACCCATGCCCGAGCGTTCGATTACCGAAATTACCGGAACTGAAAACCCATTGGAAAACCACTTGTATTCGGTTTCGACCCTGTCAACAGGAAAACCAATTCCCATGGCTTCGTAATACAATGTGTCGTGAATCTGGATAGTACTCACAACCCGTAGGGCATCGAAACTCCCAAAAGGAGTAATGACTGTTCCATATCCATCGATATCGTTGTAGCGAATCCGATCTTCGCCATAATAACCAAGAGTTGGTATATTGGCACTAAATGCCGAGTTTGAGGTGTCCATATCGCCAAAATTAGCGGGAAGACTCAGTATTCGATCGGTAGGAGTCCATTGTATTGGTATTGGGGCTGAATTAATTGTAGCTCCCATTCCAACCTGAATAAATTCTGCGGATGTTAGTTTGTAGAAATTGTAAACATCGGTAAATGTTATTGTAGGCATGGGGCTTTGGTAATCCTGACCAGCACAAACGGTGGCTTTGTGGTCGGGATCGAGCGGATTGTTGAAAGACGCAATGTAAGTAACCGGTATATTCGACGATATGGTTGTTTCAAACAAAATTGTATCCTGTCGGTTGGGAGTAAGTGTGGAGAAATCCCAGATTTGAGCGGCCCCACCCGATGTGTAATCGAGTGAACCCATATCAACAGCATTGCTGACAATATATGACTGCGCCGGCACAGGCAGGTCGGACTGCGTGATGGTAATTTGTGCAAAAAGAGACATTGTAAACAACAATGCAAAACTACTAATCAAAAACTTTTTCATAACTTAGTATATTCAATATACAAACCTACGGTTTTTTCTTAATATGTGTTGTTTTTCTTGAAAATGACTATCTCTTGGCCAAACCGAATTCAAGCTGGAAGTGTCTCGGAAAATACAGTATGACAAAAACGAGCAAATTCGATTAAAAACAAAGAAGCGTAAAGTTCTGCCAGTATGAATTGAAATTAATCAAAAATGCGGACAGGTTTTACACTTTTTTGGATTGTATTTTTTATTCGATTTACAAGCTGTGGAAGCTATTCCCAGCGAGAACAACACAATAAAAATTATAAATAAATTTCGTCGTTTCATAATAGAGAAGCAGATTGACAAAAATAACTAATTTTGTTATTCAAAGCAGTCACTTTTTATATTTATAACGAATTTGACGGCAGATTGTTTTCGAAACAGATTGTTTTTCTCATATTTCAAAATGAAAATACTTGTTTACCGCATTAGTTCTATTGGAGATATTGTGCTTACAACTCCTGTTGTACGTTGCTTACGTAAACAGCTTCAAAATGCGGAAATTCACTACCTGACTCGAAAAAAGTATTCCGATATTTTAAAAAATAATCCGGATATTGACAAACTTCATTTAATTGAAAAATCGCCGTTGGAAATTGTAGCTGAGTTGAAAATGGAAAAATTCGACTATTTCATCGATTTGCATCGAAACATCAGAAGTAAACGGCTTAACTGGGTTTTGCATACTAAATACAGTACTTTTCCCAAACTGAATTTTCGAAAATGGTTGCTGACCAAATTCAAAATAAACCGCCTTCCAAATATTCATATCGTTGATCGCTACTTTCGGGCGGTTGCGCCTTTGGGTGTTCGCAACGATTATCAGGGGCTTGGGATTTTTGTGCCTAAAAGCACAACGATTATTCCAATTGATTTGCCCGAGAAATACATTGCTTTTGCGATCGGGGGGACTTTTGCAACCAAACGATATCCGGTAGATTTGATTATTGAATTCGCACAACAATCGCCGTTAAAATTGGTTTTATTGGGGGGTGATTCTGAAAAAGAAGCAGCTGAGACAATTGTGCAAGCTTCACCGCTTAATACCGTGAATGCATGCGGCAGGCTTTCGCTTCTTCAATCGGCTGAGGTTATTCAAAATGCAGATGTAG
>PHDB01000014.1 GCA_002842495.1 Bacteroidetes bacterium HGW-Bacteroidetes-6
TCCGAACGTAACAACCAGTTATACGGTAACGGGTACTTCACCAAACGGCTGTACCGGCACAGCGACAATCGATATTGTAGTGAATCCGTTGCCCGTTGTGACAGTTGTTGCTAACGACTCGACTATATGCGAAGGAGAGAGTGTTACTCTCACGGCGACAAGCGATATTGCCGGATCTACATTCAACTGGAGCAGTGGTGGTGTAACGGCTCAGGTAATGGTGAGTCCAGGCTTAACAACTATTTATTATGTAACTGTTACAAGTCCACTTGGGTGTAATTCAACAGCTGAGGTGACAATAAATGTAAATCCCAATCCAATAGTTACAATTATTCCTTCATCTCCAGCTGTATGTTTAGGTTCTTCGGCCACATTGACAAGTAATACTAATATTCCTGTCGATTTCTACATGTGGAATACTGGAGAAACAACACCAGTGATTGTTGTAACTCCATCGGCTTTAAGCACTTATTCTATCACTGTTACTACGGCTGAAGGGTGTACAGGATTTGCAGAAATTCAGATAGATACGTATCCATTGCCAACAGTCGATATTTTATCTAATAACGCGGCTATTTGTTATGGAACAAGTGCTGATTTATCAGCATCGAGCAATCATCCTGGAACTACATACTTATGGAGTACTGGCGCCAACACTGCTCAGGTAACGGTTACACCTCAAAGTACAGAAACGTTTACTGTAACCGGAACCGATGTTAATGGTTGTATCGATACAGCTCAATTTACCGTCATTGTCAATCCGCTGCCTGTAGTTGCTATTTCGCCTAGTCAAAGCGAAGTTTGCGAAGGAATGAGTATTGAGCTAACAGCATCGAGTAACACTCCGGGAACCAGCTTCATGTGGAGTACCGGAGAAAACACTACAAGTATCAATGTTACTCCTCCATCAACTACAACTTATTATGTTACCGGAACTGATCCGAATGGCTGTACCGGTTCAAACAGAGCAACTGTTCAAGTGAATTCTAATCCGGATGTTGTTATCAATCCTAATACTTTTACCATTTGTCCGGGAGACACCGTTCAATTGTCAGCATTTTCAGCAACAGCAACAGCTTATGAGTGGAGCACTGGAGCAACTACTTCCTCGGTATTTGTTTGGCCTAGTATTACTACTTCGTACACGGTGACCGGAACTGATGCTAAAGGATGTATTGGAATTGCCAACGCCAATGTGAATGTTAGAAATGCTCCTGTCATTGTTGTAAATCCAACAAATCCGAAGCTTTGTTATGGCGAATCGGTAACATTGGTCGCATCGGGAGCTGTACTCTACGATTGGACACCATCCGAAGGTCTCAATACAAATGTAGGAGCAATTGTAATTGCCACCCCTGAGCAAACCACAACGTATACTGTTGCGGGAGTCGATCTGTATGGTTGTCAGGGGGCTGCAGATGTGGTAGTGACAGTAAGTCCGATTCCTGTTGTTGACTTTAATGCCAATTCAACTGATATTTGCATGGCAACGGTTGTTCATTTCAGCGGACAGGCTACACCTGCAATTCAATCATGGAGCTGGGACTTCGGCGATCCAGCTTCGGGAAGCAGCAATAGTAGCAGCCTTCAGAATCCAATGCATGCATATTTTGAAACCGGAACGTATACTGTTGGGTTGTCGGTGGTTTCGACAGATGGTTGCAAAAATATGATTCAAAAGCCCAGCTTTATTGTGGTACATCCGAATCCTATTGCAAGTTTCCTGCGCACGCCCGATATTACAACTCTTGAATTCCCAACAATTCAATTCTACGATCAGTCTCTCGGAAACGAGACTTTACTCTGGAATTTCGATGACCCGGGTAGTGGATTATACAACATCAGTGTTGCTCAAAATCCAACACATACCTATAGTGCCGAAGGCGAGTACTGGGTAACTCTCTTTGTTGAAAATGAATGGGGTTGTCTCGATTCGGTTAGTAACAGAATTATCATCAATCCCAAGTGGGAAGAGTTTATTCCAAGTGCATTCACTCCGAATGGTGACGGGAACAACGATTACTTCAGGCCATACGGATTCAATATTGACTTCACTGAATTTTCCATGTTTATTTTTGATCGTTGGGGTAAGGAAATCTTTGAATCGCATGATATCGAAAAAGCTTGGGACGGTCGGGTAGACGGCAAGGGAGATATTGTACAGCAAGGCGTTTATGTTTACTTGATCGTATTGAAAGATGTTACCGGACTTGAGCATCAGTTTATCGGACATGTGACGGTAATCAAATAATGATGTTCATTCAGGTACATGGCTCAGAAAGCCCTCTGCAAGGAGGGCTTTTTTTGTTGAATGGGTTTGGGTCAAAAAGAAAAGCCGCCTGTTACCAGGCGACTCTTACTTTTTCTGTTTCCACACCACCACGTTGGAAGCTCTTTAATTTGGTTCTGGTTTATTGCTGTTATTCAACTACCGAGATTTCGGAGTAAAACAGGTTTTGGTTTGGTGAATAAACACGAACCGTTGTTGTTGTTTTCTTGAAGTAAAGATAGCATCAGCCAAAGGATTGGCAAGTATTACAAATACCTGAAATTGTATGATACAAGTACGGGGAAATAGACAGGTAAAAATACTTGGTAAAGATGAATAGCTATTTTGCAAGAAAGTCCTTCACCAGATTGTTTGCTTTGTTGACAGCTTCTTCGAGGTTATCGTTGACAACAACAACGTCGAATTGTGAAGCAAAACCAAGCTCATAGCGAGCCCGGTCGATACGTTTTTTTATGCTTTCTTCCGTTTCTGTTTTTCTGTTTCGGAGTCGTTTTTCGAGCTCTTTCACCGAAGGTGGCTGAATAAAAATAGATAGAGCCGTTTCGCTGAAATGCTTTTTGAGATTTACACCACCTTTTACATCAACGTCAAACACGATAGCTTGCCCCGATTTCCATACCCGTTCTAGTTCTGTTTTTAAAGTGCCATAAAACAGACCATCATATACTTCTTCCCACTCAATAAATTCGTGATGAGCAATTTTTTCTTTAAAATCTTCAACTGTAAAAAAGTAATAATCAACTCCGTTTGTTTCGTGTTCACGAGCTGGTCGACTGGTTGCAGAAATAGAAAACCCGAGAGGAAGTCCAGCCTGAAGCAGTGCATGTACAATGGTGGTCTTGCCGGCACCACTTGGAGCCGATAAAATAACTACTTTATTCATAGCTTAAAGAATATTGGCAAGTTGTTCTTTGATTTTTTCAAGTTCATCTTTCATTACAACAATGCGCTTCTGTATTTCGAAAAAGTTGCTTTTATTGCCAAGAGTGTTTATTTCACGGCCAATTTCCTGTGTGATGAAACCCAGTTTTTTGCCCACTGGCTCACCGTTGTCGAGAGCAAGTGTTTCACGAAAATAGGAAACATGCTTATTTAAGCGAACTTTTTCTTCTGAAATATCGAGTTTGTCGAGGTAGTAAAAAAGCTCTTGTTCCAAGCGCGATTGATCAACCGGAATATCAGGTAGCGATTCCTGGAGTTCTTTTTGCAGGCGTTCCTGCATGAGTTGTTTTCGTTCCGGATCAAGCGCTTCTATTTCGGGAATGAGCGATTCGATGATATTGAGATGCTGAACAAGGTCGTCTGTAAGCGCTTCGCCTTCTGAAACCCGAAAAGCGTCGGTTGCTTCACATGCTTTGCGAACCAGATCGAAAAGGCTGTTCCATTCTTCGTCTTCAACAACTACAGTTCCGTAGCCAACAACTTCGGGCATGCGAATTAATATTTCAAGCCAATTGGCCGGTGGGGCAAGATTGAGTGTTTTGCCCAACGAAGACAATTCTTCGAAATACTTACCTGCAAGAATGCTATTTACCGAAGCATCTATATTGGCCATGTCTTCGATAATAATATTGATGTCGATTTTCCCGCGTTGCAAAGCTTTGGTGGCAATATCACGGATAGCACTTTCACGCTCTCTGTAGCGAAACGGCAGTTTTGCCGATAAGTCGAGTTGTTTGTTGTTGAGGGTTCGTATCATTACCGATACCGAAGCATTTCCGATGTTTTTCTGAACCCTACCGAAACCGGTCATTGATCGTAGCATAGCAATTGTTTTATTTTTATCGAGGCATAAATCCAAGCTGGATTCTGCTGTTTCGAAAAATCAGTTTTTTTTGTTTTTGAGCAGCATGTTTTTGATGCTGTTGAGTTTCATGAGTGCTTCGACGGGAGTGAGTGTATTAATGTCGATTTCGATAATTTCGTCGCGAATGTTTTCGAGTAGCGGATCGTCGAGCTGGATAAGACTGAGTTGATAGGGCTCGGCAGCAGTTTTTATTTTTCCGGTTTCTGCAACTGAAATGTCGCTACCGTGTTCTTTTTCGAGGCGAACAAGAATTTCGTCGGCACGAGCGATGACTGATTTGGGTACACCGGCCATGCGTGCAACATGAATACCAAAGCTATGCTCGGTTCCGCCCGGGGTGAGTTTGCGGATAAAGATTATGTTGTTTCCACTTTCTTTTACCGAAATGTGAAAGTTCTTAACTCTGGGTAAATATGTTGCCAGTTCGTTGAGTTCGTGATAGTGAGTGGCAAAAAGTGTTTTTGCTTTGTACAATGCATGATTGTGTAAGTATTCGGTTATCGACCAGGCAATGGAAATGCCGTCGTATGTAGATGTCCCACGACCAATTTCATCAAGTAAAATAAGGCTTCGTGACGAAAGGTTGTTAAGAATGCTGGCTGTTTCATTCATTTCAACCATAAATGTCGATTCACCAGCAGTTAGATTATCAGATGCACCAACACGGGTGAAAATTTTATCGACCAGTCCAATGCTGGCGTTTTGTGCCGGTACATACGAACCGCATTGTGCCATAAGCACTATTAATGCTGTTTGGCGGAGTAAAGCCGACTTTCCGGCCATGTTGGGACCCGTGAGAATCATGATTTGCTGACTATCGCTATCGACAAAAACATCGTTTTCGACATACTTTTCGCCAACAGGAAGCATGGTTTCGATGACTGGATGCCGACCAGCTTTAATATCAATTATCAGATTGTCTTCGAGGCGAGGTCTGCAATATTGATTTTCCTTTGCAATGAGTGAAAAAGACAAAAACACATCGATGGTTGCCAGTAACGAAGCATTGTGTTGAACAGGTTTAATATAACGCATTGCTTTTTCGAGCAATTCGGCATACAAGCGTTGTTCGATTTGCATTATTTTTTCCTCGGCACCTAGAATTTTTTCTTCATAGGTTTTGAGTTCCGGAGTAATGTATCGTTCGGCATTGGTTAGTGTTTGTTTTCTGATCCATTCTTCGGGAACTTTGTCTTTGTGGGTGTTTGTGACTTCAAGATAGTAACCAAACACATTGTTGAAGCCGATTTTGAGCGAAGCAATACCTGTTTGAGCGGCTTCGCGTTGCTGAATGCCCGATAAATAATTTTTCCCGTCGGCACTGAGAGCTCTAAGCTCATCGAGTTCGGAATTGACATTGCTTCCAATAAAACCGCCCTTGGCAAGTATCGCCGGAGCATCTTCGCGCAGGTAGAACCGAATGGCTTTTGTTAATTCGGTAAGATCTTCGAGGCGGCTTGTGATTTTTTTTAAAGCTTTGGCTTCTCCGGGAATTGATAATCCGATTTCTGTTGTGGTATCGGTCGAATCGGCCAAAGAGAGAAGCTCGCGCGGATTGATTTTGCCAACAGCAAGCTTGCCACAAAGCCTTTCCAAATCGGAAATACCTGAAAGCAATTGCTGTACCTTGTATGCCATGTCGGTATTTTCGATAAAGCAAGAAACCGCGTTGAGGCGTTCTTCGATTTGTTTTCGATTGACAAGCGGAAGCAAAAGCCAGCGTTGTATGAGGCGTGCACCCATGGGTGACGAAGTTCGGTCGATGGTGTTGAGCAGTGTTTTTCCTCGCTCGTTGAACGAATGTACCAACTCGAGATTGCGGATGGTAAATCGATCGAGCCACACATAATCGTCGTTGTCGATTCGAGCAATGGCTTTGATGTGGGCAGCGCCGTCTTGCCGGGTTTCGTTGATATAATGAATACAAGCGCCGGCAGCCACAATGGCCGGGGTCATGTTTTCGATACCGAATCCTTTCAAACTGTCGGTTTCGAACTGACGAAGCAGCAAATCGTTTGCATATTGTTCGGCAAAAACCCAGTCGTCGAAGTTGAACATGTTGAAAGGTCCGAATTCGTCGGTAAATTCTGTTTTCTGCGATTTTTTTACCAAAACCTCAGCAGGTTGCATATTCTGGAGAAGCCGGGCAATATATTCATTGTTCCCTTCCGCTACAAAGAACTCTCCGGTCGAAACGTCTATAAAGGCCACACCCGAAGTGGGATGCGACATAAATACAGCCGCCAGATAATTGTTGCTTTTTTGTTCAAGAACATTGTCCGAAAAAGCAATGCCGGGTGTTACCAGTTCGGTGATTCCACGTTTTACAATCTTTTTGGTGAGCTTGGGATCTTCGAGTTGTTCGCATACAGCAACTCTTTGTCCGGCTTTAACAAGCTTGGGTAAATAAGTTTCGAGTGAATGATGCGGAAAGCCAGCCAGTTCGATATACGAACCCGAGCCATTGGCGCGTTTGGTGAGCGTAATGCCAAGAATTGATGAAGCTCGGATAGCATCATCGCCAAAGGTTTCAAAAAAATCACCTACCCTGAAAAGCAATATAGCATCGGGATATTTGGCCTTAATTTCGTTGAATTGGCGCATTAATGGGGTTTCTGCTACTTTTCCGTCGGTCACAATAGTTTTGCTTTGCAACAAAATTATAAATTCTTTTTCAGTGTGACTTTGTATTTTTATCAACTATTGACATGAAATGGGCTTTGCATGAAGTTTTTCGAGTAA
The DNA here is from genome assembly GCA_002842495.1 of Bacteroidetes bacterium HGW-Bacteroidetes-6. GTDB lineage: Bacteria > Bacteroidota > Bacteroidia > Bacteroidales > DTU049 > GWF2-43-63. The sequence continues at coordinate 6,840 of PHDB01000014.1, forward strand.
TCTGAACGGGTTTGCTTTTGGCAATTTCTAGTGTGTTTTTGAAAACAGAACATTGTTGCTACATTTGCAATCAAAATAACAATGGGATGAAGAAAAGCATGGAAGAGCTCAATCGGCTCACTCCCGAACAATTTGCGGGAGTTTCTAAACTTCCGCTGGTTGTTGTTCTCGACAATATAAGGAGTCAGCACAATGTGGGTTCGGTTTTTCGTACATCGGACGCTTTTAGAGTGGGAGAGATTCTACTTTGTGGAATAACGGCAACACCCCCTAACAAGGAGATTCAGAAAACCGCACTTGGAGCAACTGAAACGGTGAAATGGGCTTACTATGAAAACACAGTAGATGCAGTACAGGAGCTTAAAGCCAGGGGATATTTTATTATTGGAATTGAACAAACTCATGATAGTATAGACATCTCAGATGAAAAAATATTTTTCGGACACGAAAAAACGGCGCTTGTTTTTGGCAATGAAGTGTTTGGAATAGAGGATCCGGTTCTTGAGTATTGCAATATAAAAGTGGAAATCCCACAGTACGGAACCAAGCATTCAATCAATGTTTCGGTTTGTGCAGGCATTGTAATCTGGGAGTTCTGTCGGAGACATGGCAACGATAATCCGTTAATATTTTCAGCATCAGCAGGAAATGGGAAATAATGCGTACTAAAAAAATATTTCTATATTTGTACAAAATTCCTATTTTTGCAGTTCAAAGAAAAAGTAACCAATAAACAACCAAACTTATGAAAAACCTTAATCTGAAAGTTGTTGTTGCTCTCGTTTTGTCAGCGGCATTGATGTCAGGTTGTGGTCTCAAGAAAATGGCCAAAAAATACAATACGGTCAAATACGAGGCAACTCCTGAAGTACTCGAAACCCATGGTGGCAAGATCAACACTGCCGTTAAAGGCGTTTTCCCAGCCAAGTATTTTGATAAAAAAGTGGTAGTTGAATTCACTCCTGTTTTGAAATGGGAAGGTGGTAGCTATACTTGCAAGAGCGTGAAAGTTCAGGGAGAAAAAATTACAACAGCTGATGGTACTGTTATCAAGAAAAAAGATGGCGGATCGTTCAATTGGGCCGATGTAATTCCTTACAAACCCGAAATGAATGCTTCGGAGCTTGTGGTTAATGCAAAAGCAACCAAAGGTAAAAAAACCATTGAATTGGGCGAAGTTAAACTTGCCGACGGTGTTATTTACACCAGCGAACGTGTTGCACGCGACGAAGACCTTACTCTGGCTGAGCATGGTTACAAAAAAGAAGTTCTTATCACGGAAAAAGCTAACCTGTATTTTGACTACAACAGTTCAAATCTTAGCATGACCCAGAAACTCAACAAAGAAGAAGCCAACAAGGAAATACTGAAAAAAGTTGAAGATTTCATTGCTAAAGGTTGGAAAGTAAAAACTATTGATCTCAATGCTTGGGCATCACCAGAAGGTGAAGAAGCTTACAATGCAAAATTGTCTGATGAACGTGCAGCTGCTGCAAAAAAATATGTTGATCAGTTTATTGAAAAACTCGACAAGCAGAAAGCTAAAGATCAGAAGAAAAAATACGAAGAGGTAAAACGCGAATACACCACTAACCCTAAAGCCAATGGTGAAGATTTCGAAGGTTTTATGGCTTCGATCGAAAAATCGAGCATCAAGGAAAAACAAGCTATTATCAATGTGATTAAATCACAGCCCGATAAAGTTCAGCGCGAACAGGAAATCAAAAACATGACTGTTATTTATGCTGAAGTTGAACAAATTCTTGAGCCATTGCGTCGTTCCGAAATCACGGTTGTTTGTTACGAACCTAAGCGTACCGACGAAAATATTGCTATGTTGTCAACCACAGCTCCCGACAGTTTGAAAGCCGAAGAACTTCTCTTTGCTGCAACTCTTACTCTCGACGAAAACACTCAACTCAATATTTACAAGTCGGGTACCAAAATCTATGCTGACAACTGGAAATTCTGGAATAATGCCGGTTACATCTTGCTGAAACAGAATAAACTCAGTGATGCTACTCCTTTCATCGAAAAAGCAAACGCTCTTTCGCCAAACAACCCTATCGTTATGGCCAATATGGGTGTTATTGCATCGTGGAACAAAGATTATGCAACTGCAAAATCGCGTTATGAAGCAGCTCAGGGTGGTGGAATCAGCATGAACTACAACCTTGGAATCCTCAAAATCCGCGAAGGCGATTATGATGGTGCTCTTTCTTTGTTTGGAAGCAAAACTTGCAAGTATAACATTGCACTTGCCAAATTGCTTAAAGGTGATAATGGTGGAGCCACAACCAACCTGGACTGTGTTAAACCACAAACGGCAGAAGTATTTTATTTGATGGCCGTTGTTGGAGCCCGCACTGGTAATACCAGCATGATGTACGACAACCTGAAAAAAGCTATAGCAGCTGATGCAGCTTACAAACCGCAGGCCAAGGAAGATCGTGAATTCCTGAAATACTTCAATGCTACCGATTTTCAGAATATCGTGAAGTAATAATATTTCTCACTATTTGCCAAAAAAGGCTTTCCAGAAATGGAAAGCCTTTTTTGTTTTTAAAACACACAGGAAGATAATTTGTTTCAAGAAGTTAGACGCGGAATGTTGCTTTTGGAAAATGAAAGTCAAGCATTTATCTATAGTCTAACATCCAATAACAATAGAAATAAATATTGAATACAATTTGCAAATAAGGGAATTAATTGCGTATATTAGTGCTTTAAAACAATAATATGTCCCGATTCTTTGTGCTAATATTGTTTCTTATTTTTTCAAATGCTTTTGCCGGAATATCCGACACAGTGTCTTTTGTGCAACGTAAACGCACTTGTTTTCGAGAAGGTGAAAGCTATCTGTCGTTTGGAACAGGGGTCTATGGGCTTTCTAACGCTGTTTCGCGCAACCACGCCTTGTTAGCTGATTTTAAAAGTACGGGATTACCACCTGTTTTTGCCCGCTATGAATATGCTGTAAATGATTATCTGGGCCTGGGTGGCACTTTTTTCTTTCATGCAGCTTCTTATAAATGGAATAAAACTGTTGAGGTTTACAATAACGAGACCTGGAGCTATGAGCCAATAGTTTATGCCGAAAAGTACAGTGGTCTTTCGCTCGGTTTTATGGGCAGAGCCAATATACATTTTGCAACTACGAAAACAAGTGATCCTTATTTTGGTATTGGAGCTGGTTATGAGTTTTTTATGATGAAAATGACCAGCGACGACCCTCTTGTTAGCGATCGAATTCCAAACAGACCACTTCCTTTTTCTGTTGAAGCTATGATAGGTTGGCGAACATATGTTGGCGATAACACAGCATTGTATTTCGAAGCAGGTTACGGGAAAATGCTATTCAATATGGGAATTACCATGTGGTTGCAATAGAGCAGCCATTTCCCGATCGCCGGAAAACGAAAACAATTCGGGTTTTAGTGTCTTTAAGCTAATCCAATGAAAATAAACATCGCCGTTTTGCATTTCGGATTCGCTATGCCATTTTTCGGCTATGGAAATTTCACTGACATTTGATACCTCTAAACTGTAATATATCGGTATAACCTGCACCTGTTCGTAAAATATTGCAGGAATAAATTGTCCCGGAATATGGAGTAGTTTTTTTACCTCAATGTTGGTACCACATTCTTCCCGAAATTCGCGCTTCAGTGCTTCAATTGTCGATTCGCCATACTCTAGACCACCTCCCGGAAATTTAATCATACGCATATCGAACCACTTTTCTTCGGTCACCAGAAGCTGATTTTCAAAAACAAGAATACCATATACGCGAATTGAGAAGGGGTATGTTTTGTTGGCTTTTTTCATGCTTCAAATCGTTAACGGGATAGTAATAAGTGGTTTATGAGCCCGAGTCATCTCACGCTTACCGGCAAACCCGGGGAGCTTTTCTATTTCGAAACCACACGCTTTCATGGTTCGGCGCACTTCGCCCTTGGCAACATAAGTTACAAGAAAACCATTGGGCTGTATGGCACTGAAAATTTTTCGAAAAACATCGATTGTCCACAATTCGGGCTGTGAAGTTGGCGAAAAAGCATCGAAAAACACCAAATCGAATGTTTCATTATCGAAACGAATATCCTGAATGCGGGCTTCGAGATAATTCATTACGAAATGTTTTCCGATGGAAAAGGCATGAGAGCGTTCTCCATGGTGGATACTCATGATAGCTTCGCGCATTCGTTCACCCCCATCAATTGAAAAATAGTTGAGTTGGTTTACAACTTCTGTGTCAATGGGTTTGGGTTCGATCCCTGTGTAAATTAGCTGTACATTGTTGTTTTCGGCTTCAAGCAATGCAAGTGCTGCATTGAGTCCTGTTCCCAATCCGATTTCCAACACGCTGATTTGTTTTTTTTTCGAAAGCATAGGCTTTAAGCCAGCTTCAATGAACACATGCTTGCTTTCGGCAACAGCACCATGAACAGAATGGTAATGTTCATTCAAATCAGCAACAAACAAAGTGTGCGATCCATCTTCAGTTATAACAAGTCGATTTTTATTCATCGGTTATACAGAATTTGTATATCACGGATTGAATCGGGCAGAACCAGCGTCCCAATCCAGTTCCCTGCCGGATAGGAATAAGCATTGATATCGCGACCCGAGGCCATATAAATGATATTATCGGTTTCGTCGTAAACCATTTTCCCAAACATGGTAGCATTGCCAATTTCGTTTGAAGTATTGGAATTGTAATCGTAAACCAGAATACCATCGGAATGACTAATCAAATACCGGTCGCTGTTTACTTGTACCACACTGTAAATGATTCCGGCAGGCAGTATTTTGCGTTGAGTAATGTTCATATAGTATGTATTCAATGTTTTCACTGTTGGCTGGTTGCTCTCGTTACAAAATACAGCGACATCGTTGCCTATAACCCGATACAGATCTTCAACGGAGTATGTAGTGTAGATCACATCCTTCAGAAATCCCGAATTTTCCCAAATAACTCCAACATTCATAGAGCCGCCAATATAGTATTCGAGCACAGCCAGCAAATATGTTCCATCGTATCGTACACGTTTAGCTCTGTAGTTTTCAACAGAATACGAAAACTTGTAGCTTCCATTGCCCGAATATCCATCGATTCGACCATCGTAATAAGCAACAATAAGTCGCCCATTGCTGTAGGTCAGTGATTCGAAATATGGAAAAGGAGGATTGTTGATAACATCGATTTGTTGAACAATAGAGCCATCGGAAGCATCGATAAATTCAAGATTTCCGTTATAGCGACCCATCGAAAAAATGAGCTGATCGGCACTGCTTATTGCCCCTTCGTGGAAGTCGCCGGGAATTTGCTTGAATAAGGAATACAGCAAAAGACTGTCAACCTTGTAAATATGGGTGTTTCCGTTCGATTTCTCGTAGCAAAAAGCCATCAGTGAACGACTTTCTTTCTGAATTCCGGAAACGGAAAGGTGAAGATATACTCTGTCGTAACCATATTGGTTTACAGCTTCAATCAGTAAAAAGTAATTTCCGGATTCAAGATTTTGATTGGAAAGGATGTATTCGGAATTGAATGTATAGTTCTCTGTTGTTGGATAGATGGTAATAGCCGGACACATGGTCACGTAATTGTAGTTGGTAAGAACAATTTTCACGTAATCGACAGAGGAAGCCGATTGAACATTACCACTCACCGACAATGTGTCGCCTACACCACAAATAAGAAAGTCGGATGGAGAAAAAACCTGTAGAACAGGAGGCTCCCCTGTGTCTTTTTTGCACGAAAGCAACACAGGAACAAGAAACAACACAAGAAAGACTTTTCTTATTTTCATGTTCCGAATTTTGTTTATAAATTTAGCACGAATTTAATTAACCTCAACGATTTATGGAAGATTATTTTTCGCACATTTTGTTTCTTGACATTGAAACAGTGCCAGCAGTGCCATGCTATGACGACTTGAGTGACCGGATGAAATATTTCTGGGACCGCAAGGCTGAAAATATGAAGAAAGCCGAAACTGATACTTCAACTAGCTTATACGAAAAGGCAGGGATTTTTGCCGAGTTTGGTCGGATAATCTGTGTTTCGGTTGGAACAATAAGTGATAACAAGGCAAAGATTCAGAGTTTTTTTGGGCACAATGAGAAGGAAATGCTGGAACAGTTTGCTTTGTTTTTGCAAGAAATGCCTTCGCGTGGTATTCGTTTGCTTTGTGCGCATAATGGCAAGGAATTCGATTTTCCTTATCTGTGTCGACGGATGATGATAAACGGGATTCGCATTCCAGAAATTCTTAATATTCAGGGGAAAAAACCGTGGGAAATTGCACATATCGATACCATGGAACTTTGGAAGTTTGGTGACTTTAAAAATTTCACTTCGCTCGATTTGCTTACCGAGCTTTTTGATATTCCGTCGCCCAAAGGCGATATTAGTGGTGCTGATGTTGCTCGTGTTTATTACGAGGAAGAGAATCTTACACGCATTGTTCAGTATTGCCAAAAAGATGTTGTTTCGCTCATTCAGTTGTTACGACGTTTGCAATATCAACCACTGATTGCCGATATCAATATCAATTATCAATAAATTCAGTAGCTTTTATATATTTCAACGAGCAACAGGGGTAGGCTCAGGTTGATTTCGATAGCATTTCGAAAGAAAAATTTTCGATGCAGGTGTTCAGATATTAGCGATAATTGTATTGGTTAGAATCGGATTTCGAGAACCAATTCAATCATTCTGCGGATTACTTTGTTTTTGTCGCAATACTCATAATTCAGCATTAGTTTGTTTTTGCTGAATTTATATGCTAAACCGGTACCAATTCTATTGATGTAGAAGTCGGGGTTTTGTTTTGATGTGAAATACTCGTATCGGCCAACCAAAGAAAAAGGATGTTTTGGAAGTTTGAATTCTCCGAAAAGTGCATATCCTGAATTTTTGTAAGAAACAAAGGCCGTGTCGAGATATCGACCGCCATAGTCGCCTGTTCCGGTATAGTATTGTCCCATTAAAACGTGATGCTTGCTTTCAGAAGATAGATAAAATACATTCATATTGAAATCAGCAACATTATTGGGGATATTTGCTTTGCCAATTGCGAAAGCATAACCGGTTTGCAAACCAGGCATAATTGAAGGCAACGGACGAAGAGTTAATCGTGCTTCAAAAGTTTTATTATTATTGAGCTCAACATTGTGATATCCACCACCATTATACATGCCAAAAGAAAAACTTCCATATTTTCCAGGGTATCCGGAATTGACTTCTTTTTGATATTTTTCGTCAATTTCGCCGCCAATAAGACCTTCATAAATAAATCCAAAGTCAGCAGAGCTGAGTATTTCTGTTTTTTCCAGAAACATTGGGCCCATCACCCGATAATGATTGATTTTTTGTTCAAATTCAATCCATGTACGAGGCACCATCCCAAAAGAAAGGGTCCCTTGAAACTTCTGAAAAAAATTGACTTTTGTTTGGAGATAAAGGTATTTTAGTCGCATTTCGACATTCCCGGCGTCGCCACCTTCGGTATCGAGTGTAATATCTTGCGTATACCGGGCTCTAAGGTTTTCGTTAATGTGGCTTTCGATGGTAAAATACCCTCTTTTCAGTTCTATTTGACAAAGTGAATCCTGATCGTCAACATTTCCAGAGATGAACCATTGTCCGGAGATCTCGGTTCGTTTCAGAAATGTATTTGTTTTTGTTGAATCTTGTGCTGTTGCGGGGATCATCGCAATCATGGTGGAAATCAGTAGAATAGTTGTTGCTTTTTTCATGGAGTTAAGGAATTGCTGCAAAATTATTAATCGTATATTAAGAGAAGGTTAAGTTTGTAATTTCGATATTCGTATGCATAAAGAATTAGAAAACATCAGAAAAATCAGATGTCTGGGCAAATAATTACTTGAAATATTTACAATAATCAGGAAGTCTCAGCCGTCTTATTGGTCTTCACAATATATTGACCTGCCGCAATAGCTCCAACTGCTGAAAATACATGCCAAAGCCAGTGTACTCCCTGAGCCATGAATTGTTTTGGATTATCGTCATAAAATCGGAAAAAGAGGGAAATAGAAAGAAAAAATGCAGCGAAAAGAAGTGTTTTTGAATATTTCCATTTGGTGATTCTGGCATAAAGCAACGCTGGAACAAAAATAATGAGTCCTGCAATAAAATACCCTGCATTAATAGCTTGTTGTATTGGAATGGAGTCGAAAATCAACCACCGGCCAAATGCTGCTATTGCCAGTATGAGAATTGGGAAATACCAGTTGCCAAACAATTTTTGCATAAAATACCATGAAACACCCAGTGTCATTACAAACATTGGAAATACGTCGAGTGCCATCAACCAGGGGGTGCTTCTGAATGCATGATAAAGAGCACTTCCAATTCCTCCGGTGAATAAAAGAGGCAATGCAAAATATACAAGAAATCGGTATTCCTTGTATTTTCCACGAAGTGTAATCAGGAAGAATATGACCGGTATCAAAAAAACAAGCGATGAAAACGCGTTCCATGGTTCAACGATGAAGCGTTCTGGCATAGTTTCGTGATAGATGGGTCCACCGTCGGTCACAAAAGAATAGTCTGTGTTCGATGAGATAATCATTTTTTATGAATTCCGATATAATTTTCGGGTGTTAATAAACGAAGTTCATTTTTTACATCTTCGTTTACCGCCAATGAATCAATAAAAGAAATGAGGCTTTTCCTGTCAATACGATTGTTTCCCCGGGTCAATTGCTTTAAAGCGTTGTAAGGGTCTGGATACTTTTCGCGACGCAATATAGTTTGAATAGCTTCGGCCAGTACAGCCCAATTGACATTGAGATCGGCACTTATTTTTTCGGAATTGACAAGCAGTTTTCCCATTCCTTTTTGCAACGATTTTAAGGCAATCATCATGTGTGCCAGAGGAACACCGATGTTGCGAATAACAGTACTGTCTGTTAAATCGCGCTGCAAACGCGAGATCGGAAGTTTTTCGATCAGATGTCGTAAAACAGCATTGGCCATTCCGAAATTTCCCTCAGCATTTTCGAAGTCGATCGGATTCACTTTGTGGGGCATAGCTGAGGAGCCTACTTCGTCTTTTTTCACCTGTTGCTTGAAGTACTCAAGCATAACATACATCCAAATGTCGCGCGAAAAATCAATGAGAATAGTATTGACAGAAGCTAAGACACTAAAAGTATTTGCCATTCCGTCGTAATGCTCAATTTGTGTTGTGGTTTGTTGTCTGTTCAGACCAAGCTCTTCTTTCATGAAGCGATTGGCAAAATCGATCCAATTTATTTGAGGATAAGCAGCATGATGAGCGTTGAAATTGCCGGTTGCCCCACCAAATTTACCTGTAGCAGGAATTTGCTTCAGTAAAGCCAGTTGAATTTCAATTCGCTCACTAAACACAGCCAATTCTTTTCCCAACGTTGTGGGTGATGCGGGTTGACCATGTGTGCGGGCTAGCATGGAAATGTTATTCCATTCCGAAGTTTTTTGCGAAAACACGCTTAACAATAACTCCAACTCAGGCAAAACAATGTTTCTTAAAGCATCGCGAAGCATCATTGGAAAAGCAGTATTGTTGACATCCTGTGAAGTAAGACCGAAATGAATAAATTCCTGATAATCTTGTAAACCTAAATCGGTAAATTTTTTACGCAAAAAATATTCAACCGCCTTCACATCATGATTGGTAGTTTTTTCAATTTCTTTAATTTTTTGAGCATCGGCTTCGGAAAAGTGTGCTGCAATTTTTTCGATTTCTGCTAATTTCTCTATCGGAAATCTATCAAAAAAGGAAAGTTTTAGTTGACTCAGAGCAATAAAATATTGTACCTCCACCAGCACTCTGTAGCGAATGAGTGCAAATTCGGAAAAGTATTGTTGCAGAGGTTGGGTTGTTTTATTGTAGCGACCATCAACCGGCGAAACCGAAAACAGGCTTGCATCCATAAACGTTTATTTTTGCAAAAATAGTGATTTCGTGGAATGAGGAAAGGTGTTGTATTAATCCCTTATAAAAGTGTCCACCGTTCACTCATTCATGCCGGACTTTACTCACTCATTTCTGCCGGTTACTCATTTTACCTTTATCAAAAGTACATGCAACCATAGCTTTGTTGCATAAAATCGCAAAACCATGAAAACGCTATTTGTTATCGTTGCAACTCTGATGAGCATAATGCTCGTTGCACAAACACCGCAAGCCATACGCTATCAGGCAGTGGTTCGCAACAGCACGGGCAATATTGTACCCGGCCAAAATGTAGTTTTACAAATCACTATTCTCCAGGGAAGTCCGGCTGGAACGTCTGTTTATTCAGAACAACATCTTCTTACTACCGATAATTTCGGACTTATTGCTTTATCCATTGGTGAAGGCTCGCCGGTTTCGGGAACATTTGCTCTAATTGACTGGAGTAATGGTGACTATTTTTTGAAAACAGAATTTAGTGATAATGGAGGAAGCACTTTTGTATTTTTAGGCACTAGTCAGCTTTTGAGTGTTCCATTTGCTTTGTACGCAAACAAAACGGAATATTATGACGAAACTGATCCAGCCTTTACTATTTCGCCTGCATCGGGCATTGTCCTTTCCGATATAAATAATTGGGACGAAGCTTATGGTTGGGGCAATCACAATACAGCGGGTTATCTTACTTCATTTTCTGAAACCGATCCATCATGGTCCGGATCCAATACCGAAAATGGTTCCATATTTCGTTCCGGACCGGTGGGAATTGGAACTTCGTCACCACTTGCATTGTTTCATGCAAAAGGATTGGGAACCGGTGACGGAAATCTGCTTTTCGAAGGAGCATATAAATCGTCGAATCCGGGAGCAGCACCGGTCTCGGGAGCAGGAACCCGAATGATGTGGTATCCCGACAAGGCCGCTTTCAGGGCGGGAGGAATCAACGGCAGCCAATGGGATACGGACAGTGTGGGTATTTATTCTGCAGCTTTTGGGTACAACACTACATCAAAAGGAAGCTATAGCTTTTCGATGGGATTCGGGTCAAAAGCCGGTGGAATAACGTCTATGGCTTCAGGAATATTCTGTTTTGCCACAGGCGATTATTCCATGGCAGCTGGGTATTATACGACGGCATCGCATACAGCATCGGTTGCACTGGGATACGAAAACACCTCTTCAGGAAATTACGCATTCAGCATGGGATACATGAATACGGCATCGGGCGAGAATTCGGTAGCCATCGGAAGGGACAACAATGCTACAGGAAATAACTCCGTTGCGCTCGGATACTCAAACGATGCTGTTGGAAATTATTCAGCATCGTTTGGCTACGGTAATAATTCTTCGGCGCTTTTGTCGATGACCTGGGGAAGCAATTGTTTTGGAACCGGAGTGAGTTCCACCGCATGGGGAAGCCTCGCTACTGCGTCGGGTAGTTTCAGCACCGCCTGTGGTATTAGTGTCAACGCTTATTCCTACAACGAAACGGTGTTTGGAAGCTACAATACCTTCTATACTCCATCGTCGGCCACAGCGTGGGTGGCAAGCGATAGGCTTTTTGTAGTGGGTAACGGGACCGCCTACAACTCAACCGGAAATGCACTTACGCTCTATAAAAATGGCAACATGACCATTTCGGGCACATTGACACAAAGCAGCGATATCAGGTTGAAAACAAATATTCGACCTTTTACGGACGTGCTTAGCCAAATACAACTGGTGCAGCCCATTTATTATGAATTTAAAGACAAAAAATTGCACCCCGAAGGCACTCAGATTGGTTTTTCAGCTCAGGAAATTCAGCAGTATTGGCCCGAATTGGTACGAAAAGACGAAAACGGATATCTCAGTGTTGACTATGCCGGAATGACTGTGGTCTTGCTGCAAGCGGTAAAAGAACAGCAGCAAACGATTCAGTTGTTGCAAAAAGAAGTTGAACAACTTAAAAACAAATAATCATGAAATCAATTATCGTTTTTTTGGCACTATTGCTATCGATATATATAGCCAGTGCACAAGAAGTAATAGCTACAGCCGGCGATTTTCAACAAGCCGGAGGCTATTCATTAAGCTGGACACTAGGCGAATGTGTCACCGAAACCGTTTCGGGTTCAGCAAACACACTAACTCAGGGATTTCAGCAACCTTGGGTCATTGTCACTCAAATTACCGAAAACAATGTGGAATCCGAAATCCGGGTTTTCCCGAATCCGGTTGACGAAATCCTGCACATCAGTTCAAACTGTAGCAATATGAAATTGATGCTTTTCGATGCTACAGGAAAACTCATTCTCGAAGAAACAACAGCCGAAAACACATTTGTTTCAATGGCCGAATTAAACGCCGGAGTTTATATTTTGTTCGTTGAAACCAACGGTTACAACTCGCAAAGTTTCAGAATCATTAAAAACGACTAAAAACCCTACAACCATGAAAACATTCATTTCTCTCATCGGAATATTTTTAATTTGTGCCAGTTTGTTTGCGCAAAGCCCACAATCGTTTAACTATCAGGCTGTTTTGCGCGATAACGGAGGACTTGCTATTTCGAATCAATTGGTTGACATGCGATTCACCATTTTGCAGGGAACACCTGCTGTCAACTCCTTGTACAGCGAAACTCAAACACTCAACACCAATGTAAACGGACTCATTAGCACCGCTATTGGCAACGGAATGCCTGTTTCGGGCAATTTTGCCAACATCGACTGGAGTGTTGGTCCGTTTTTTATCAAAGTTGAACTTGATGCTGACAACAGTGGAACATTTATTGAGATGGGAACTTCTCAATTACTAAGTGTTCCTTTTGCTCTTTATGCCGAAAAAGCAGGCAACAGTTTCAGTGGCGATTACAACGACCTAAGCAACAAACCACAAAATGTAAGCACTTTTTCGAACGATGCCGGGTACATCACTGCGGAAGTAGATGGTTCTGTTACCAACGAAATTCAAATATTGAGTATTAGCCACGATACCATTTTTCTGACCGGGGGTGGCTTTGCAAAACTCCCGGCTGGTTTCGACGGCGATTACAACAGTCTTATAAATAAACCTGACTTCACAGGCTGGGATACCGATGCAAGCAACGATTTCGACGGACAGTATAGTAGTCTCACAGGTAAACCTTCCAATGTAAGCTCATTTGTTAATGATGCCGGATATATTACCGCAGAAGTTGATGGATCTACTACCAACGAAATACAGACATTAAGTGTAAGTAAAGATAGTATTCAGCTTTCAAGTGCCAATAAGGTGAAACTTCCCGGAGTTCTTGTGTCGGAATTGTATGTTCCAACAATTTTTTTGGCAAACATTCATTCAACCGCCGATGAACAATATTTTAAACTTGGCGATATTGGTACTTTCACCAAACAAAACGATGAAACCATTCTTGAACTCATTTTTAACGGGCATACATTGGTATCTAGTTATGTTGGTTGCAATCAAGTTGTTTTTGAAATCAGGATTGATAATCAGGCTGCTACGGGGCATAGTATGCAGTTTCCCAGTTTTTCACCAAATACAGCCTTTTCGATGCAATATGTTACAGGTTTTTTCTCTGGAATCAGCAGTGGAACTCATACAATAAGTGTATGGGCAAGCACATTGTTCGCTGGAAGCGATGCAAATGGAGTTCATGTTAATCCTGGAGGCTTCTCACAACTACGCATGATGATTAAAGAATATTACGGCACTCACCTATAAAAAGATTGGTTTTTAAATTCAGCTTCTCCTTCTGTTCGGTTATAAATGGTTTTGCGACCCCACCGGACAGGGGAGAAGCATTTTTTCAGAACGGGTAACCAATACCAAAGCTAAAATTGGTGCGTTTCAAAAAATGATTGAAGCCAACCCAGTGCGAGTTTTCGGCTAAAGCAGGATTAACAATTGGGAAAGCACCGTCGATTCTGAAAATAAAGAAATCAAAATCCATTCGTAAGCCAAACCCAGGACCAACAGCTATTTGTTTGTAAAAACGACCAAATTTGAAAACACCGCCGGGAAATTCTTCACTTTGATATGTTGTCCACACATTTCCTGCGTCCACAAAAAGAGCCCCTTTGAACCAGCTGAAAATGGGAAACCGATACTCTAAATTTAATACCAAACTGATATCGCCCATGCGATCAAAAAAAGTAGAATCGTTGTAAATACCGGGTCCCAACGAACGAAATTTCCAAGCTCTGATATCGTTTGACCCGGAAGCTGAGTAGCTTTTTTCGAATGGTAGTAAAACACTATTTCCGTAAGGAAGTCCAGCTCCGATGAAAACACGTCCAACCAAAGTGTTTTCGGCTTTTAATGGAATATAGTGCCGGTAATCGAAATCAACTTTAAAGAACTGAGAGTAATTGATTCCCAAAACCCGGTAAACCTCACCTTGTGTAGCCATATTGAAACCATTGCCCAACCAAAGCGAAAAGCCGGCTTGCTCTACATTCAGTTTTCGATAGAAGTAGGGCTTGTTTTTTCGTGTGGTTTGTGTGTTTTTAAGTAATGTAAAGCCGCAACCCGGAATAAAGTGGTCTTCGTAGCTGTAGCGAATCGTACGCGAAAACTGCGAAATGCGAATGGCAAACAACGAATCGGGCATAATTCTAACCAGATTGATGGGAAAATAGACCTGCACTGTTTGTGTGGTCGATTCACGCCATTCGAGTGTGGCTTTCAATTGGCTGATATAGCGTTGGTAATCGGGTCGAAACTGATAATTGAATCCGGCGGAATAACGCATTACCGGTCGGCTACTTTGTGTGAACCAATTGTTGCTTACAGGCCGGCTAAGCGTAGCCTCGGTACTTATTTCGGCCGAGTTGAAGGGCAAGCCATTAATCACATCTTGATTGTTACTGAAAACCGATTTCTGAAGCTCCAATCCCCCTTTCATTTTAAGGTTGAACTGCTCGGCGCCTTCGAACAGGTTTTTGTTTTTGTAAACAATATTTCCGGCTGTTCCAAGGTTACCCGAAGAATTCGTGCCCTCAAGTTCTACATTTATTGATTGCACGGGCGACATACTGAGCTCGATATATGAATCCATCAAAACCATTTTCTGGGTCGGATTGGTAATGGAATCGGGCTGAAAACGAATGTTAATGTACTTGAAAACATTAAGGTTGCTTAGCTCGGCCTGTGTTCGATTGGCATCGGATAGGTTAAACCACGATCCTGGTCTGAAAAAAATCTTCCGGGAAATGGTTTTGGGTTTAACACGCAGTTTTCCGAAATGAACAAAAGTAATGGTGTCGAAATCGGTTTTGTTACGGTGTGGTTTTATATATATTGTGGTGTCAGCTACCGTATTTTCGTTTCCGGTAATCGAATAGTCAGAAAGCACATAAATGTTTCTGATTTGATAGCGACGGTGATCGTAAAACTGAATCGAATCGCGTCCGTCGTGTTTGATGTAGTAAGGGCGGTTCACAATGAGTTTAATATCGAGCATCTTATTGCCAATCGTGGAATCGATTTCGTATCGAATATATGATTTGCTGAAAGCGTAGTAACCCAGATTTTTCAAGTCGTCGTTGATTCGCATGCGTTCGTTGTCGAGTAAATCTTCGTTGTAAATACTTCCCGGACCAATCAGCGCATTTTTCTTTCCTGCAAGCAAATAAGCTTTTATACTCGGATCGCTGGTTACATACTCCATCTTGTTGATGACGTATGGTGTTCCGGCATTGACAAGGTATGTAACTTGGGCTTTTCGGTGTTTTCGTTTATATTTAACCGAATCGCTTACGACAGCATTGAAATAGCCGTGATTTTTGCAATAAAGCTGCATTTGTTTTACGCTTTGCTCGGTCAGTAGAGAATCGTAGAACACCGGTTCTTCGCCAACCGTATTCATCAATCCATATCGAAAACCGCGCTTCGATTTTGCCAGTTCTTCAGCTTCGTTAATGTCGAGTTTTTCCTTTTTTTTCTGGTATTTTAGTTCGACGGCGTTTTTCTTGTCTTGTTTTGCTGCTTCAACTTTAAGTTTACCCCTGGCTATTATTTTCTTTTGTTTTTCTTTCTTTTTGGCAATTTTCTTTCTGATTTTTTTTTCTTTAATGGCAGAGCGGTCTTTCATTGAAGCTCCAATATTGTAAACTGTTGTGTGAAAACGAAAGGCATACAGAATCTTTCGGTTTTCTTTTTGTTTAATAAGACCCCACAAATCGTAATAATCGAGTTCGTTATTGTCGGTCGAAAGCTTGGTTTTGGTCAGAAATGTTTTGTCCGGATTCCGGCGAATAGTACTACATCCCGGAAACAGAATCGTTGCCGCAAACACTAATGTAAAAGCAATATGTTTAATGTTGCCTTTATTCATACCTGAGCGATTCGATGGGATCGAGTCTGGCGGCACGCATTGCCGGAAGCAAACCCGACATTACACCTACCACAAAAGTAATAAAAAACCCAAGTAAAACCCAGCCCCAGGGAATGACAAACGAAGTGTTGAGAAGAAGACTGATCAGATTTCCGGCAAGAACACCCAGAAAAATACCCAAAAACCCGCCAAGCTGCCCAATTACAATACTTTCAACCAAAAACTGGTTGCGAATGGCAATACTTGTAGCTCCCATTGCTTTTCGAACTCCAATTTCGCGGGTACGTTCCGAAACGCTTACCAACATGATATTCATTAACCCGATGGAAGCTCCGATGAGAGTGATGAGACCAATCAATGTAGCCGCCAGTGTTACGTAACGAATATTTTCCAAAAGCATGTTGACAAGATTGTCACTTTTTCTAATGTCGAAATTATCGCTTTGGCCTACATTGAGCTTGCGAATTGTTCTGAATAAACCAGTTGCTTCACCAATAGCTGTTTCGAGCTGCTTTGGGTCGGATGGCATTACATTTATTCGGAACGAAACGGGAACCTGATTGAAATATCGGCGCACCGTTGTTACTGGAACCAAACACGATTTGTCGCCCGAAAAGCCAAAACTACTTCCCTTGCTTTTCAGAACACCAATCACAGTAAAGCGCATAGGCCCAATGCCAATTTGTTTGTCAACCGGGCTTTCTCCTGTTGGGAAAAGCAATTCTTTAATTTCAGATCCGATAATGGTTATATTGCGCCCACGTTGAATTTCCTGTTGCGAAAAATTGCGCCCTAAGTCGACTTCCTGTCCGCCAGTAATCATGTAGTTTTCGTCGACACCCAACACTGCAATATTTGGATTTGTTTTTTCGGTTCCAGAGCGCAGTGTCGCAGTGTTTGTGGCGAATGTATAGATTGAAACATCTGCCGGAAAACGATATCGTTTTTTGAATTCACTGGCCTGATACCAGTTGATTCGTTCGTATTCTATCCTGTTACCATGACCCCCGCCCACACTGCCACGCATTTGAATATCGGAAATAGTAAACGTATTGCTTCCCATTTGGGTAAAGCTGCTGCTCAACGAAGACTTAATCGATTCAATAGCAGTTAGAATACTGATTAGTGCCATAATCCCAAAAGCAATAATCAAAATGGTAAGCACAGTACGGAGCAGGTGACTTCGAATCGACCGTAATGCTATATTCAGGCTTTCGCCAAGGACTTTTAAATTCATTGAACCAAATTAAAGCGTGCTAATATTCCAAAAATAAAAGCCCAGCCGGTAACAGATATGCAAAAATAAACAATTATATGTTTCTGTTTATTGTACCAGCGCTGTGCAAAAAATGCAGTTAGAGGAATTGATAGAATGACCGGTCCCGGAATAAGTAGTAGCAGGAGACCTGTTTTGTGAATTTTTCTGAGGGTGTTGCGGTTTTTTACAAACCACTTAAATCGCTTTTGACTATTGCGGGTTGCTATCATTTTTCTGAACAGTGTAATGAGCACATCGGAAAAATAATAGAAAGCAAAAAATCCAGAAACACCTCCAATAGCCAGACAAATTGAAATTTCCCAATAATTGAATCCACTGGCCAGTGCGGCAGGCCCGGCAAACACAAAACGATAAGTACTGATTGCTATGACATACAAGTACTCAAATGCAGAGTTAGCAAAACCTGTAATGTACAACATAGCTTTTCCTGTTATTCTTTGCGGCCAAAAGCAAGATCACCGGCATCGCCTAACCCCGGAACAATATAAGCTTGTGCTGTCAGTTCTTCGTCGATAGCGGCAGCCCAAATATGCAATTTACGATGAGGAAGATGCTTGCGTACATATTCAACTCCTTGTGTGCTGGCAATAACAGTGGCGACGTGTATTTCGGATGGTGTTCCAAACTGCAGCAGTTCTTTTATTGATAACACCAGTGAAGAACCCGTCGCCAGCATTGGGTCGGCAACAATGAGCACTTTTCCGTCAATATCGGGACAGCTCACATACTCCACCTGAATGGTGAAACGACCATCTTTATGGTGCTTGCGGAAAGCCGAAATAAATGCACTTGGCGACTGGTCGAAAAAGTTAAGTATTCCTTGGTGAAAAGGCAATCCGGCCCGAAGAATAGTAGCCAGAACAGGCCATGTTCCAACAACAGATACATCGATAGCACCCAGCGGAGTGGTAACTTCGCGTTTCGAAAATTCAAGTTTTTTGCTGATTTCGTAAGCGAAAATTTCACCCAATCGTTCCATATTACGTCTAAAGCGCATACTGTCGGCCTGAATAGACTCATCGCGGAGTTCGCTTACAAAATGATTGATGATTGAATTCTCTTTCCCAAGATCGTGTACCATAGCGCTGAGGTTATTAATGCGATAAAAGTAATAAATAAAAACAACAAACGAAAAACCATTACCGGAGTGTCTTTTTGGGCAATAAGTGGTTTTTTACTTGCTGAATTGATCGTAAAAATGAACAATGGCTTCAATTCCGTTAAGGAAATTGGTCACTGGGAAATTTTCGTTAGGCGAATGAATAGCATCCGACTCAAGTCCAAAACCCATGAGCAATGATTTTATTCCAAGAATTTCTTCGAAAGTGGAAATGATAGGAATACTTCCACCGCTGCGGGTTGGAACGGGCACTTTCCCAAAAACTTCTGTTAGTGCTCTCTCAGCGGCCTTGTATGCAGGAACTTCAATGGGCATGACATAAGCCTGACCTCCATGAAGAATATCAACCTTCACTTTGACGTAAGGAGGAGCAATGCTTATGAGATGGTTTTGAATCAATTTTGCAATTTTATGGTTATCCTGATGAGGAACCAATCGCGACGAAATTTTAGCATAGGCTTTCGAAGGTAATACGGTTTTACTTCCTTCGCCTGTGTAACCACCCCAGATACCACACAAATCAAGTGTTGGGCGAATTCCGGTTCTTTCAACGCTGGTGTAACCTTCTTCACCAAAGACTTCTTCGACATCGATGGCTTTTTTATACTCGTTCAGGTCGAATGGAGCCTTATTTAAGGCAATGCGCTCGGCTTCCGAAACCACATCAACATCATCATAAAAGTTTGGAATGGTTATTTTTCCTTTTTCATCGGTGAGTGAAGCCATCATTTTTGATAAAACATTGAGAGGGTTGGCAACAGCTCCCCCAAACAGACCCGAATGCAAGTCGCGGTTGGGTCCGGTTACTTCAATCTGTAGATAAGTGAGTCCACGCAAACCAACAGTGATACTGGGAATATCGGAAGCAATCATACCCGTGTCGCTCACAAGAATGATATCGCCATTCAGACGGTGTTTGTTTTGTTTACACCAATCGGACATAGAGGGACTACCTATTTCTTCTTCACCTTCAATCATGAATTTTACATTGCACTTAAGCAGGTTGTTTTTTACCAAATACTCAAAAGCTTTGGCGTGCATAAAGCCCTGTCCTTTATCGTCGTCGGCACCACGTCCCCAAATTTTTCCCTCACGAATAATCGGCTCAAACGGCTGAGAATTCCACAGGTTGAGAGGATCAACCGGCATTACGTCGTAGTGAGCATACACAATCACTGTTGGCAAAGAAGCATCGACTATTTTTTCACCATAAACAACAGGATTTCCTGCTGTTGGACAAATTTCGGCAAAATCGGCCCCAGCTTTCAGTATCGAATCTTTCCAGTATTCTGCCGCACGAATCATGTCGTCTTTGTGGCTGCTTTCACTGCTAATACTGGGAATACGCAAAAGCCCAAACAATTCATCTAAAAATCGTTCTTTGTTGTTTTCGATGTAGTTTTTAATATCACTCATGGTTTTCGATGTTTTATAAGCAAAAATAGCATTTTTTCGCTTTTCGAAATTAAAAAGCCATGACCATTTGCAAAAAATAAGTAAAAACTTAAGAGCAATGGTTTCTTGTTTGAAAAATCAAATTTTGTTTGTATATGAGTAATTTACAGGTTTTCTGGACATATGCAACAATTTGAAAAGAAGTCTCGTTTACATAAAAAGCTTAATATTAGTGCTTTCTATTAACTTTTTTGAATTATCTTTGTCTAATAAAAAACTTGTTTTATGATTCGCGTTTCAGGATTGTTTGCCGTTGTTTTTGTACTGATGTTTTCTAATATTGAAGCCCAGATTACTGTTGATAACACTCTTACTCCAACACAGTTGGTTCAGGATGTATTATTAGGGTCGGGGGTTTCTGTTTTTAACGTACAGTTTACAGGAAGTGCTATTCAGCGAGGAACATTTGCGGGAACGTCTAATCTTGGAATCGACGAAGGAATCATCTTGGCAACCGGAGATATTAATCTGGCCCCTGGGCCAAATGCTTCGGGAAGCGAAAGTCTTGGCAGTGGTGTTGGTGGCGATCCTGATCTGGCTGCTATTGTTGGCTCGACAACCTATGATGCAGCTGTTCTTGAATTCGATTTTGTTCCGTCTTCCGATACTGTTCGTTTTTTCTATGTTTTTGCAAGCGAAGAGTATCCCGAATACGTGTGTTCGGAATTCAATGATGTGTTTGCTTTTTTTCTTAGTGGAGCCAATCCTTTGGGTGGCTCTTATGTAAAGAAAAATATTGCCATTATTCCTGGAACAACCATTCCCGTGGCAATTAATTCCATTAACCCAGGAGTAGTTGGATCTTTTGGTTCGGCAGGTGGATGTACATCGCTTGCCTATTCTTCGCTTTACACAAACAATACTGGTGGTGCTACTATTGAATATGATGGTTTTACACATATTCTCGAAGCTTCAGCTCTTGTAATTGCCTGCGATACATACCATATAAAAATTGCCATTGCCGATGTTTTCGACGGCAACTACGACTCGGGCGTTTTTCTTAAGGCGAAAAGTTTTAGCTCGCCTGCCGTTAGTATTTCGGCAGTTGGTTCATCGTTCGACTCTACTATGGTTGAAGGATGTGGAGCTGCAACATATATTTTTACCCGTGGTGGCGACATAGCGAATCCTTTTACCATTGATTATATCATTGGTGGAACGGCAATTAATGGCATCGACTATACCGACCTGAGTGGAAATCCAATCGGGACAAGTGTTTATTTTGCAGCCGGACAGGATTCAGCTTTTCTGTATATCGATCCGGTCAATGATGCTATCAGCGAAGCTACCGAAACCATTACTCTTGCCATTCCACAGGTAATTAGTTGCACAAGCGACACACTCTCGGCAACTATTTATATCACCAATGTAGATCCAATGCAGATAAGTCTCACTGGCGATACCTTAATTTGTGTCGAATCAGGTGAAACATCAATACTCAATGTCGATTTTACCGGGGGTTATGGTCCATTCGATTTCAATTGGGATAATGGGCTCGGAAACAGCCAGCAGGTAATTGTTTCGCCTGTCGTTCCAACGATTTTTACGGTGTCAATTCTCGATAGTTGTGGAAATGAATCTGCACAGCAATCAATTCTTGTTATTAACGAATGCGACATTCAGACAACAAACGTAATTACTCCGAATGGTGACGGATTCAACGATTTTCTTGTTTTCCCAAATCTGGAACAATATCCCAACTCGGAATTGTATGTTTATAATCGTTGGGGAAAAGTAGTGTACCAAAATCTTAATTATGCCAACGATTGGTCTCCAACTGAATTGACGGACGGAACTTATTATTACATTTTGAATAAATCTGCCGGAATTGAACATCCGGCCGAAAGTTATCATGGAACCATTACTGTTTTAAAATCACCATAACAATGAAAAAAATCCGGTGTTTTGCACTCGTTTTTGTTCTTTTTGCTGGAGGAGGGTCTCTGACAAAAGCACAACTCACCGTTACATCTGGTCTTACTCCTGCTCAATATGTCGATTTTCTGGTTGGCGCCGGAATTACCTACAGCAATGTGGTATATACAGGCGATGTAAACTCAATTGGAAAATTTGTAACCGGAGCAACACCAACTAATCTAGGTATTGGCTCTGGAGTAATTATGTCAACAGGTTATGTGAATGGGGCATCTGCACAACCAGCTATTGGAAGCCCGGTAAGCAACTTTGTAAGCTATTCAACAATGGGTGGATCCGATCCACAGCTTCAGTCACTGATTCCCAGCTATACAATTAATGATGCAACATTGCTGGAATTTGATTTTATTCCGGTATCGGACACTGTTCGATTTCGCTATGTTTTTGGATCAGAAGAATACAACGAGTGGGTGGGTTCATCATTCAACGATGTTTTTGGTTTTTTTATTTCCGGGCCTAATCCCACCGGAGGAAGTTATACAAATTATAATATGGCCCGTATTCCGGGTACCAATCTTCCTGTTACTATCGATAATGTCAATTCTGGCTCCTACAGTACATACTATGTTAATAATGAGAATTTGAACGGACAAACTATTGTTTATGATGGCTTTACTGTTGTTTTGACTGCTTGGACCCGGGTTACTCCTTGCCAGCAATATCATATCAAGCTGGCCATTGGTGATGCTGGAGATGCATCGTTCGATTCGGGTGTCTTTCTCGAAGCAAATAGCTTCAGTAGCCCAGTTATTACAGCTTCAACCAATTATGTAAACGATACCATTCTCGGCAATTTTGCCATGGAAGGTGGTTGCAACGACGCAGTCATTTGTTTCTCGCTTTCCGACCCTGCTTCAAGCAATTTTACTATTAACTACACCCTTCAGGGCTCAGCCACCAATGGTGTTGACTTTCCCACTTTTCCAACCAGTATGACTATACCCGCTGGTAGCGATTCGGTTTGTTATATCATCAGCCCTTATGCAGACGGACTTAGTGAAGGAATGGAAAGCATTATTATTGTTCTTCAAAATCAAATTAGTTGCAATACTGTTTCCGATACTATTGTTATAGATATCCTAGACTATGACAACTTGCAAATCAGCATGACCCCCGATACAACTATTTGTGGTGGAAGTGCAATTATTTCCACTTTGCCGTCCATGGGAGTGCCTCCCTACAATTATGCCTGGGACAATGGTTTGCCCGCTCTGACAACACACACGGTGTCACCGTTAGCAACCACAACATATACCGTGACGATTACAGATTATTGCGGTTACGAAATTTCGGGAGATGTAACCATTACCGTTGGTTCTGGTTTGGCCGAAGCTGGTCCCGATCAGGAAATTTGCGATGGTGAAACAGCAACTCTTGAGGCAAATTCTTCTCTTGGCTATATTTGGAGTACGGGCGAAACAACCCAATCGATAGATGTCTCTCCAACTACAGAAACAATGTACTATGTTACTGTTACAGGTATTTGTGAAGGCAACGACTCAGTTACTGTTTATGTAAATCCTTTGCCTGTTGTTTCGGCGGCTTTAGATCCGGTCTCGATTTGTGCAGGCGATTCTGCCAGTTTGTCTGCTGCTGGAGCTTTGGAATATATATGGTCATCCAGTCCGGTTGATGCAACACTTCATCAAACTCCAGGAGAAACTAACGACTACTTTACCGTTTCTCCCGGCGGTACAACTACTTATTTTGTAACGGGAACCGATGCGAATGGTTGTTCCAATACAGCTTCTGCTGCAATTACTGTAATTCCATCACCAGTTGCATCGTTCTTTACACAGCCCCCGATTGCTTCTTCATTCGACCCCACATTCCATTTCTACGACAATTCGCAGGGAAACCCTGTGTTATGGTTGTGGACATTGGACGACGGAACTCAATACAATATTCCTGAATTTGTTCACCAGTTTCCGGTCGATGATTTCGGCGACTACGAAGTTATTCTTTATGTTGAGAATTCTTTCGGCTGTTTCGATAGTATCGTTGGTTCTGTGCGAGTAAAACCCGATTATACGCTATATATTCCAAATTCATTTTCGCCTAACGAAGATGGTATTAACGATTACTTTCATATCAGTGGTATCAATTTCCCCGACGATGAGTTTAGTATTCGTGTTTACGATCGTTGGGGGAGTCTCGTTTTTGCTTCTACCAATCCATCGTTTCAATGGGATGGGAAAAAAGATGGTGGATACGCCCCAATGGGAACTTACGTCTATCGGATTTACTATCGCGATACCGACGGAAATTATCAAGTGCGACAGGGCAATATAACTTTGTGGTACTAAGCTGATATTTATTAATGTTCAATATCGCATTGCGCGAAATTTTTTACATTTGCACCGTGTAAAAAGAATACTACTATGAAAAAGAGAGTTGCCATTAATGGATTTGGCAGGATTGGGAGAATGACTTTTCAGGCACTCCTCAAAATTGACACAATAGAAGTTGTTGCCATTAACGATCTGACAGACGCTAAGACATTGGCTCACTTGCTTAAATACGACTCGGTTCATGGGCGCTTCGACGGAACTGTTGTTGCAGAAGAAAACAGCATTACTGTGAACGGTAAGCGTTATGTTATACATGCTGAAAAAGATCCCGCAAACCTTCCCTGGAAAGAACAGAGTGTAGATATAGTTGTGGAATGCACTGGCCGTTTCCGCAAAAGAACCGATCTCGATAAACATTTGGCTGCCGGCGCAGGCAAGGTTGTTTTGAGTGTTCCTGCCGATAAAAGTACCGATGTTGACCTCACGATTGTTTTGGGCGTGAACGACGATTTGTTAAAAGCCGAACACAAACTCGTGAGCAATGCAAGCTGTACAACAAACTGTTTGGCTCCGGTTGCTAAAGTTCTCAACGATGAGTTTGGTGTAAGTCATGGCCTCATGAATACTATTCATTCGTACACAAACGATCAGATAATACTCGATGCTCCGCATAAAGATCTTCGTCGTGCAAGAGCTGCGGCTATGTCGATTATTCCTACCAGCACTGGTGCTGCAAAAGCGCTTGGTTTGGTGATTCCGGAACTTACTGGTAAACTTGATGGCATGTCGATGCGTGTTCCTACTCCAGATGGCTCGGTGGTCGACCTTACGTTGACAGTAAACCGTAACGTTACTGTTGAAGAGGTGAATGCAGCTCTTCTGAAAGCATCCGAAGGCCGCATGAAAGGCATTCTTCAGTATATGACCGATCCTATTGTAAGTGTTGATATCATTGGAAATCCATATTCATCTATTTTCGACTCGTTGCTGACACAAGTGATTGGCGGAAATCTGGTGAAAGTGATTTCGTGGTACGATAACGAATTTGGGTACTCTCAACGACTGGCCGAACTTACAGCTCGTATGGCCAGTATGGACTAAGCCTGTCACCATGAAAATCATTGTTGTTATTATTGTTGTCGTTGTTTTCATCGCTCTGGCTTTTGTTGGAATAGGAATAAAAATGTTTTTGAAAAAGGGCGGGGAATTTAAAAAACAATGTTCTACCAAAGATCCTCAAACAGGAAAAGCGCTGGGTTGCTCATGCGGCGGCGAAAGCACATGCCACAATGAATAATCAAATAGCCTATATCACTCGCCGCGAACATTTTAACGCAGCACACAGGCTTTTCAAAGCCGATTTTTCTGATGAAAAAAACTTGGAAGTTTTCGGAAAATGCTCCAACCCTAATTGGCATGGACACAACTATACGCTGTTTGTAACAATAAAAGGGACTGTTGATGCCGAAACCGGTTTTGTGATGAATTTAAAGGAACTCAGCCGAATTATCAGAACCGAGGTTATTGATAAGCTCGATCACAAAAATATAAATGTAGAAGTGGATTTTATGCAAGGGAAATTGGCGTCAACTGAAAATCTGGCAATTTCGATATGGGAGGTGTTGGTGGATTCGTTAAAGCCATTCTCTACGGTATTGCTCCATTGTATTAAAGTTCAGGAAACCGAAAATAATTTTGTTGAATATTACGGATAAAACCTAGTCTATGTGTCCTCCTGTAATGAAACACGAAAATCTGATGGATAATTATTCAGCCGATGGTTATACTCGCATCGATCAATACGATGAGGAAACACTTGAAAAGCTGAAAGTGCATTATCATGGTGTTCTTCAGTTGTTGGGCGAAGATCCCGAACGCGAAGGATTGCTGAAAACGCCTGAGCGGGTTGCCAAGGCAATGCAGTTTCTTACACATGGGTATCATACTAATCCAGAACAAATACTACGATCGGCTATGTTCAAGGAAGATTATCGTGAAATGGTTATCGTGAAAGATATTGAACTGTATTCTATGTGCGAACATCACATGCTGCCGTTTTTTGGGAAAGCCCATGTCGCTTATATTCCCAATGGATATATTGTCGGACTTAGTAAAATTCCACGTATTGTTGATGCTTTTGCACGCCGTCTTCAGGTTCAGGAACGACTTACAACACAAATTAAGGACAGTATTCAAAATGTGCTGAAACCCCTAGGTGTGGCTGTTGTAATTGAAGCTCACCATTTGTGTATGATGATGCGTGGTATTCAGAAACAAAACAGTGTTACCACCACTTCCGATTTTACTGGTGCTTTCCGCCGCGACGAAACCCGGGCCGAATTTATGCATCTCATTGGCGCACGACTACATTAATCAATATAGAGTATAGATCGTAAAAGCCCGCGAGAATGAGATGCTTGATTTTTATAACTCAATGGTTTTCCATTTTCCTTTCCAGAACCACCACAACCCTAGCAGGGCCAGAATTGATTCGGCAATAACAATGGAAATATAAACACCATTGGCAGCCAGACTTGTTTGGAAGGCTAAGTAGTACGCTAGTGGTAGCTCAATAATCCAGAAAGCAATCACCGAAAACCAGGTCGGTCGCGATGTATCTCCAGCCGAATTGATAGCATTGAGCATTACCATTCCGAGTCCATAAAACAGCATTCCGTAACTAACCATCTGTAGTCCCTGTGCTCCAGTTTCAATCACTGTCGCATCGTTGATGAACCACGAAATTATTTCGTGGGAAAACAGAATCAACACTATTCCCGCTGCTCCCAGAAAAGCCATGTTAAGCCAAGCGGCTATCCACGCCGATTTTTCGGCACGATCAGGATTTTTTGCGCCCAGATTTTGTCCAACCATGGTTGCTGCAGCATTGCTGAACCCAACCGCAGGTAAAAAAAAGAATATCACAATTCGAATAGCAATGGTATAGCCAGCCAGTACAACACTTCCAAATTCGGCCATGATGCGCATAAGGCCAATCCAGCTGGCAGTTCCAATCAGGTGCTGACCTGTGACGCCCAAGGTGAGTTTGTAAATTTTAGCAATGGTTTTCCAATGAACCCGAATAGCACGCTTAGTTATATGAATCAGGTTTTTTCCGTTCAACAATACATACAACTGCCAGATCACGGCGATTGACCGGCCGGTAATGGTTGCAATAGCAGCTCCTTTGATACCCAGAGCAGGTATGGGTCCCAATCCAAAAATAAGAATGGGATCGAGAATAATATTGAGTCCATTGGCAACAAAAAGCACTTTCATGGCCGTAGCTGGGTTTCCCGAGGAACGAAATATTGCATTGGCTGTAAACAAAATCATGATTATCGGTGCCGATCCAATAGTGAGTGCAGTATAGAGGCTCATGTTGGTAGCAATATTCCGGCCCGCCCCCATTAAGTAAAGTAAATCGCCAGAAAAAATAATTCCCGATAAGGCAATAGGCAAAGCCACTAATATAGTGGCAATTAGTACCTGAAAAGAAGTGATGGATGCCGCAAAGTATCGTTTTTCGCCGGCTCGTCGCGACACCATAGCAGTAGCTGCAACACTCAATCCGATGCCAATGGCATAAACCAATGTTGTTAGCGATTCGGTCAGGCCTACGGTCGAAACGGCTTCGGCACCTAATTTAGAAACAAAATAGATGTCGACAATAGCAAAAAGCGATTCCATGAGCATTTCGAGTACCATAGGAATGGAAAGCAAAATAATGGCTTTGCTGAGGCGCCCTTGAGTGTAATCGTAATTCTTGCCGGCAACAGCTTCGCCAATAAGCGAACCCAGACGCCGGATACCCTGAAAATTCAGACTGAAAAGAGTGTATTTGTTTTGTTTTTTATGTAGTTGCATGACGTTTTCGTTTATCTTTTTCAACAATTCCGGGATCGTGTCCGGGTTCTTTTTTTGAAGGCTCAGTCAATTTTACAATTGAAGAGTTGATGTTTTCGGTTTTGACAAAACTCCGGCATTCGGCCGGAAAATAAGTGATTTTCATGTTGTTTGGATTTGGTTTATACACGGTTTTGCATCCCGGAAGCTTTCGCCGCGAGACACTTTTGGTTTTGTTTTGAAACAAAAAGAATGCGGAATCAGCTCTCTCTGAATTCAGAGACAATCAGGGTGTAACTGGTTACAAAGAGCTTTTTCATAAATTTATTTCCGCAATAAGATGATTTCCGGTGCAAAAGTACACATTTTTTGAAATTAAAACTTATTTTATCACTAATATTTCAATTGTTTCAATCGTTTGTATTGTTGAACCCAAACCAAAATCCATGTACAATTATTCAATCTTTTTCTTTTCAGTTGCTTTGCTGGTCGTTGCCGGTACTTCGTGTAATCTGGAACCCGGCATCGATGTGGTGCGCCTGTGTAATAATCCGGACTACGACATTACATGCCCCGACGACCAATCGGAGTTTGATGCCGTCGAAACCGACACGATTTTTTTGACTGCAATTCTGAATCATGTTCCCGAAGGGACACATGTAACCGTTGAGTGGTTTTATCTCGAAAACGGAAAAGACAAACTTTCGGCTATGCAAATGGTAACTTACGAAGAAGCTACCGATTATCAGGTCAACAGTCGCCTGCCCGAGCCTAAAGGTGGTTGGAAGAAAGGCAAACACCTTGTTGTGATGAATTTGAACACCGAAGGTTTTAAATCGATTGAAAAGGAGTTTGTGATTAAGTAAATTTCATGTTGGAAAAGATATTAATGTCTTATCATTCAGTGCGAAAGTATAGAGGTTTTATACTGGCTGAAGAAATGCGCTTGAGGCGTTGTTAGATATGCATAATTATTCCAAAATTTATTTTCCGTATTTTAGCGGCATAAAACAATAAAATCATGCGTATCAAATCGTTATTGCTATCATTACTTCTTTTTCTAAGTATTTCGTTTCGCACGTTTGCCGACGAGGGCATGTGGTTGCCAATTCTATTGCAATCGCTCAACGAAAAAGAAATGCAGGATATGGGTTTCAGGCTTACAGCCGAAGATATTTATTCAATCAACCATGGCAGCATGAAAGATGCTGTTGTGCTTTTTGGAGGAGGTTGTACAGCTGAGATTGTTAGTGATCAGGGACTTATTCTTACCAATCACCATTGTGGATATGGCAGCATTCAGAGTCATAGTTCGGTTGAATTCGATTATTTAACCGATGGCTTTTGGGCCATGAGTAAGGAGCAGGAATTATCGAACCCAGGACTTAAGGCGACTATTTTGGTTCGCATGGAAGATGTAACAGCTCAGATTCTGAAGCATATCACTCCCGGAATGACAGAAACTCAGCGACAGGAAGCTATAAAGAAGGCCAGTAGCAGTATAGAGTCAGAAGCTGTGAAAGACACTCATTATAGTGCGCAGGTGAAATCGTTCTATTATGGGAACGAATTTTATCTGATGGTTTATGAAGTATTCGAAGATGTTCGTCTGGTTGGAGCTCCACCCAGCAGCATTGGAAAGTTTGGAGGAGATACCGACAACTGGATGTGGCCTCGCCATACCGGCGATTTTTCGGTCTTCCGTATTTATGCGAACAAAGACAACGAGCCGGCTGCTTATTCTAAAAGTAATGTTCCTTACAAGCCCAAATATTCATTTCCTATTTCACTAAAAGGAGTGAAAGAAGACGATTTTACCTTTGTTTTTGGCTATCCGGGAACTACTGAGCATTTTACGGTTTCGGAAGGCGTAAAAAACATTACCGAAGAAGAAAATCCGATTGCTATTGGTTTGCGGCGCATGCGTATGGATGTGATGGAAAAATACATGAAAACCGACCCGGCCATTCGTATTCAATATGCAAGCAAACTCGCTGGTGTTGCCAATTACTGGAAAAAAATGATAGGGGAAAGTTTAGGTATTCGTCAGTGGAATGGAATTAATCGAAAAAAAGCATTCGAAAACGATTTCATGGAAACACTGCACAAAAATCCGGCTGCCATGGAAAAATATGGCAGCTTGTTGGCAACAATGAATGAAACATACAGCAAACTAGAACCCTATTCCCTGGCATTTATCTATTTCTACGAAGGCGCTTACAGTATCGAAGCTTTTCGTTATGCTTACGGCTTTCGTACATATGTTGATGAATGTATTGCTGATCCATCGTCGGACAAGCTGCCTTCGATGCGCGAAAAGCTGCAAACGTCTGCCGACGGCTTTTTTAAAAACTATCATCAGGAAATTGATGCAGAAATTGCAGCACTTATTTTGCCTCAGCTTCGTAACATGGGAAATAGTTTTCTTCCGGAATGGTGGACAAAACTCGATTCGAAATATGCCGGCGATTGGCAAAAAGCAACTGATTACATTTATAGCTCCAGCGTGTTTGTGAATGCAGATAATGTGAAAAAGTTTCTTTCTATGAAACCCAAAAAGGTGAAAAAGGTGATAGCTTCCGATCCCATTTATCAGCTTGCCAATGGATTTTTCGATTCCTATTTTGATAAGATCAGCCCGGGTCGCGATTTGTATGGTGCCGAACTCGATAGTTTGTATCGGATTTATGTAGCTGCTTTGCGCGAGTTGAAAGTGTCGGATCGTTTTTACCCCGATGCAAACAGCACCCTGCGTGTTGCATACGGAAAAGTGAAAGGTTTCGAGGCAGCCGATGCTGTTTATTATAAGTACTACACAACCGCCGATGGAATTCTAACCAAAGAAGATCCCGGTATTGCCGATTATTATGTCGATCCGAAACTAAAACAAATGGTTCAAAACAAGGATTATGGTCGCTATGCCGATGTTGATGGAACACTTCATACAGGTTTTATTGCAACCAATCATACCACTGGCGGAAACAGTGGCAGTCCGGTGCTGAATGCAGATGGACAGCTTATTGGTATCAACTTTGATCGTGTGTGGCAGGGAACCATGAGCGACCTTATGTTCGATCCTGGCAAATGCCGTAATGTGTCGCTCGACATTCGTTATTGTCTTTGGGTTATCGACAAATACGCTGGGGCTGGCTATCTTATTGATGAAATGAAGATTGTGAAGTAATTCCGATTCATGAATTCGCTGAATCAACATTCTTCTAAAATTGTTTGCTTTGCTCGTGCCGAACAAAACATTGCACAGATTTTGACCGATACGCGCTTCGCAAAAATTTCGTTTCGTCCGCATTTTAAAACGCATCGTTCGATAGCTGTGGCTGAGCTTTTTCGGAAAGCCGGTGTGGGTAAAATAACGGTTGCATCGCTGGCCATGGCCGAATATTTTGCAGCAAATGGTTGGAACGACATTCTCATTGCTATTCCCGCCAATCCAGCTCTTGCAACCGAATACGATGAGCTTGCAGGTAAAATAGATTTGTCGTTGCTGGTTGATAGCCCCGATTCGCTTTCGTTGTTGCTGCATACACTCAAAAATCCGATACATTTTTGCATTAAAGCAGATGCGGGTTATGGTCGGGCAGGAATTAAAACCGAGAAATTTGCATCGTTTTTTGCATTGATTCAAACGATTGCGAATTCGAAAAAACACAGCTTCGGTGGAATAGTAAGTCATTTTGGCAACACTTACCATGCTTCATCGGAGCAGGAAATTGTTGATATCAACAACAACTCGCTTGCAAAGCTGAAAACATTAAAATCGTTCCTCGAGGCCGAAACAGGAAATGCTTGCTTTTTGAGCATTGGCGACACGCCTTCGCTACCACATTATACTACTGAAATGTTGGCTGGAGTCGATGAGTTACGAGCCGGTAATTTTGTGTATTACGATATGATGCAGGTAGCGCTTGGAACATGCCGCATCGAAAATATTGCCATGGCTTTCAGAACTGGTATTCTGAGCGTTTATCCCGATCGCAGCGAAGCATTGGTTCATGCAGGAGCCGTTCATCTTTCGAAAGAAAAATGTAATATGCCCGATGGAAAAGAAGGCTTTGGAGCTGTTGTCCGATTGTTACCCGACGGAAGCTTTGGTGAAGTAGTTGAGAATTGTTTTGTCGACCGCATATCACAGGAACATGGTATTTTGCGTTGCAATCAAGAATTTTTCAATGAGTTTCATCCAGGCGATACCATCGGAGTGCTTCCTGTGCATAGTTGTTTGGTGATGTGATAACCCAGATTGTTTCAGAAAAACTATTTCCATGGATACTCAAGCTTTTTACAACTGCCACATCCACACATTCAACGAAGAAGATATTCCGGAGCGCTTCTATCCAAAATTATTAATGGATTTTCTTCGCAAAGAATCAACCGAAGAGCTGATGCTCAATTTCTTACGATTTGTGCATAAACTCGAGAAGTTTTTTGGTATCGATGCCGAAGAAGCCGAACGTTACCTGCAGTTCTATTTGGTTGGAAGTCAGAATTCGCAGCGTGAAATATTCGATTTGTGCAGATCAAGCTATCCACCATCGACGAAGTATTTTGTTTTGAGCATGGATATGCAGTTTATGGGTTGTGGCGATGTTCCACGCGATTTTAGAGCTCAGCTGGCCGAGCTTTCGCAAATCGATCAGGAGCAGATTCTTCCGTTTGTGCATATCGATCCACGCCGCGACGGTTATTTTGATATTTTGCGCGATGCTATAGAACAAATGGGATTTCGTGGCGTGAAGTTGTATCCTCCACTCGGGGTTTTTCCGCACGACTCGCGTTTCGACTCCGTCTATCAGTATTGCATCGACAACAACCTGCCCATTGTGAGCCACTGCAGCCCGCACAATCCTACCCATTTCAAAGGAAGCCGGCGCGAATTGCTAAAGCTATTACAGAATCCGTATTTCGAAATTAATCCACACGGATTGG
Organism: Bacteroidetes bacterium HGW-Bacteroidetes-6; assembly: GCA_002842495.1. GTDB lineage: Bacteria > Bacteroidota > Bacteroidia > Bacteroidales > DTU049 > GWF2-43-63. Next base: position 40,003 of record PHDB01000014.1, read on the forward strand.
ACAAAAAAGATCTTTGCGATATTTTTACACATCCAAAAAATTACAGAATTGTTTGTGAAAAATACCCCGAACTACGAATCAGCCTTGCACATTATGGTTCCGACAAAATGTGGACATCGTGGCTTTGCCATCCCGAAGATCCCGAAAACTGGGTGAATATTATCAACAGTATGATTCAGGAATATCCAAATCTTTACACCGACATTTCTTACACCATGTATTATAATGTGACTGATTGTAAACACAATTTTTACAAGACATTGAAAGAGTTTCTCGACAACGAAAATATCCGGCGAAAGGTGCTTTTTGGATCCGATTTTTATATGCCGGCATCGAAAGAAACCGATATGCATTATGCCAACAACATCATCGATGCAATTGGAGAAGAGTATTTCAATGCCATTGCTGTCGAAAATCCAAAGCAATTTCTGAATGAACAAATCGCATAAAAATTTGTGTTTTTATCGTTTAATGTCGAATTCTGTGAAAAAGCACTCTCTGTTTTTGATTTTTGTGATTATGCTCTTCGCTGGAGCAAATGCACAAAATAGTTTATATCTTGAAGTTGGGGGAAGCGGAGGATTGGGTTCGTTGAACTTTGAGCGGACCTTTCGCAATAATTCAACAACTGCGTTTTCGTGGAGTGCTGGATTCAGCATGGCTCCCATCGACAAAAACAATGGAACAGCTCTTGTTTTCCCACTCATGATGCACCTGATGTATGGCAGTAGTCCTCACAAACTAGAATTTGGAATTGGTCAGGGATTTTCGGTAACAACAAAAGGAAATGCTTTTGCTCTAGGAACACTTGCTATTGGTTATCGACACGACAATCCAAACAAATTTTTTTACTGGCGAATTGCCTACACTCCGTTGGTTTCGTGGCTTATCGATTGGCAGTATCAGCATTGGGCCGGAATTAGCATTGGCATTCATCTCAATTAAAAAAAATGAAAATATATTCTCTTCTCATTCTTTTCTCACTGCTTGTAACATCTTGTAAAATTGATAGTTCCGACGAACCTAGCTGTTTTTCCGATTCCTTCGATAATGCTCAAACCATCAACGATCTTTTTCCCGACAACGAAAGCCAGTGGTCGTACAAACAAATTACCCGTGAAGCGAATTATTTAGACGTAGATACTGCATTTGGACATTACGCATCAGGAAGTGTTCATTTTGTTGCAGCTCCTTCCGATGCCGAAGGTGCTTCGAAATGTAGTATCAACAAACAGTTTATGGCTTTCCGTGAAGGACACGTGTTTCATATGAGCGCCTGGTATTATATAAGTGGAACCGAAAAACGCGATTATCTTTTTATTTTCGACCTCGAAGAGAAAGCGGTTGTTGGTGCTGGGCCTGGAATGCGGCTTGCACTTGTTGGCAGCAGCGGATGGCTCGAGGTGGAACACAAGTACAACCAACCAAATATTAGGCAGAAAGAAGGCAGCGAAATTTCTTTTCCAAGAAACGAATGGGTACATGTGGAAATGGAGACACTACTTTCAAAAAAAGACAAAGGCTATGTGAAAGTATGGCAAAACGGAACCCTTATTCTTGAACAATACAACTGGCAAACATTGCCGCGCGATTTTCTGTATTTCCAGCAAGGAACCAAAGGTGAATACGACAGCGTAGAATTTGGAATATCGGCCAATTCGCACGACGGAAACACCGAACTCTGGGTCGATGATATTGAGGTGTGGACAAGCAGTCAGTGAAAACAATTAGAATTTCAGCCGTGTTTGTTCATTCATCCTGAAACTTCTGCGATGATAGGCTGTGATTCCGTGTTTGGCAATAGCAGCCCGGTGTGCGGCTGCCGGATATCCTTTGTTGTTGTCCCAGTTATAAACAGGGAATTCGGAATGCAGTTGCTGCATATACAAATCGCGATGTGTTTTGGCTAAAATACTGGCTGCGGCAATGCTCATGTATTTGCCGTCGCCTTTTACAATGGTTGTATGGGAGATTTTTCCAAATGGCTTGAAGCGGTTTCCGTCAACAATAATGTGTTTTGGTTTAACATCGAGTATTTCCAGAGCAATGTGCATGGCTTTTATAGAGGCATTTAATATGTTGATAGAATCAATTTCGTGGTTATCGACAAATCCAACCGCCCAGGCCAACGCATCCTTTTCAATAACTTCTTTGAGAATAAACCTGTTTTTCTCGTTTATTTGTTTCGAGTCGTTTAGCAAAGGATGAAAAAAATCATTGGGTAAAATTACAGCTGCGGCAACAACCGGTCCAGCCAGACAACCACGACCTGCTTCGTCGCAACCCGCTTCGGGGTGGAATCCTGAAAAATTGAAAAGCAGTTGAGGCATATCTTCTTGCTTTAAAAAACGGGCAATACAAGAATTTGCATTTTAATCAGAATCAGCAACACAGGGATAAAAACGGGCAAAAAGAGCCATGCGACAAAAATCCCCTTTCGCCGGGAAATATAAAGCGCCTTATTCCAATATAAAGCAGCAGAAAAACCCAGTAATGCAAGCGTTATTTGAGCATTGATTCCCTGGCTTATCAGTGTCGGTAAAAGAATTAGCATTGAGAGTAGTAACGAAGAGTAGCTTCGGCGAACAGTTATTTTAAACTCCTTGAGTCGGGTGTGAATGGGAACAGCAAGGACAAAAAACACCAATGGAATTAAAGACTGTGGAATGCTGAAATCAAAATTAAACAAAGTTTCGGCTGGGAAAATTGCCGACATGTTTTTCAAAATCAAATCGGTTTGATTTGTTAAATAGTAATAAAAAAGCAAATAGACTACAGGAAGAAGAAAACCGGTAATCCAAACAACGGTTGCCCGGAAAGAGATGGTCTGCCAAACCACTAAAACCACAATTCCCACTATAAAAAAAAGGATGGCAAAAGCTCCATTTGTAAATAGCAATCCGGCAAGTAAAGCGGCCGACATAATTCGCCTTAAATGCGGTATTGAGAAGTTGTTCGGAAACAAAAGATACATGATACCAACAAATGCCGACCAGTAAACCGATATCATCAGGCCTGTGTTCCAGTCGGGGATACAAAAATGAAGAACCGGTAAAATGATAACGAGCGTGTAGTCTTTTCGTGGCGTTTCGAAATAGTTTACCGACATTATATAAGCGAGAAATGTGGACAAAGCAATAAGAAAAAGCCGGGTCAATATGATTACGGTTTTCGATAATAATATTGGTGTTGCGACCAATCCGTTTAGCCAGGGGTGGATTTCGATAGCCGCAACGTTGGTTTCTGAATAAATCAGATAAATAGCCATTGCAAGCCAGAAAAAGATAAAAAGGTATTTCAGGCCCGAGTTGATGGTGTTTTCGGGGCTAAATGTTTTCATATTTCATCAAATCGAAACCGATATCGTTGCGATAGTAAACTCCTTCAAACTTAATTCTTTCCGCATTTTCGTAGGCCCAAATCATGGCTTCGGTGACATTGTTGCCTTTTCCAACAACGGCAAGAACACGCCCGCCCGCTGTTACTGTCTTGTCGCCAACGACTGCAGTGCCTGCATGGAAAACCAGATCGTTGGGATCGGGCTCAAATTCTATTTCATTTCCTTTTTTGTATGCCCCCGGATATCCCTCAGATGCCAGAACAATTGACAGGGTTGTGAAAGCTTCGTGTTCAATCGATTTGCCTTCGAGTTGTTGGGTAGCCGCCGCCGTAAGCAAATCGATAAATGAACCACCAATGCGGGGTAGTATTACCTGTGTTTCGGGGTCACCAAGTCGCACATTGTATTCAATAACAAAAGGATCGCCCCCAACGTTCATCAGTCCAATAAAAATAAAGCCGCAATAATCCATGTTTTCGGCTGCAATGCCCGAAATGGTTGGTTCAACAATACGACTTACTACTTTTTGCATAAATTCTTTGTTGGCAAAAGGAACCGGCGAAACAGTGCCCATGCCACCAGTATTAGGTCCCGTATCGCCGTCGCCAATTCGTTTATAATCTTTGGCTTCAGGCAAAAGCACGTAGTTTCTTCCATCAGTTAATGCGAAAACCGACATTTCGATACCATCGAGAAATTCTTCAATAACAAGTTTGTTTCCGGCATCTCCAAAAACACGATTCTGAAATACCAAATCGATATGTTTCAGCGCTTCTTCTTCGGTTTGAGCAATAACAACACCTTTCCCGGCAGCCAGACCATCGGCTTTTAAAACATAGGGACTTTTGAGCGAGCGAATATATTCTGCAGCCTTGTCTTTCGACTCAAATGTTTGATATGCTGCTGTTGGAATACTATATTTGTTCATGAATTGTTTTGCAAAATCTTTACTTCCTTCCAAAATAGCACCATTGCTACCCGGTCCAACAATCATTAGTTTTGCAAAGCGGGGATCTTGTTTTAAATAATCAGTAAATCCATTCACCAATGGCTCTTCGGGACCAATCATCAATAAATCAATATGTAGCTCATCTATATGATTAGCAAGCATTTCGAAATTGTTGTAGCTGCAATCGATGTTAGTTGCACATTGTTTTGTGCCGGCATTTCCCGGGGCAACAAAAATATTTTCGGAGCCAATATCGCGGGCTAGTCGCCATGCAATAGCATGTTCCCGGCCACCTGATCCGGTGATAAGAATTCTCATACAGAATTTTTTGTTGCAAAGGTAGCAAATTGCCTCTATTTTATGTTTTAGATTAAGAGCTTGTTTTAAGAGCAAACAAAAATAACTGGAGGATATTTGTCTGAAAGAGCTACTTTTCAAGGTTGGAAAAGTCCAAGTCGGGATTCTTTTATATATTTACACTATAATTTCCAAGTTATGCGCTGGATTGCCATTTTACTACTGTGTTTTTCGCTGAACGGTCATGCCCAGTTCACCGAAGATTTTTCGGATAATGATTTTACCAACAACCCTGTCTGGAGCGGCGATGTTGGAAATTATACTATCTATACTTCAACCGGCATGCCTTCTTCCATGATTCCGGGTTTACGAACACTAAATACGATTGCCGACACAACCTGGCTGTCGGCACCGAACTCAATGACTCTCACCGATAGTCTCGAGTGGACTTTCTGGGCAAAAATGAGCTTTAATCCAAGTACTGGCAATTTCAGCAGAGTGTATCTGGTTTCCGATCAGCAGAACTTGCGCGGTTCGCTTAACGGATATTTTGTGGGTCTGTCGCACACGGGTGTCGATAGGTTGTTTTTGGTTCGTCAGGATGGAGTTACACTCAATCCTATTATCACCGGAACAATAGCCAATTTCAATAAAACCACCAATATAGTTCGGGTTCGTGTAAAACGCGATAATGCTGGAAATTGGACAATGTATAGTGATACACTCGGGGGCGATAACTTTGCACTTGAAGGCACGGCAAACGATGTTACTTACACCAACTCTGCTTATATCGGTGTTTTTAATCAATATACCGTTTCGAATGCCAACAGCTGTTATTTCGATGAATTCTATGCCGGCCCTATTCTGGTAGATACTATTGCACCCTCTGTTGTAAAGGTGGAAGCAACATCGGCTTTTACAGTTGATGTATATTTTGACGAGTTTATTAGTCCTGCAACAGCTGTCAACGGTTCCAACTATTTGGTCGATTTGGGTGTCGGAAATCCATCCACAGCTGTTCTCGATGGAGGCAATGCCGCTTTGGTGCATTTGACACTTGCTAATCCTGTTTATGATGGTGTTTTGTATCATCTGAGTGTTTCGAATATCGAGGATTTGAACAGCAATGTGATTAGCAGTGTTTCTATTCCCTTTGCGTATTATGTTCCGCAGGCATTCGATGTTGTTATCAATGAAATCATGGCCGATCCAACACCCGCGGTGATGCTTCCCGAATACGAGTATGTTGAACTTTACAATACCACAACATTGCCGATTAGTTTAAAAAACTATACTTTGCGCATTGGTTCCAGCGATAAAACCATTGGCGATGTAACTATTGGAGCTAATGATTATTTGATTTTATGCGACGATGGTGCCGAATCGTTGCTTTCGGTATATGGAGATGTGTTTGCCTTTACGTCGTTTTCGATTACCAATACCGGAGCCAACATTTTGCTATTAAGCCCGGCTGGAGCGGTTTTGTCGTTTGCCGAATTTACCGACGAATGGTATTTCAATAGTTTTAAAGCCGACGGAGGCTGGTCGGTCGAGCAAATCGATCCGATGAATCCATGCAGCGGTAAATACAACTGGAAAGCATCCGAAGACAATAAAGGCGGAACGCCGGGCGCCACCAATAGTGTAAATAGCGTAAATGGTGATGCCGTTCAACCAGAATTGTTGCGTGCCTCGCTCGAAAACGACAGCACCATCCGACTGTGGTTTAGCGAGCCGATGGACAGTGCAACCGTGTTGAATCCATTCAGCTATACCATAAGCAATGGTTTGTTGGTTGTGGGTCAACCGCAAGGTTTTTCACCCCAATATCAATCGGTTATTCTTTACCTCGATCAAGCCATTCAATATGGAACCATTTACACAGTAAGCATCACCGATACGCTTACCGATTGTGTAGGAAATATTCTTTCACTCACCAGTAGCGCGCGTTTTGCTATTGCAGACAGCATCGAAGCCGGCGATTTGGTGATTAACGAAATTCTTTCCAATCCGGTAACCGACGTGCAGGATTTTGTGGAAATAGTCAACCGTAGCAATAAAATTCTCGATTTGCGCTTTCTTACTGTCGCAACTCTAAACGATTCGCTTCAACTCGACGATCAGAATTATATTACTCCCAACGGCTATCTCATTTTTCCGGGCGAATATCTTGCTTTTACCGAAGACCGCGATGCTCTCAACAATTACTATATAACAAATGCCAACCAAGTGATTCAGATTGACAACCTCCCTGCTTACAACAACGATGAAGGAACCGTGGTTTTGGCAATGGCGGCGGGTTCAATTATCGACGAAGTGGTTTACAACGTTTCGATGCACGATCCGTTTCTCAGTAGCACCGATGGTGTTTCACTCGAACGTATCAATTTTAACAGAGCTTCGAACGATAGTACAAACTGGCATAGTGCTGCGTCGACTGCTGGATTTGCAACACCCGGATACATCAACAGTCAGTATTCCGAGTCGGAAGGAACAAGCACGGTGAATGTAAGTCCCGAAGCTTTTTCGCCCGACAACGACGGATACAACGATGTTTTGAATATTTCGTGGCAGTTTTCGCGTCCGGGGCTCATTTGCAATATGAAAATATTCGATAGTAACGGTCGTTTTATCAAGCAATTGCTTAAAAACGAAACCATTGGGCAGGAGGGTGTTGTTTCGTGGGATGGAACCAACGAAAACGACGAAAAGGCGCCATCAGGTATTTATGTTATTTTCACAGAGGTGTTTTCATCGGATGGATATACCGAAAAAATAAAGACTGTGGCAACGTTGGCAGTAAAATTCTGAAGACAATGATTATTGAAAATGTTGTCGTTTCCGACGAACTGAAAAATGTATATTTCCGATGCTCGCTTAACCTTTGCCATGGCGATTGTTGCGTCGAAGGCGATGCCGGTGCTCCGCTTACCGAAGAAGAAATCAGCATTATTGAAGATCTTACCGAAAAGATTATTCCTTATATGGATGATGAGGCCAAAAGAGTGCTGAAGGATATTGGAAGTTTTGACTACGATATGGCAGGGAATATGGTAACCCCGCTTAAGATAAATGAAGAATGCATTTATCTGACCTGGGAAAACAATCACCATACTTGTATTTTCGAGAAATTATGGGTTGCCGGAGAAATTGATTTTCAAAAGCCCATTTCATGCCATCTCTATCCTATAAGGATTATTCAGGAAGGTGCTTTTGAAAAGCTTTTGCTGCATCGCTGGCGTATTTGCGCCGAGTCGTATGGAGTAGGAGAAAAAGAAGGTGTTCACCTGCTCGATTTTTTGAGATCAGCACTTATTCGTAAATATGGACTTGCTTGGTATAACAGGCTCATGCTACGATGCAAATTAGATCCGCATAAAAAACAACCATGATACCTTTTCTGAAACCAGGCGATACAATTGCACTGGCAGCTCCGTCGAGGAAGGTGTTTCCGGTCGATTACGAACCGTTCAGTCAGTTTTTGCTGCAGAAAGGTTACAAGGTGAAATTGTCTTCGAATCTTGGTTTAAGTCACCACCAGTTTGCCGGCAACGATGCCGAAAGGGCTGTGGCCCTCAATGCACTTTTCGAAGATAGTACAGTGAAAGCAATGGTAATGGTGCGCGGGGGCTATGGGGCCGCACGTATTGTAGATTTGCTCAACTGGAATATACTTCAGCAAAAACCCAAATGGATTTGTGGTTTTAGCGACATCACCGTTTTTTTGAATCATGCTTATTCGAAAACAGGACTTCCTTCGATTCACTCCGATATGTCTGTACATTTCAGTAACGATGAACATAGGCCAAATTTCGATCAGCTAATGAATGTCCTCGAAGGACAAAAAGTTATTATCGAAACCAAACCACATCCGTTCAATCGAAAGGGCAAAGCCCACGGAATTTTAGTAGGAGGAAACCTGAGTGTGTTTTATAGTCTTTTGGGTTCGCAATCGTTTCCCGATATGCGAGAGAAAATTTTGTTTATCGAGGACCTCGATGAATATTTATACCATATCGACAGAATGATGCTTGCCTTCGAAAGAGCCGGAATTTTTAGTCATCTGGCGGGAGTTGTGGTTGGTGGAATGAGCGATATGCGCGACAACGAAGTTGCTTTTGGCATGAATGCCGTCGAAATTGCGAATAATTTTTTTAAAAGACTGGATATCCCTGTGATGTATAACTTTCCGGCTGGACATATTACCGACAACAGGTCGTTTTTTGTTGGAGCACCAACCCGAATTGTGGTTGACGAAGCGTTTGGTTTGCTTGAACAGTATTGATTAAGTGGATGTATTTGTTTTTTCTGTCAAAAACAGTCCAGAATTTCAATAACGACTATGAATATTTATTTTATGAATTGAATCGCTATTTTTAGATATAGCCCTCGTGTGCTACAACATTCGGCAAAACAGAACAGGGATAAAGTAGTGAAAAATAGTATTCTTTTCCGTTTCCCATTATTGTTTATTCAGAATCATCTGCCAGGTACTACGCGACTTCTGTTCAAGAAGAATTTTACGTCCTGAGATAATACTGTCGGAATTAATTCCGCTATAATGCCTGATGGTGACCAATTCAACCTGCTCGTTGTAGCGAACGGAATATAATTTACTCAAGTCCTCAAGCAAAACATTGAGGCGAGCCGGTTCGTAGTCGAAACAAACCGAAAAACTAATGGCACTATTCTGCATCAAGCGTACTTTGATGTTGTTTCGCGAAAACAAGGAAAATATTTCGCTGATGTTTTTTTCGTTGATAAACGAAAAGTCGCGTGGAAACAACGAAAGCAACACCTGATTGAATTTGAAAATATACGAGGCCACTTTTTTGTCGTCGGTTCCAACACGATCAATCAGTGTTCCTTCGCCGACCGGATTCAGAAACGACTTAACCCGAAGCGGAATGTTTTTGTTTTCGAGTGGCTTGATGGTTTTCGGATGAATCACCGATGCGCCGTAATACGCAAGCTCAACGGCTTCGCGGTACGAAATATGTTCGAGTGTAACAGCTTCGGGCATTAATTTGGGATCGGCATTCATTACTCCGGGAACATCTTTCCAAATCACCATTTCGGTCGCATTTAGACTGTAAGCAAAAATGGATGCTGAAAAATCGGATCCTTCGCGACCCAACGTTATGGGAGCGTTTTCGGCCGATTTGGCAATAAACCCCTGAGTAATCACAATGCATGGCTTTTCGTTGGCAAACCAGCTTCTGGCGCCTTCTGATATTTTATTTACTGTCAAATCCCAATCTACATAGGCATCGCGGTAGTTGTTGTCGGTAGCAATAAAATCACCGGCTTCGATATGTTGGGTTTCAAATCCGTTTTCTTGTAAATAGGCATTCAAGATGGTAGTAGCAATACGTTCGCCGAAATGCACAAGCCGATCGTAACTTTTGTCGTACGACAACTCTGGCTTTTCATCAATTGCTTTTGCGAGCTCCCCGAAAAGCTGATTGAATTCTCTGAAAACAATATGATTTTTATCGGTAAACAATTCGTCCAAAATAGAACTGTGGTAGTTTTTCAGTTCAGCGATGCGCTGTATTGCATCTTTGTTGCTCCCACTCAAATACGATTGATGTATGCGCTCGAGGGCATTGGTGGTTTTACCCATGGCCGATAAAATTAAAACAGTCTGCTTACCGGCATACGATTTCAGAACAGATGCAACATTGCGTACCGCTGTGGCATCTTTCACCGATGCACCGCCGAATTTAAAAATCTGAATTTGAGATGACATTGACACAGTTGTATGTTGTTTACAATGCAAATTTAGCATTTATCGGGAATGTTAACCCAAACTGCAATTTTTTCAGGCGATTCCGAAAATATCGTAACCCGTACGATCCACGTCTGCTATACAGGCTTAAGGTGCCTGATAACTAAAATCGATTAACTTTGGAAAGGCAACAAAGTCTTTTTGACAAAATCAGATCTTGAAATTCATTTCTGAATAATTCAGACAGCTACTTTATGTTGTCGGGAAAAGATGGTGAAAACAAGAGGACTGTCCGTCGTTCCCGATCTTGCCTTGAACCAACAAAAAAACCTCCGATTTCCGGAGGCTTTTTGTGAGTCTTGGCGGATTCGAACCGCCGACCTCTTGCCTGTCAAGCAAGCGCTCTAAACCAGCTGAGCTAAAGACTCGTTCTTCGTTCTCTGGTGGGCTGTACTGGATTCGAACCAGTGACCTCATGCGTGTGAAGCATGCGCTCTGAACCGACTGAGCTAACAACCCGATTAAATCGGGTGTGCAAAGATAAAATATTTTTCAATTTCACTGCATTTATCCTTTCATCAACGAGGCAATAATTCCATCGGACAAAAGCTGCCCCGATCGACTGAGTGATAAGGAATTGCATTCGAGAACAAAATATTCCGGATTGCTGTGGTGTTCGATGTTTTTACGGAATTCGTCGACAGCTGCAACCCCAAATTGCTTTTCCATTTCTCTGAACGAAATTCCTTCTGTTAATCGCAATCGCGTAAGCAAATACTCGTTGTATTTATCAGATGCGCTCAGTATTTCGCAATCGAAAGGAATTTTGCCTTTTTCGGCACCTTTCATATATGCGATCAAATCCGAATTATTCCATCTTCGTTTTTTACCATCGAACGAATGAGCCGACGGGCCAAGACCAATATAGGGCGCACCTTTCCAATAAGAGCCATTGTGAACCGATTCGAATCCCGGAATGCAAAAATTACTGATTTCGTATTGAATAAAACCCATCTCTTCGGCTTTTTCACAGCTTTTTAGATACATTTCGGCCTGAAAATCTTCGACAATATTATCCGATTTTCCCTGTAAAATATGTTTATTCAAGGCAGTTCCTTCTTCCACGGTGAGTGAGTACATCGACAAGTGTTGAATTCGCATTTCAGCGGCCATTTCAATGTTGTTCATCATTATTTCAAGAGTAGAACCCGGAATTCCATGAATAAAATCGATACTGATATTGTTAAATCCGGCTTTTTGAGCTTCTTCGATGGCTGTTTTGGCCTTCGATGCATTGTGCCGACGTCCGAGATATTGCAAATCGTTGTCCGAAAACGATTGTACTCCAATACTAAGCCGATTAATTCCCATGAGGAGCCATGCTTGCAGTTTTTCGCTGCTAATATCGTCGGGGTTAGCCTCGAGGGTTATTTCAGCTTCCGGAGAAATTGTAAAATACTTTTTGATTCCACTTAGCATCAGTTCAATCTCTGATGTTTCCGGAAACGATGGAGTTCCTCCTCCAAAATATACTGTCCGTATCGGATTATTGTATTCGGCACTTCGCAACCTGGCTTCAACAAGCACTGCTTGCGCAAAACTGCTGTGCCATTTGCGCGTTGCCAGCGAGAAAAAGTCGCAATACGGACATTTTGTTGCACAAAAGGGAATATGGATGTATAGATGCGACAAGCGAAGCCAAGGTTTTAAGTTAGCTAATGTAGTGAAAATATTGAAATTGCGTTTGCGGATTCTAAAATTCGCATGTCATTGTGTATTTTGTTAACTAACGCCAAGATGTTATACGCAATGCGAAAGTTTTCTAGTGGATTCTAGGGAAAAGTAGCCTTTGATTTACTGTTTTTGAATAAAAATACAATTCTTGCTTTCAGTTTTTTCTTTTATTTTGTCGAAATTATTTTTTAAGCGATGTCCAATGAAAACTAGTGAAAGCACATTTGAACAATAGTCAATAAGCGCCTCGTTAATTTTAATCTTTTGCAATAATTTTAGTTTTTCCTTATCGTAAATTATTTCTTTTTGAGGATATTTTGTCCCCGCGTAGGAGTGTCTAAAATATTTGAACTCAAGGGCAAATAGGAGAATTGGTTCATTGTATTCTTTTTGAAACAACTCATATTGCTCTCCAAACTCAACTATATATTTAGAATACAGTTTATAGCCTAACCCAGTAATATATTTTGTGCTTTTTTTATTTTCAGATATCCAATCAATGAAATTTGGGTTAAGAAGTACCAAATCAACATGACTCCTCATTTTATTACTGTTGTTTGGAGCTAACTCAATATATGGTTCACTGTTCAATTGACTGCATTTAAAAGGTGTCGGATATTCAGTGTGTATAAGATTGAGCCCTGAACTAGTAATAAACAAATCTGATTTCAAACATAAATGATAGAAATACGAGTGTATCTCCTTTTCAGTAAAAAAGAAATCATTATTAGAGGTTTTATAAGTGTCAATAAGTGTCTTGACAATCGCCTCGATATCACAAATTAATTTTTCAATATTGTGTCTCATAGTATAGCTAATTAGCTGACTAAACAGAAACGTTAAACACGCCTCATCACCTCATCGCTGCTACTCCTCAACACTGAAAACTGACTACTCACAACTGATTACTCTTAATACGCTCTCTCGTTCCGTCCTTCAATAAAATTGATAAACGATTGTGTAACAACTTTATTTCCACCGGCTGTGGGATAATTGCCAGTAAAATACCAATCTCCTGTTGAGTGTGGAAGCGCAAGGTGTAGATTTTCAATGCTTTGGAAAACAACTGAAATGCGTGCATTGGTGCCAGCAGGTGTTACCATGGCTGCAATTTTTTCCGAAATCATGTCAGGTGTAAATGGCTTGTATATTTTCTTTACATGGTTTATCATTTGCGCGGTTGGCAGCGTAATCTGATCTTTACAGAGACGATATACTTCATCAATTATATGTGTCTGTTTTGTATCATGGAGCAATTCGATGGCTGCTTTAAACGCAATAAAGTCGCCTAATTTGGCCATATCGATTCCATAACAATCGGGATATCGAATCTGAGGTGCCGACGAAGCTATCACAATGCTTTTGGGTTCGAGTCGGTCAAGCATTTTCACGATACTTTGCTTTAGTGTTGTTCCCCGAACAATGGAATCGTCGATAACGACCAGATTATCGGTTCCCGACTTCACAATTCCGTAGGTGACATCGTAAATATGGGTCACCAGGTCGTCGCGCTCTTTGTCGGTAGTAATGAAGGTTCGAAGTTTCATGTCTTTCACAGCTACCGTTTCGGCCCGGGGATGCAACGACAAAATCTGATCGATGGCTTCGGGTGTTGGATCGGAAAGCGACATGATTTTTTCGCGTTTCACTTTGTCGGTAAAGTCGAGCAGCGATGCATAAAGTCCCATGAAAGCAACAATGGCCGTATTGGGGATGTATGAAAACACAGAGTTTTCAATATCATGATCAATGGCATCGAGTACCTGAGGTGCAAGTAAACGGCCTAGTTTTTTACGTTCGCGATAAATCTGACTATCAGTTCCTCGCGAAAAATAGATATGTTCGAACGAACAGAAACGTTCTTCTTTGGGGTCGAGAATTTTCTCAATCGACCATGTTCCGTCTTTTTTTACAATCAGAGCGTAGCCTGGAGGAATCTCATTGATTTTTTCAACCGGAATATTGAATGCGGTTTGAATAACCGGACGTTCGGATGTGGCAACCACAATATCGTCGTCGGCATAATAGAAGGCTGGACGAATTCCCGATGGATCGCGTAAAATAAAGCTGTCACCATGACCAATCATTCCAGCAAGTACATAACCTCCATCCCAAATGGCAGCGGCCTTTTTCAAAACTTCGGCAATGTTGAGTTCGCTCGAAATGCGTTCCGAAATTTCAACCCTTGATAATCCCTCGGCTTTGTATTTTTGATAAAGTTTGTCGTTTTCCTCGTCGAGATAGTAGCCTATTTGTTCAAGAATGGTAATAGTATCGCTGGTTTCAACCGGGTGTTGACCCATTTGAATAAGCTTATTGAACAGCGCCTCCGAATTGGTCATGTTGAAATTACCCGCCAAAATCAGATTTCGTGTTTTCCAATTGTTGTAGCGTATGTGTGGGTGAACCGTTTTAATATCGTTTTTGCCAAAAGTTCCATAACGCAAGTGCCCAAGAAACACCTCTCCGGTAAAAGGTGTATTTTCCTTGAGATAACCCAAATCGAAATAACGGGGCGAATTTGAATTTTTCAACTCTTTAACGGGAGAAAAGGCCTGATTGAAGACATCGATAATCGGCGATGATGTATTGCTGCGTTGCCGGTCGATATAGGGTTTTCCGGGGGGCATATCAAGCTTCACCGAAGCCAATCCGGCACCGTCCTGCCCACGGTTATGCTGTTTTTCCATCAACAGATACATTTTTTGCAGGGCATAAACCGGGTTACCATGTTTCGAGAGGTAATGCTCTGTTGGTTTACGGAGTCGCAGGAAAGCAATCCCGCATTCATGCTTGATAGCATCGCTCATAGCTGGAGAATGTTTGCTGCAAAATTACTCAAATTTGGGAGAATATCAATGATGGATTTATGCATTTGCTTCGGCTGTTTGCAATTAAACAGTAACTTTGCATGACCATACCAGTTATGTCGGCGTATAATAAATTTTCTCACCGGAAAGTCTTTTTCTTTTTCCTGTTTTCTTTTACGGGGTTGGCTTTTATTACCCGCCTTTTTTATATTCAAATAGTAGACGACAAGTATAAGGTTTCGGCCGAGAAGAATGCATTGCGCTATATCTACGATTATCCAGCGCGCGGATTGATTTACGACAGATTTGGAAAATTGATGGTGTACAACAAGGCAACATTCGATTTAATGGTGATTCCACGTGAAATTGAAAAACTAGATACTACAGGACTTTGCGAATTGCTTGGAATCGACAGAGAAGAATTCGACAAGCGACTCAAAAAAGCAAAAGACTATTCGGGCTATCAACCTACTATTTTCGACAGCGATTTGCCTGCAATTACCTACAGTCGTTTTCAGGAGCAGCAATATCGCTTCAAGGGATTTTATGTTCAGGGTCGCACTATACGTACTTATCCAATGCCTATAGCAGCACATACTTTGGGCTATATCGGCGAAGCTTCTCCGGTCGTAGTTGAGGCCGATAAATACTATCGACCTGGCGATTATATTGGCATCAATGGACTCGAAAAATCGTACGAAAAAGAATTACGCGGTCAAAAGGGACTCCGAGTTGTAGTGGTTGATGTTTTCAACGCTGTGCAAGGAAGCTATCAGGATGGTGAATACGATCATACCTCGGTTGCCGGCAAAGACCTTTTTACAACAATTGATGCAGAGCTTCAAATGTATGGCGAAAGTCTGATGATGAATAAGCGTGGTGGAATTGTGGCCATTGAACCATCCACAGGCGAAGTGCTTGCTATTGTGAGTAGCCCATCGTACGATCCGAACTTACTTGTTGGACGCGACCGCTCGAAAAATTATATCGCTCTGCAAAATGATGTCGAAAATCACCCACTCTACAACCGAACAATCATGACTCGCTATCCTCCCGGAAGCACTTTCAAGGTTGTAAACGGACTTGCAGGTTTGCAAGAAGGAATTCTAGACGAAAAAACCGCATTCCCATGTTTCGGAGGTTATTCGCTCGGCAATCATACTGTTGGCTGTCATAGTCATCCAAGTCCACTCAATATTCGAGCAGCTGTTCAGTATTCCTGTAACACGTGGTTTTGTTGGGCATTTAAAAAGTTTGTCGATAATGACCGCTTTTCTTCCTCGCGCGAGGGGTACGACCGTTGGCGGAAATATATAATGAAACTCGGTTTTGGTCATCCACTTGGCATCGATTTACCAAACGAATTTGGAGGAAATGTTTCAGAGGTTGATTACTACGACAAAATGAAAGGCAATAAACAATGGCGAGCCAATTCCATTGTCTCAATTGCGATTGGGCAAGGCGAAATTGGCGCAACGCCACTACAGTTGGCAAATCTCACAGCTATCATTGCAAACCGAGGCTACTATATTACACCTCACGTTGTGAAGGCAATTGGGAGTGCCGATAGTTTGAACACAAAATACATGCAACGTCACGAAACAGGCATCGACCCTAAATACTACGAAATTGTTATCGATGGAATGGAAATGGCTGTTTTAAGTGGAACAGCCACTAATGCACAGATTCCTGGGCTTACTGTTTGCGGAAAAACCGGAACAGCACAAGATCCGCCGCGCAAGAACCACTCGGTTTTTATTTGTTTTGCTCCTCGGGTCAATCCAAAAATTGCCGTGGCTGTACTTATCGAAAATTCAGGATATGGTGGCGATTGGGCGGCTCCTGTAGCCTCCTTGATGATAGAGTATTTTATCAATAGAAAAGTTGAACGAAAAGATGTTGAATACCGCATGATGAATGCTGTTTTGCTTAATACAAAAAAATGAATCAACTCGAAGCAAGAAGCGGAAAAATAGACTTCGGGGTGCTTTTTGTAATCCTCGCACTAATGGCAATAGGTTGGCTTAGTATTTTTGCGACAAGCTACCAAGAAGGCAACTTTGGTCTGTTCGATTTTTCGTATGCATATGGTCGTCAATCGGTATGGATTCTTAGCTCATTGATTTTAGGACTTATGATTATGATTGTTGATGTTCGTTTTCTGCCCCGAATGTCATTTTCTGTATTTGTCGGAGTGCTGGGCTTGCTTTTGTTGGTTCTTGCTTTGGGAACGGTTATTTCCGGCAGCCGTTCGTGGATCGACTTGGGTGCTGGCGTTCGCTTGCAGCCTGCCGAATTTGCAAAATACGGCGCGGCTTTGTTTTTTGCAAAATACCTGAGTGTACCTGGTGTTTCGTTCGACAACACAACCCACCGACGCAACTTGTTGCTTATTGTACTTATTCCCGCATTGCTGGTGTTTTTTCAGGGCGATACCGGCTCGGCTATAGTGTTTGGCTCTTTTATTCTGATTTTTTACAGAATAGGGATGCCCGGATTCTATGTTTTTCTGGTGTTTTACATTGCCGCTTTGTTTGTGGCAACATTGCTGATAAAGCAGTTTGTTCTTTTGCTGTTGTTGCTGGCGGCGTTTTCGGCTCTCATATATTTGTCACGAAACAAACGAACCGAAATTATTCGTTTTTTGCTTATGTTCTTTATGTCGGCGGTATTTATTGTTAGTGTAAACTATATTTTCAGCGAAGTACTCAAGCCTCATCAAAAAGATCGGATTAATGTGCTGATAGGCAAAGAATATAATCCGCGAGGTTCAGCTTTTAATGTAAATCAGTCGCTTATCGCTATTGGATCGGGTGGATTCGAAGGAAAAGGATTTCTGCAGGGAACACAAACCAAATATAATTTTGTTCCGGAGCAAAGCACTGATTTTATTTTTTGTACTGTCGGAGAGGAATGGGGTTTTGTTGGTAGTTCAATAACGGTGCTTTTGTTTGTTTTTGTGCTGATTCGTTTAATTATTTTGGCTGAAAAACAACGTTCCGAATTCAGTAAATACTATATCTATTCTGTTGCCGCCATTGTTTTTGTACATTTTCTGGTCAATATAGGAATGACCATTGCCGTTATTCCGGTTATTGGAATTCCACTACCGTTTGTAAGCTACGGAGGTTCGGCCATGTGGGCATTCACCCTTATGCTGTTTACGGTACTTAAACTCAACATGCATCGAAATTCGGTGCTGTAGTAAGGCAATCATGATTGAAACAAAGCGACTTTTTATTGCCATTCCTGTTTTGCCCAGCCAATCGATGCTTGACGAATTGGCGAAAATCAGAAACGCCTTGTCTTCTGACTCAATCAAATGGATTGCACCCAATCAGTTTCATTTAACCCTGAAATACATCGGAGAAACGCCTGTTTCAAAAATGGAATCGATTGAAAGAGCAATGAAAAATGCATTTCTGGATATAAAAAGGTTCGACGTTAGCCTTGAATCGCTGAAGATATTCGGGTCGGAATACAAACCCAGGATTCTCTGGACTCGTTTTTGTCCATCAGAAACTGCTACAGATCTTTTTGAAAAGTTAAAAACAGAAATGGAGGGCATTGGCTACGAATACGACCGGCAGAATTTTGTACCTCACATTACATTAGGCCGAATAAACACTATTCACAATCGCCATTTGTTGAAGAAACTAACAGATAATTATGAACATTTTTGTTTTGCAAGAACTATTGCAAGCGAAGTAGTGCTTTATGAAAGTGTACTGAAATTTTCTGAACCGGAATACAAAAACTGGTTTAGCCTATCACTTATTCAGTAGGTTTTTGGCGATTTCTGTTTGTCTGGAATCCCGGAAAAACACTTCTTGTATCTTTCTTCATCCCCCAAAATTGGATAAAATTCATGATCGGTTGTTCCATATTTCAGGTTTTTGTACTTTTGAGCAATGAAACTCAGCGCTGAAAATATTGTAAAACGTTACCGCTCGCGCACTGTGGTGAAAGGTGTGTCATTCGAGGTCAACCAGGGCGAGATTGTCGGGTTGCTTGGTCCCAATGGTGCAGGAAAGACAACATCGTTTTATATGGTTGTTGGTCTGATAAAACCTAATGAAGGAAAAGTTTTTCTCGATAATAGTGACATTACCGAATTGCCCATGTACAAACGTGCACAGCGGGGTATTGGTTATCTGGCTCAGGAGGCTAGTGTTTTTCGCAAACTTAGCGTGGAAGACAATATTTTGGCAGTGCTTCAGTTCACCAAGCTTTCGCGTGATGACCAGAAGAAAAAACTAGAGTCGTTGCTTGATGAATTTGGCTTACAGCGAATAAGAAAAAGTAAAGGAATTCAACTCAGTGGAGGCGAACGCAGGCGAACAGAGATTGCCCGTGCTTTGGCAGTTGATCCGAGTTTTATTTTACTCGACGAGCCATTTGCCGGAGTCGATCCTATAGCGGTTGAAGATATTCAGGAAATCGTGGCTGGTTTACGCGACCGAAATATTGGCATTCTGATTACCGACCACAATGTGCACGAAACGCTCACCATTACCGACCGAGCCTATTTGCTTTTCGAAGGCGATATTATCAAAGCTGGTACTTCCGACGAGCTAGCCGACGACGAATATGTGCGCAAAGTGTATCTGGGAAAGAATTTTGAACTTCGAAAAAACTCCAAATAGCTGTGTTTAGCTATTCGCTTATAAATCCAGATTGTTTGATTGTGTTTTGTTGAATTTATTTTGCCTACGGCAGGATGTTTTTTTATATTCAGCCTATATTTGCATTTTTACTACATTTGTATTACACCGTATTTAGAGCGTGAAAAATGCTGAAGAAACTCGTCCATAAATACTTTGCATGGTTGCTGCTTGTTTTAGCAGCTGTCATTATTTTTTCAGTTGTTCGTTATCCTGTCGCCAACCATCGCGACAGGGATAAATCCATTGCTCAGTTTTGCGAAAATATTTCGGGAGTAGCATCCGAAATGGATTCTTTACTGAGCTTTGCACTCAATCCGGCTTTTTTGAAAGATCCTTTTTCGCTGCTTAGTGTCGAGTCGTTTGTTTCGCAAACACAACGTTTGCATACAACATTGCTTATTACACGGAACGATTCGCTTATTTTTTGGAGCAATAGTAGTGCACCTATTGGGTTTTTACCCGACAGCAGTATTTCCGATACAATTGTATTCAGCGGGAATGGATTTTATTTGTTTAAAAGCCGCCAAATGGGGAGTTACACTGCAACTGCGATGTCGCTGCTTGAAAGCAGGTTTTTTTATCAGAATAATTACCTTCCCGATGAGGTCGAACCCGATATTTGCAAGGATTGTCCGTTTATTTTAGCTCTCGATACAGCCCGACCCGACACATCGGTTGTTATTTCCGGATTCAAAAATCCGGTTGGGTTGCTTTGGACACCTACCCAGGAGTCGTTTACTCCTGAAAAAGAGCTGAAAATAATTTTCTTTTTGTTTTTGGCGCTTATTTTTGGGGCAGTTGCATTCTATAGAATTACTACTTCAATTCCGGTTTTCCGGAATAATAGCTGGCTTAGGCTGCTTTCGATGCTTGTTTTTCCTGCAATATTGTTTTGGATTGGTCGAATGGTTTTATCAATGCCAGCCTATTTGCCGCTAAGTATTAATAATCCGGCATTTTTTGCTTTTTCGAGTCGGTTTACACATCTTACACCCTTGCTGCTTACGTCGCTTGTTTTGATTGTATATGTCACTTTTTTCAGTCGCGAACTATTGCTGTTTGCCGGAAGAAAACGGCAGCAATTGTTTTTTAAAGTGTTGTTTTTGTTTCTCGCTTTTCTGGCAACGTCAACTTTGGCTTGTTTTATCATCAACGGCATCTCCGGATTTTTATTCAACACATCTGTCAATTTTGATTTTAACGATATCCTTACATTCGATTTGCGTTCGATATTTATTTTCTTTACCCTGTTTCTGTTGTTCTGCTCTGTTATTCTGCTTCACTACCTTATGATTTCTCTGGTAAGCAGACTGCGTCTCAGTTTTAAAATATGGTTGCTGGTTTCGTTGGTATTTGTTGTCGTTTCCACACCTGCCGCATGGGCTATTGGAATTAAACCGGGTTTGTTTGTTCCGGTAGCATTGTATCTGCTTTTGATGCAATTTGTTTTTTCACCGCATTTATACAGCAACAAAGCTGTTTACCTGTTATTGAATCTTGTATTTGCAGCGGGTCTTACCACCTTTGCGCTTAACGAAGCGGTTTCGCAAAAACAAAACGACCAGATGAAACTGCTTTCGCTCAACTTGGCGACCGAGCAGGATCCGCTCACCGAGGACATTCTGGGAGATATAATTCCGGATATTTCCACCGATACGTTTTTACTTAATAATCCTTATAAAAAAGACAGGGATTTCAATATTACCCAGTATTTAAAACGAAACTACTTTAATGGATATCTCAATCAGTATTTATTACAGGTGACCTGGTGCCGTCCGGATGAGGAAATTATTGTTCAGCCGGCAAACACGGCTGTTAGCTGTATCGACTTTTTTAGCGACATTGCATTTCGCATGGGGATACCAACATTGGCTGATGAAGTTGTTTTTGTAAACGATGGCTCGGGACGTGGTTATTATCTTTGTACAATAGAGCTTTGCAACTCCAACGATACGTCGGCTTTATTTGCAGAACTCATTCCGGCTTCTTACGAAAAAGGACTGGGTTACCCCGATTTGCTTGTTGATGTTAATAGCGGTATCAAAACCATTCCCACCGGGATTTCTTATGCTCGTTATCTCGATGGACAGCTTATTTCGCGCTATGGAAAGTACAATTATCCAACGCGCATGAGCATGCTTTTTGAAGCCATGCCTGACGAAACTGTTTATCACGAAGGAGGGCAGGTGCATTTTCGAAGCGAAGTATCCGACAATCTGGTTCTAGTAATTACTCAAAACGATCGCAACTTCTCATCTTTTTTGGCTCCGTTCAGCTACATACTTCTGCTTTTTGGTTTGCTCTCGCTGCTTTTTGTACTTAGTGCCGGTAAAGTATTTGGCTTCCGAATTCGCTGGGCAACTACATTCTCTTCGCGACTGCAATGGATGATTGTACTTATTATTTTGGTTATTTTCTTTGTTGCCGGTATTATTGCCGTTTACAACTTGAGTAGCCTAAACGCAAATAAAAACGAGGAAATTGTTAGCGAAAAAGCACATTCGCTCATAGTGGAACTCGAGCACAAACTTGGCGATTACGATGTTCTTAACAGCAACAACGAATCTTATCTCACCGAACTTGTGCTTCGTTTTAGTAGAATATTTTTCATCGACCTTAATATTTATTCACTCGACGGAAAACTTTTATCGACTACGCGGCCGCAAATTTTCGAAAAACAACTGGTGTCCGACAGGATGGACGCTCAGGCCTATTATGGTTTGTCGTTGCAAAATAATTCGTTTTTACTACATACCGAAATAATCGGGCAAATGAGTTTTTTGTCGGCATATATTCCGGTAAGAAATTCTGAAAACAGGGTGATCGCGTACTTGAATTTGCCTTTTTTCGCACGAGGTAATGAACTTAATCGGGAGATTTCGTCGTTTATCAGCACATTTATTAATATTTACATGCTTATTATTTTGTTCACTGTGCTTATTACTGTTTTGCTTAGTAACTATATTACGCACCCGCTACGAATGATTAAGGATAAGTTGCGCACCATTAAACTGGGAACGACCAACGAAAAAATACTGTGGCGTCGTCGCGACGAAATTGGTGATTTGGTTTTTGAATACAACCGCATGATTGAGGAGTTGGCGTTTAAGGCCGAATTATTGGCTCGAAACGAACGCGAAATGGCTTGGAGAGAGATGGCTAAGCAAGTGGCACACGAAATAAAGAATCCGCTTACACCGATGAAACTTAGTACGCAGTATCTCGAAAAGGCCTGGAACGATAAAGCAGGCGATTTCGACGAACGCCTGAAACGTTTTGCTCAAACTATGGCCGAGCAAATAGACAGCCTCAGCGATATTGCAACAGCATTTTCGAATTTTGGGAAGATGCCTGAATCGACGGTGGTGAGAATTTGTCTGAACGACATTCTGAGTAGCGTTGTAACACTTTACAGAAGCGAAGAATACGATATTAGCCTGCATATGCCCGATTCGGCATTGTATGTTATGGCTGACGAAAGTCAAATGTTGCGTGTGTTCAACAATTTGATTAAAAATGCACAACAGGCTTTTGTTGCTGGTCGGCGTGGGAATGTAGATGTATCGCTCGGGGAGGATAGTTATTCGTCGGAAAAAAATAAAGCTGTTGTTGTTGTAACCGACAACGGATGCGGGATTTCGCCCGACTTGCAAAAGAAAATATTCCAGCCCAATTTTACTACAAAGTCATCGGGAACAGGACTTGGTCTTGCTATGGTGAAAAACATTGTCGATGGATTTGGCGGTAATATAACCTTCGAATCATCCGAAGAAACCGGGACAACGTTTAAAGTGGAACTTCCACTGGCCGAATAAAAAACCCGAGCTATATTTCAGCATCTAATTACGATAAACGGACTGCCGGCAACTAAATATCAACACTTACCCCTATTTTCTTATTCCCTCTTAAGACTCCATCCAATCTTTGATTCCCATCCTTTTTTCACCTGTATGGGTCTTGCCAATGTGAAAACAACTTCGGGTTGTCGTAATTCGCTAAAATTGCCTGTGGTCCAGTCTTTGTCTTCGTCAATATCAGAAATGATTTTCACAGAATAATCACCCGGAATAAGGTTTTCAAGAACTATTTCTGTTGAATCAATTCCAATCTCAATCTTTCTGCTCATAGCTTTACTTTCAGCTATAAGAATAAGTTTTGAGTTGGGTCGGTTGGTGAAAGTGAAATGCATCGAGCCCAAATCCTCTGGCCCCGCAACTTTAAATTTAATAGTGATACTGTCGTTGTTAAAGCCGAAAAAATTGTGAACAGCGCCCTTTTTGAAAGTAATACTACAGTCGTCGCCGGGTTCAAATTCGGCAAGAATCTTCCAGTAGCAACCTAAACTATCGGCTTTTTGCCATGCTGATACAATGGTGTCGGTATTTTTACAAAAAATGATATTGCTTGTGTCGGGTGCTTCAAATGGCATTATTGCCGATATTTCAAAAGCTTCGGTAACAGGAAGTATTCCGCCGTGAACCGAAGATCGCAATTTGAAAGTGGTATCGGTAACGGTTTTAATTCTTGCTTTGGCTTTCAGGTTTTGCGAAAGGGTGTCGGCAAATATCCCATCGCGGATAATATATTTCAGTGTGTCGTCAATGGGCGATTTCACCCAAAAAGTAAGTGTATCGATTGTCTTATTCCAGGAATAAAGTATTTTTTCGGCAGATGATAATAATGTGATCTCGGGATTATTCATCGACAATCGAAAAGATGAGCGAACTGTTTGGTAGCCGGAAATCTCTGTTTTTAAATGTTTCTGTTCTTTTGCTTTTTCGACAAACAGATACAATTTCAATGAATCGATACTTGGATTTTCGGCAGACAATACAATGGGCTCTGCTCTAAATGCTATTTTTTCGTCAGGTAAATCGAAACGAAAATTCGAATTATTGTCTTCGATGGCACAAATATAATAATGCCCCGGGGCAACATTGCGGAATTTGAAAGATCCATTATTGTTGCTGTGTGCAATATACAGCGGAATGGTATCGGTAAAGTCACTTATTTTTTGATATAAAAGTACCCAGGCTTTTTCGCTTGCTATATTGGTAAATGCATCTCCGATAAAACCTTCTGCCGAGCAGCTATCGAGATAATTTCCGGTCGAAAAGACGTAGTTGAGTCCCGAGGCCTTGTTGCCTTCGGTGATATCCTGCACGGCATCACCAAAGAAAATATGATAAGTTGTGTTCGATGCCAATGAGTCGTTGAGGGTAATTTTCACTTTATGCCCTTGTACCGAAATATCGGGCTTGTTGATAGGGAA
>PHDB01000131.1 GCA_002842495.1 Bacteroidetes bacterium HGW-Bacteroidetes-6
ACTCTGATTCTCAATTAGTTTTTCCTTTTCAAAGTTCAAGGATAATAATCGGATTTTTAGGGTGCAAAAATACATTTTATTTTCTTTCATTCAGCACTTTACAACTGAAATTTTGAATATTTTTATGCATTTTTTTTATCTATCTAAATATCAATGTTTTATAATATTTTACTTTTTTCTTATCTTTCGTAATTCATTTAAAAACAAGTCAATTCTAGCATCTTTTATAAAACAATTACACTCCTCAAGTATCTGAGCTGAAATAAATTTGTCAAATGCTGCATCAAAATCCTCTTGAATACACAAATCTATGGCATCAGAAACTAAACTTTGATAATTTTTATAGATCATTTCTGGAGTATTCGCAATAGTATCTTTACTACTCTCTTTAAGTATTATGGCAATCTCTTTATAATTTGTATCAATATTAGGAATTGTATAACCAACTTTTTGCTCATCTAGCTGCATTTCATATAAAATCTCTTGATTTGAATTTAAATACTCTTCAGCATATTGTAAAAATTTTGCTTCCATGTCAAAATTTTCTCTTTCTCTGGCAACGTTAGCAATTTTAAGATAAGATTCATAAACTCCAACTTTTGATTTTAATAACCCGTGGTAGTAATCATCATTACAATACCCTGAAGGCATATTGTTACAAAATGTTTCTAATAACTTGAAAATTTTAAAAGCTTCAGTAGCTTTATCAATATTTATTAATGAGTCACCAACTTTATAAAGATGATCATAAAACTTTAGGTTAAAATCAATTGTTTTCTTTTCTTGGTCTTCATTTAGTTTAATCTGATAGTAAATAGTATTCAAAACATCAATGGATTCCTGATACATTTTTAATTGAAAAAGAATATCTAATTTTAAAAGCAATGGATCTGCTTGTAACTCTTTAAATTGCAATGATCTATCTACTAAATATAAAGCTTGGTTATAATGTTTTAAATTATATTCGATATAACTTTCTTGATAAAACATTTGATCAACATATTCTTTCAAAATTGCTAAAGAATCAAGTAATTTTTGATTTGTCTGTTTTGCCCAATCATATTGGTTTATAACCTTATTGAAATCAATTTCAGGACAATTTGAAAGATGTGGAATGATTTTCGTATAAAAATCAGATAATTCGATTGAAATATCTTTAGTAAACAAATAATGTAAAGTGATCAGTTCAGGATCAGAAGTACTAATATTATGAATTCTTTTTTCAATACTATTCAGAAATGGATCCACTTTTTGACAATCGAAATCACTCTGTGCAAAATTTGCCAGATGCAAAAAAACAGTAACAGATAGAGCGTGATTTGTTTCAAAAATAGACTATTTTTCAATTTGATTATAAAAGAA
>PHDB01000089.1 GCA_002842495.1 Bacteroidetes bacterium HGW-Bacteroidetes-6
AAACCACGGCGTCCATCGCTGTTTCGCCGTTGGTCAGCACCGAATACATTGTTACCGTTACCGGGGTCAACTCATGTACGGACGTTGACACGGTATTGGTTACCGTCAAATACCCACCGGTTGCCCCCAACACTCCATCCGGAATAGCTGTAAGGTGCCAGGGGGCCGATACCGGGAGTTATTCAACCAACTGGATTCCGGAAGCGGATATTTATTCCTGGGTTATCACTCCGGCAGGTTCCGGAACAATCACCGGAACAAATGAAAATTCCTCTGTTATCTGGAATTACAACTTCACCGGAACATCCGAAATTATTGCCATCGCCACCAATACCTGCGGAAGCGATTCTTCAGCCGTGTTAACGGTTCAGACCAATCCGATGCCCTTCCCCGATCTGGGAAATGACACAACGATCTGTAGCGGAGGTTCGGTCATTCTTGACGCCGGAACAGCCGACACTTATTCATGGAATGACGGATTCGACCAGCAACTCCACGAGATATTCGCACAAGGACAGTTCTACGTGGAAACAACGCTCGGTGCCTGCTCCAACTCGGACACCGTAAACGTTTATATTTCCGATCCTGTTATGGATTTCGGGGTTGATACCATTTTCTCAGCAACAACCGTTACGCTTGATGCGGGCCCCGGATTCACCGGATATCTGTGGAATGACTCATCAACAGGACAAACGCTGCAGGTTTCAATCCCCGGCTGGTATTCAGTGACCGTAACCAATGAATACGGCTGCACAGCAACTGACTCGGTTTACGTGGATATCAATACAGGAACAGATGAACAAATGCGTCCGGGGTATGTCATTTATCCAAATCCGGTCGGAGAAACCCTGTTTTTGAAAATCTCATCTGCAAAACAGGAAGCCTTTAAAATTGAGCTCATTTCGGCTGAAGGGCAAATATTGGACTCACGCCACATTGAATGCAACTCTGTTGTCACTGCAATATTTGACTTTAGCAAAATACAACCTGGGGTTTATTTTCTGCAAATTAAAACCAGCAACGGTTTCGAAATTTTCAAGATTATCAAGTAGTTTCCTTGGAGTTGAGAATTCTATCGGTCTCCAATTCAAAATTTCACAAATGGGGCTGTTGCAAACCGCAGCCGTTCTTCGACTGTGTTTTTCTATTTTCCTAAAAACCGCTTCACCTCCGCAACCTTCTCTCCCGAAGTAACCCAAACCTGATTATCTGCTTCGGAATTTGAACTGAGAACAACATGGTTTTGACAGAAAAGAGCAGTTGAAGTTTTCAATACTGTTCCGCTCATATGAAACTCGATGGCTCCGGTTGCAAGCAAACTTTCTATTGTGTGTACGTTCACACCACTTCCGGGCATAACAATGATCCGTCCGTTTGCCTGATTTATCAGTTTCGAAATCAATTCTTTGCCTTCGGCCGCACTGTTTTCCTGTCCCGAAGTAAGCAAACGATGGCAACCTGCGGCTATAATAGTTTCGAGAGCTTCGAAAGGATTGATGCAAACATCGAAAGCCCGGTGAAAGGTGAAACTCATGGGTGAAGCAAGGAGAACCATTCTTCTTGTCAACTCTTTATCTATACTTCCGTCGGGCAACAAAAATCCGCAGACAACACCTGCTGCTCCGGCGTTTTTGGCAAAGACAATATCGCGGGCTATTTCATCTATTTCGTGTTGTGAGTAACAAAAATTGCCCGAACGAGGTCGAATGAGTACATTAACCGGAATATCGCAATATTCAATCGCAGTCTGCAACAAACCTGCAGAAGGAGTAAGACCTCCACACGACAAATGAGTACAAAGTTCTATGCGATCGGCGCCACCGGCTACTGCTTCGTGAACCGACTCAAGCGAATTTGTACAAATTTCGAGCTTGTATACAGATGTATTCATTGTTTTCGAATCTTCGTCAAAAATTAATGTCACCTCACCTACTTTCCACTTTCCGGATCGTTTTCAGCAACATCTGTGCTGTATTGATTTGGTAGCCGCTGCAATAAAAAAACACCCGGCCTGTATTTCCGGAAGTATAAACAATCACAGGCAAATTGGCTTTTTCACCCGACGATGCTTCAAGTATTTTCTGAAAACCACCATCGGTATCGTAAAGCCATAATGCCGATTTGGGTAATCCCTGCCATTGCGACTCTGCAAAACCGGCATTATCGAAATCGGAAGGAAGAATGAGTGCAAACTTCACCGGCCACATATTCAAAGCATCAGCCGATTGCTGCAACTCTGTCAAATAGTGTTTCCCGGGTTCAGTACGTGGGTCGATCAACGCAAATACCACTGGTCCATTGCCCATCAGAAATTTAACTCCCGTAACAGCATCCAGTCCGGGGCCACCCATTTCTGCATCGCCATCCAGAGTAAAAAGGACATCGGGGAACCCAGTTTTCTCATTAAAAACAATGGTTTCTTTATGTGTTTGATTGGCTTCAATTTCAAAAAACGTTGTATAAGTAAATACTGAACCATCGGGTTGCCGGTTTCCTGTCATCAGGCGATAAAAACCAGGTTCCAGTTCAAGTGTTGCAGGAAAGCTACGCAGTGTTTCGTCAAACTCGTAATTGAGTGAATTGAATCGGCCATTATGAAGTTTTGCAATGGTAAAATGTGTGTAATAAACAGGCACAAACGACGAATTCTGATTCAGTTTGAGATATCCTTTCCCATTTCCTGTTGCTGAATTAACCGGAAAGGCATCAATCCAGCTACCTGAATAATATTGTGCTTTGTTGGTGGCTGGCTCGATCCGTGCCGGAACGCCAAAGCTGCGGCAACAGGCCACAAAAAACACATTGCGCGAATATTCGTCGGCAATTCGCATATTGTACACACCCATTGGCGAGACAGGCGTTCCATAATAATTCAACTCATGATCGATAGCAATTTGCTTATTGACCCAATCGATCAAAAGCTGTGGATTGCGGCCAATCATTTTTCCCTGCTTTTTACCAAATGCTTTCTGAATATCGGCTCGCCATGGAGTAAGTAATTCGCGCCCAATGCGAGGGCTCAGCACGTAGTTAACATACAATTCGCGCGTGGGACACAACTTGCTTTTAAATCTAGCCGCATTCTGTAAATGGTCGTTTAGAACATACGTCGGCACATCGTGCAAATCTTTTTCGCTGATGGCACTCAACAAAGCTAGTGCGTCTTTCTTTAAATTTTCAGAAGCATTGTTGTAAAAAGTTTCGATACTTGCGTAATTCCCTCTGCTTTTAACCACATAGCCAATCAGATACCAGGCGTTTGGATCGTTTTTGTATTTGTCAACCAAACGAGCCGAATCGGGGAAAGTAGCTATGTATTTCTCTCTGATTTCGTTTTCACGAATCAGACGTTGTTCGTTTTCGTTTTTCTTTGCCGATTCAGGAATCACTATCTTCCCTAAGGGAGGAGGAAGTAAATACAAATTTCCTTCTCCACTCAACGAAGAAACTGCGCTTGTATCGAACACAATTTCAAGCGGATACACATGCTCCGATGGCAAAACTCTCCAGGTATAATGACTCCCATCGGTCACCCAAACAAGCAAATCGCCAAAACCGGTTTCTAAGCTGCAACTTCCGTTATTGTCGGTTGTGAACGAAGCAAATGGATAAAACTCGGCGTAATTGTAAACCATAAAATCGACCTGTACATCGGGCATTGGTTTTCCGGCAATATCCACAACTTTAACTTCGGCTTTTTTCACCTGAGCATAATTCGATAGCAAATTGAGTTTCGAAAACAATGGCGTTTTCACCAATGTTTTTTCCGGACCATTGTATTGTCCGAAAGTATTGGTATGCATCATGATGGCGCGTGTAGCTGGACCGGCAAACCATCCCATATTCAGCTCGGGATCGGGTTCGCAGGCTCCCATAAAATACCATTTTCCATCTACCCATACTTCAACCCAGGCATGGTTGTCGTCGGTATGTGCCCAGCGAGGCGTATAAACCTGGCGAGCTGGAATTCCTACACTACGCATGGCTGTAACGGTGAAAGTGCTTTCTTCGCCGCAACGACCATAGGCGGTTTTCATTGTTGCCAATGGCGACGAAGTGCGTTCATCGGTGCTTTTATAAGCCACATGCTCATGGCACCAATGATTTACTTCGAGCGCAGCATCATACATGGTCATATTCTGGATTCTGCTTTGCAGCTCACGAAAGAAAACCTGCCGAGCAGAATCGGGATTTTCGTTGTTGACGCGATATGGCAAGACAAAATGCACAAATACTTCGGACGGAATACTTTTTCCCCAGGCAAAAACTCTTTTTGTTTCGAGAGCCAAAGCAGCCTGTGTTCTGAAATACTCAGGTGAAAGATTACCCAAATCGCTCAGTGGCGCATAGGCAATCAAAAAGCGTGTTGCTTCCTGCAAATTGGAATTTTTGATAGTATCGGCCGTGTCGAACAATGTCGGAATCCGATTGCCCAACAATGCTTTTCGCTGCTGGTAGCATTCGATCATGTGATTAAATGCAGCTGTATCCGAAATGAGACGTTGAGCCGAAGATGGCAAAACCAAAATTCCCAACGTAAGAAAAACAATAATTCTAAAAAACTTTCTCATAAAAATCACTCCACTACAATTTCGTCAATAAAAAGCCAGGTTTTACTTCCTGCACCCGGATGCCAATCGGGGCAATATCGCATGGCAGAAGCATATACCTTCACATAAATAGCATCCTGAGGTTTAAATTCAACGACAAAGTCTTTTGTTGTTATGTCAACATCGGTCTGAGGTACCGTGTTTTCAACTTCACCAACTTTAACCCAATTTTGTTTGTCGGGCGAAACCAATACCTCAAGCTTAAGCGGGTAAAATATCCACGACAAAGTGCTCTGCAAAAAGCCCACACTCACCCGGTGAATTTTGGTGCGGCTTTCTAAATTCACAATTGCTTCGAAATCGACGCCATTGTAGCCTTGCCACATTCCGTCGCGGAAGCTACCCGTTCCGCGCAAACCATTGGTAAGGTTTGTATCGGCTCCGGCAACATAGTTTTTATGGTAAGGATAGGTGATTGAATAGGGTTTCCCTAAACCTATATTTCTGCTCACCATTCTTGTAAAAACAGGCGAATCGCCGCCGCCTGGTCGAAAGACCTTCACTTTCAGTTCTGCGGCGCCGTTCATTGCAAACGGAGCGTTGTAACTCATACTTGCGCTTGTCGGATCGCTGCCATCGAGTGTGTAATACAAAACAACATCTTGCTGGCCAGGAGTCAAAGTAACCACAAAATCGTTTTTGTCGGCATTTAAAGCTATCGAAATTTCCACAGGTTTGCGTTCGTAGCCGTATTTAACATCCAGACCATTGAGTCGCTGATAATGGGTTTGCATTCGTTTTTCGAATTCGCCGAAATTGCGTCCGGCAGAGGACGACCAAAGTACTTCGGACATAGCACAAATTCGCGGAAACACCTTACTATCAATCAATTCCTGTGGCGCATATTCTGTCCACATATTGCACTCGCCGCCCAAAATGTGATGCTGCTTATCGGCGTCAAGTCCTACAGGAACAGGTTCGAACGAATATACTTTCTCGAAGCTGGTAACCGAAACATCATAGTCGAAATAGCAATGACTGGTGGGCGAAACAATAGCATCGTGTCCACTTTCGGCAGCATGAGTTGCACCTTCAAATCCCCGCCACGACTGCACAGTTGCCGATGGAGCCAAACCGCCTTCCAAAATTTCATCCCATCCAATCAGGCTACGGGCATGTTCGTTCAGGAATTTTTCTATTCGCTCAATAAAATAGCTTTGAAGCTCTTCGCCGTTGTGCAGGTTTTCTTTTTTCATTCGCAACTGGCATTTCGGGCAATTGTCCCAGCGATATTTTGGAGCTTCGTCGCCACCAATATGTATGTATTTTGAGGGGAACAAATCCATCACCTCCAAAAGAACATCTTCAAGAAACATAAAAGAGGAATCGTTTCCGGCACAATAAATATCTTTAAAAACGCCCCAGCTTTTTTCAACCTGAAACGGACCTCCGGTGCACGACAGCCAGGGATAGGCCGCCAGTGCCGCCAAACTATGCCCAGGCATTTCAATCTCAGGAACAACTGTTATGTAGCGCTCCGACGCATAGGCAACTATTTCACGGATATCGTCCTGCGTATAGAAGCCACCATAAACAGTTCCATCGTCTTCGGTGCGCCAGGCACCAATTTCGGTGAGCTTTGGATATTTTTTGATTTCAATCCGCCAGCCCTGATCTTCGGTTAAATGCCAGTGCAACACATTCATTTTGTGATATGCCAGCAAATCGATATAACGTTTCACAAACTCTTTTTCCATAAAATGACGACCGCAGTCGAGATTCATCCCCCGCCACGAAAAACGGGGACGATCAAGGATTGTACAAGCCTGTATTTCGATATCGCCAATTTTCAATTGTCCTGGATTTTCAATAGTTGGCGGCATCATTTGCCGAAGCGTCTGCAAAGCATAGAAAATTCCTGCGGGCTTCATAGCCGAAATAATAATCCGAATCGGGTTGACATCCATTTGATAACCCTCGTCGGCGCACCAAACTGCGGTATCGGACAAAATGAGTCGTATGATATTTGACCCTGTACAAGCCGTACTATCAATAACAATCAAGGTCCCCGTAGATTTATACAAAAATTGCGCAAATCGGCTTGCTATCCTAAAAACCTCAATATTTTTATCAATTATAATTCGGGTGTTTTCTGAAAAATGAAAATGTCCATCGAAATTAACCACTATTTCCGGCTTAGGAACGACCGAATTTATCGGGTTCTGACAGTGTACGGAATGTATAGTCAACAAAATAAGTAATAGAAATAATGTTCTTTTCATGGTAGCTTTGTATCATACAAATATACATATTTCGACAAATAAAAAAAAGATGCATATGACAGTACAATTGCAAATATCCGGAAAATTCTATCAAAAGTTGATTAATTTGACGAATGGGCGACTCATTCAAATACACAATTACAATAATGACAAAAGAGAAACAAAAATACTGTTGAAATAATTTGTTTGACCATTCGCAATCGCACAAAAACCAATACCTTTGGGCAAGATTTGAATTCTTTCCGAAAAATATCACAATTAGCTGGAGCTTCTGAGCCCTTTTTGTTTTTTATCTCTTTCGATAAAAAGCATGTTTTGATTTACAGTCCCGAAGAAGCGCAAAGAGCTGGTGTTTGCTTTCAGATCAACCATACAACAGTCTCAGACATTTCACCTAACAAACAAACAGTTGAAAATTTAAATCCGGAATTTGTTGATGAAGCAAGATACAAAATCGGATTTGAACATGTTGTGAAAAACATCCTTCTTGGCAACAGTTACTTGTTAAATTATACCATTGGCACTCCGGTTTTTCCAACTATTGGAGCTGAAGGAATTTTCGCCATAGCCAAAGCCCGTTACAAAGCCATTGTGCCAGGGAAATTTGTATTTTTCAGTCCTGAAACGTTTATAAAAATTGATTTGCAAAACCGAATCAGCACCTTTCCTATGAAAGGAACTTCCGAAACAGAAAGCGATCCCGATGGAACTATGCTACTTTCGGACCCGAAAGAAAATGCCGAGCACAGTACAATTGTTGATCTTATGCGAAACGATCTGGCTGTGATTGCTTCGGGTATAAATGTTGAGCGATTCAAATATATTGAGCCCATCATTGCGGGTTCAGGCAAACGATTGTGGCAAATGAGTTCGGCTATATCGGGCAAACTTCCACCTAATTGGAAAAATAATCTCGGCGAAATCCTTTATCAATTGCTTCCTGCTGGAAGTATTAGTGGTGCACCGAAGCAAAAAACCATCGAAATAATTAATGAAGCCGAAACATACAATCGAGGTTTTTACACAGGCATTGCAGGCTTTTTCGATGGAGAAACGCTCGATTCGTGTGTAATGATACGCTTTATCAATATTGAGCAACAGCAATATGTATATCACAGCGGAGGTGGGATCACTTCTCGAAGCGATTGTAAAAATGAATACAATGAATACAAGCAAAAAATCTATATACCCGTTTTTTGAGACCATACGCATTGAAGATGGAATTGTTTGTGCTCCCGAAAGGCATTTAGAACGCATGAGAGCAACATGCATAAACAACTGGGGCCATTTTCGTCATACCTGTATTTTCAATGAGCTGATTATCCCCGAAGCGTTTTCCGGAGTTTTAGCCAAACTCAATATTTATTACAACGAAACAGAATTGGAGTTTGTTTTTTCATTGTATAATCCTCGTAAGATTGAAACCATTAAACTTGTTGAAGTTCCGGCCCGTTTCGAATATCATTTTAAATATACTGAACGATCGATTCTAAACAATCTTCTCAATCAATCCGGAACCGACGAAATTATTATTGTCCAACAGGGGTTGATAACAGATAGTTCTAAAGCCAATATTATATTTGAAAAAGATGGTAACCTCTTTACGCCAGAAAGTTTTTTACTCAATGGAACCATGCGTCAGTATTTATTGGAAGCTGGTGAAATAACAGAAATGTCTATTGGGGTTGAAGAATTATACCAATTCGAAGCAATGTATTTTGTGAATGCGATGAATCCACTGAAAAATTCATCAAAATATGATTGCAAGATGATTTTATAATCAATTTACGACCTCACTACGTCGTATTCCCAATCACCGGTAAGACGAATAATTGTAGATGGACGTATATTTGATATTACATTCTGCTTGTATTCTACAACATAGTCAGCTTTAGACACAATCTGCGGGCTAATATCGGGAAAAACTGTTGGTGCAGGCTCGCCTGAAACATTGGCCGATGTAGAAATAATGGGACCACTAAAAGCATCGATTAGTTGCTGACAAAAAGGATCACGAACAATACGGATTGCTACAGATCCATCGGATGAAATAAGGTTCGATGCCAGATTTCGTGCTTTAGGGTAAATAATAGTGAGTGGCGTTTTCACTTGTTCAATTAAATCGAAGGCCACAGGTGGAATATCATCAATATAATAGGTAAGTTTTGAAACATTTTCGAGTAAGACAATAAACGACTTCGATTCTTCTCGTTGTTTAATTCCAAAAACCTTTTTCACAGCTTTGGCTTGCAAAGCATCGCATCCCAATCCCCAAATAGTATCGGTGGGATATAAAATCACACCATGCTTTCGGAGCACTTCTACACTTTTTTCAATATCCAATTTATAATCCAACATAATCTTTTATACCTTCTAGCAATTGTTTGGTTTCAATTTTTGTTCCACAATGAAAATGTTTTTCGGGACAAGCCCTGTGTCCATGAATTCCGCAAGGTCTGCAAGCAAGCTTTTCGGCGTATTCGACAATAAATGAAATATCGCTCAATGGCGTAAACCCAAAATCGGGTACAGTGCTACAAAAAACAGTAGTAACCGGTGCATTGACCGCCGATGCCAAATGAGTTGGAGCGCTGTCGTTGCAATAGTTCATCACTGCTTTCTTCATAATCCACGACGATTCGTTTACGGAAAGACAACCACAAATGTTGTAAGTATTTTTCGGCCGAATTTGTAAAATCTTTTCAGATAACGTTGTATCTTCCAACGACCCCATGAGCAATAAAATAAAATCATCCGGTAACGAAACAGCTACTTTCATCCACTGTTCAACAGGAAGCATTTTGGTTTTCCAAAGCGAACCGGGAAATAAACAAACCACTTTTTGATTGTTTTCAAAATACTTTTGATACCCCTCAGGCTCAACTGGAGTTATTTGAGGATTTGCACGTTCAATATCTGGAAAACAGAGCTTTCCTAATGTAAGATTTCTTTCGATTTCATGAACGCCATTCAATGTATGAATAGCTTTGGCATTAAAGAATAGTGAAAAAGGGTTACTTTTAAAACCAGCTTTGAACTTAGCACCTGAAAAGGCAGTAAGAAAACCAGAAGAAGCAAATCGATGCAAATTAATGACAAAATCGAATTGTTGTTTTTTTATTTCGCGGCGCAAAGCCAGCAAGTTTCTGTACTTTTTCGAAGATTTATCCCAAAACCACACATAATCAACCACCTCATTTTCTGAAAGAATTGCGTTATACGGTTTTTTAACCAACATAGTCAACACAGCATCAGGATACCTGATTTTAATAGAAGCAGCAAGAGCAGTTGCCAGAATGACATCTCCAAGTGAAGCTGTTTGAATAATCAGGATTTTCTGCATAGCGGGAGCAAAAGTAATAATAAAGCGGAAAGTAAAGGGCAAAAAAAAACCCTGAAATAAAAATTTCAGGGTTATAATAAAGATTGGCGACGACATACTCTCCCACTTTCGTAGTACCATCTGCGCTGGTGGGCTTAACGACTCTGTTCGAAAAGGGAAGAGGTGAGCCCCACCGCAATAGTCACCAAAAGGTCTTAATGCGTTAGTTGCAAATACAGTAAAGACAATAAAGAGAAGGGCAAGAAAAAGAGTTTGTTCTGATTAAGAAAGCTACGGGTAATTAGTACTGCTCGGCTTTGCCATTACTGACTTTACACCTACAGCCTATCAACGTCGTAGTCTTCGACGACCCTTAAAGGAATTCTCATCTTGAAGCAGGCTTCGTGCTTAGATGCTTTCAGCACTTATCCATTCCGCACGTAGCTACCCTGCGATGCAGCTGGCGCCACAACAGGTACACTAGAGGTGCGTCCATCCCGGTCCTCTCGTACTAAGGACAGCACTTCTCAAAATTCCAACGCCCACCACAGATAGGGACCGAACTGTCTCGCGACGTTCTGAACCCAGCTCGCGTGCCACTTTAATCGGCGAACAGCCGAACCCTTGGGACCTGCTCCAGCCCCAGGATGTGACGAGCCGACATCGAGGT
>PHDB01000090.1 GCA_002842495.1 Bacteroidetes bacterium HGW-Bacteroidetes-6
AGACCCGCGCCGAGATTACTATCGTTATTTGCCAAGCTATCAAACCGATCCAACAATCATAGAGATGAGTACTGATTATTGGACCAACAATATTTTGGCTCGCCAGATTGATTGGGCTTCGCTTTATGAAGCAAATTACCTTGCCAACCTCGAAGGAAAGCAATCGAATTACATTATTGAAGAGGCTCGGAAAGACGAAACCCGTATGGCTTTGAATTCTTATTTCATCAGCAATACAAGCGAAAAACTTCAACTTAGTGGTGGTGTAGAAGCTAATTTCCAGACAACCCATTATTTTAAAGTACTAAGCGATTTGCTTGGAGGTACGTATTGGACAGATATTGATCAGTTTGCCGAACGCGATTTTCCCGGC
This sequence comes from Bacteroidetes bacterium HGW-Bacteroidetes-6, assembly GCA_002842495.1. Classification (GTDB taxonomy): domain Bacteria; phylum Bacteroidota; class Bacteroidia; order Bacteroidales; family DTU049; genus GWF2-43-63. The sequence continues at coordinate 374 of PHDB01000090.1, forward strand.
GATAACACCATGTTGCAAAACGATTTGGATAATCCTGACAGAATCATTCATGTTGGGGATGAATTTGGTTATAACTACAATTTGCACACCAACAACGTTAAAGTTTATGGGCTTGGAAAATTCTTTACCCCCAAAGCCGACTTTTTTGTGGCAGGAAGTGTTGGCGGAACTCAAATGTATCGTGATGGTTTGTACCGAAATGGTCGTTACCCCGACAATTCTTTGGGAAAATCAGAAGTAAAAAACTTTCTGACTTATGGACTCAAAGCCGGCGTGACTTATAAATATTCGGGCCGACATTATTTTACCGTTAACACAGCCTTGATGACGAATGCTCCAATGACATCCAATGCGTTTTTGTCTCCTAATATCAGCAATCGCTACGTTCCGAATCTCGAAACCAGCATGACTTTCTCCGGTGATGTTACTTATAATTACAAAGGTGAACGTATTTCGGGGCGCGTAACTGCTTATCAAACCAATTTTTTCAACGAGACTGATTTGCTCAGTTTTTATCATGATGAATACCAAACCTATGTTTATATGAATCTAACGGGTGTCAATAAAGTTCATCAGGGCGTCGAAGTGGGCGTTGATGTGAAAGCAACCAAAACAATCAACTTTATTGCAGGTGCCAACATTGGCAACTATCGTTACATTTCAAGACCAACTGCTCATATCTCATTCGACAATCTTTCGAAACCCGATACCACTGAACTTGTTTACTGCAAGTATTTTTATGTTCCCGGAACGCCACAAATTACGGCTACCGGTGGAATTAAATACAATCATCCCAAGTATTGGTTTTTCAATTTAAATGTGAATTATTTCGATAAAATCTATCTCGATTTTTATCCCGAACGACGAACACAGCTTGCTATTGAAAACCTTGGACCTGGCGATCCCCTGATTGAACAAATTACCAAACAGGAAAAACTGGACGCAGGCTTCACAATTGATGCTTCGCTTGGAAAATCGTGGAGAATTAAAGGAAAGACTCTTGCCATTAATATTATGGTGAATAACATACTCGATAACACAAGTCTTAAAACAGGCGGATATGAGCAATCGCGTTTCGATTTCACAGGCAAGGATATTTCCAAGTTTCCGCCTAAGTATTACTATGCTTATGGCAGAAACTATTTGGCAATGGTTACTTTGAATTTCTAACCCTCAACAGGCAAAAAAATGAAACAATATATGAAAAAACTCATGTTTCTTACGGCTATTGTAGCTGTAGTTTTCACTTCGTGTGTGAATGAAGATTTCGACGTTCCGGAAGTAGTTATTCCTACAGTCGATTTCACCAGCAATACAACTATTGCTGCACTTAAAGCTTCGTATCCTGGCTCGCTTGATAGCATTGCCGAGGATACTATTATTCAGGGAATTGTTATTGCCAACGACGAAAGCGGCAACTTCTACAAAACCATCGTTATTCAGGATGCCACAGGCGGTATTGAACTGAAAATTGATCGTTACGATATGTACACTCAATTTAAAGTTGGTCAACGTGTATTTGTAAAATGTCGTGGACTTTTCCTTGGTGATTATGGTGGATTGGTTCAACTTGGTTATATTTATGCGGGAGCTATTGGCCGTATTCCCGATGTAATGGTTGACGACCATATTTTCCGCGATAGCCTTCCAGGTGCTGCGCCTACACCGGTTAAACTAACTATTCCTACCCTCACAACCAACTATCTGGATATGCTTATTCAGATCGACAGTGTGCATTTTGTTAATCCGGGCCTTGCTTTTTCGGAAACAACCGGAACCACCAACCGTACAATTGCCGATGAAAATGGGAATCAATTGTTACTTCGTACGAGCAATTATGCTAGTTTTGCCGCTGATCTTCTCCCCGATGGAATGGGAAGTATTCGTGGAATTCTGAGTGTTTACAATGGAGAGTACCAATTTTACATTCGCGATTTGAACGATATTTTCAATTGGGATGATCCAACTGCTGGAAATTATGTTCTCTATGAACGATTTAATAATGACCCGACAACTTGGACCATATATAGTGCTGCGAGCAATAAAGATTGGTATTTCAATTCTTCATACTCTTGTATGACTATTATTGGAAGCAGTGCTGATGTGCCTTGCGATGATTACTTGATTAGTCCTGCGCTGAATCTGAGCGGAGTTAGCAATCCTGTTTTTTCATTTCAGTCGTGGACCCGTTATATTGACGCTGGTTTAACTCAGCCTATTGATGTGATGATATCAACAAATTATTCTGGTAGCGGTGATCCAACTGCTGCTTCCTGGACAAATTTAACTGCCACATGGTCGGCAACCGATAGCCAGACCTGGACTCCAAGTGGTGATATTAGCCTGAGTGCATATTCTGGGCAGACAGTTTATATTGCATTTCGTTATCGTAGTTCGGGAACTACCTCGGGGGCTTATAGCTCGTGGCAGATCGACGAATTTAAAATCACGAAATAGTATTTATCAATCCCACTTATTATGTCATGCCGGCCTCGTGCCAGCATGACATTTTTATTATCTTTGACAAAACAAAGTATCTATGTCACCAATTACATTTAATCGTACTAAAATTATTGCAACCATTGGACCTGCCTGTTTGTCGGAGGATAAGTTGAAAGAACTTGCAGAGGCGGGAATGGATGTTTGTCGTCTCAATTTTTCGCATGGTGAATACGAACAGGTAGCAGCCATTGTCGAAAATGTGATCAAAATTAACAATGAGTCAGGATATTCAATTTCGTTGATGGCCGATCTGCAGGGGCCTAAACTCAGAGTTGGAAACATGAGTGACCATGGTGTTATGCTGAATGTTGGCGAAAAAGTAATTATTACAAACGAAGAAGTTTTCGGGACTGAAGCCTGCTTTACGCTTCGTTATCCATTGCTTTCGCAGGATTTAAAGCCAGGTGAGCGGATTTTGCTTGATGATGGTAAAATGGAGGTTGAAATAGGTGCAATTCTTAGCGAAAAAGAGGTAGAAGCTTTCGTAATTCGTGGAGGCGTTTTAAAATCGAAAAAAGGCTTTAATTTACCAGGTAGCAATGTGAGTTTGCCCGCGCTTACCGAAAAAGATCTTGCCGATTTACAGTTTGCCTTGTCGCTCGATGTCGATTGGGTTGCATTGTCTTTTGTTCGTCGTGCAGCCGATGTTCAGGAACTGAAAGATATTATTGCTGCTTCGGGAAAAACAGCGCGGGTGATTGCGAAAATTGAAAAACCCGAAGCTGTTTCGAATATCGACACTATCATCGATGTGGCCGATGCTATCATGATTGCTCGCGGCGATTTGGGAATCGAAATGCCTTTGCAGGAAGTTCCTGTTTTACAGAAAAATATTATTCAGAAATGTATTGCCGCAGCTAAGCCAGTGATTGTTGCTACCCAAATGATGGAGAGCATGATGGAAAGCACTATCCCAAGTAGGGCAGAGGTAACCGATGTGGCAAATGCTGTTATCGACGGTGCCGACGCAGTGATGCTGAGTGGCGAAACCAGCGTGGGTAAATATCCGGTGCTGACTGTAGCCACCATGGATAAAATTATTACCGATGTTGAGCGCGATTCGCGACCTTATATTCGTGGTACTCAGCCAAAATGTTGTGGCCATACATTTGTTTCTGACGAAATTTGTTACACAGCTACCCGCATGAGTGCGCATATGAGCGCGAAAGGAATTGTAGTGATGACACAATCGGGCTCTTCGGCGTTACGTGTTTCGTCCTATCGACCCAAAAGCCCTGTCTTTGTTTTTAGCGAGAATTCGAAATTGCTTCGAACGCTCAATCTGGCGTGGGGAATTCGTGGCTTTCATTATGATAATTATGCCAGCACCGATCAGAGTATTACCGACACCATCGAAATATTGAAGTCGGGAAATATAGTTAATAAGGGAGATGTTCTCATTCATACAGCCAGCATGCCGATTGGTAAACGCGAAAGAGCAAACGCACTTAAAGTTAGTGTTGTTGCCGATTAGCAATTGTTTGGCGTTTTTCTGTTGACCGGTTTCAAATCTAATTATTATTTTCGCAGAAAAAAAAGATGAGAGAATACAAAATATTTCATGGAAAAACACTGGGCATCCTTTCGGGTGGCGGCGATACCCCAGCTATTAATTCAAGTATAGAAAATATTCGCAATAGAGCTCAACTACTCGGATACAAAGTGTTTGGAGTGCGCCATGGCTGGAAAGGTCTTTTAGGTGATGGCGATGTAGTTGACCTTACCAACCAGCCTTACGATGGAATTTACGGAGGAACAGCTCTTCGTTCGAGCCGTACAAACCCATTTCCTTCAAAAAAGAATCCCGAAAACCGTGTGCCTCAGATTCTTAAAAATCTTGAACGTTACAAAATAGACGTTTTGGTTTCGATTGGTGGTGACGATACCAACGGTGCAGCAAAGAAGCTTTACGAAACAGAAGGAATTCCCGTGATTGGGTTTCCAAAAACCATCGATAACGATTTGCGTACCCGAACCATACACGAATATGGGAATCTTAAAATAGATAGTGTGCTTTGTCCTGGCTATCCAAGTGCTCTTAAAGGCGTTATGGAGCTTACTCATCGTATTAAAACAACCGCCGAATCGCATTCACGAATAATGATTCTGGAAGTAATGGGGCGCGATGCTGGCTGGCTCGTTGGTGGTGCAGCTTATGGTCAGGCCGATATGATACTTATCCCCGAATACCCCATGGATAAAAGCCGAAAGGATTTTTTCCTGGAGCAAGTAAAAGAGAATTTTTTGCGTAGTTCAAAAAAATCGCTCATTATTGCTGTTTCTGAAGGGGTGAAATGGTACAACGACGAAACTGGCAAAACCGACGTGGTTTATGCATCAACAGAAGTTGATGAATACGGGCATCCTCGTCTGGGTGGAATTAGTGGTGTGATTGCCAGCGAGATCTCAAATAAACTGGGTATCGAAGCCCGTGCACAAAACGTAGGATATTTTGCACGTTCAGGTGAATGTCGCCTCTACGATCGTAAACTAACAGCCACTTTGGCTGATAAAGTAGTCGATTTGTTACTGCGCGAAGATTATGGAAAGATGCCTGTAATTAAGAAAATGGTAAGTTATCCCGAACTCGAAGAATTCAACACAGGTTGTATTGATATGGGTAATGTGGGTAATCAACCTCTTCCTGAGATTTACTACGATATCGACGAAATGCGTTTTACCGATGCCTATTTCGATTTTATGCATCATATTTTGGGTGATCGTACATTCTTCGACTTCAAATACGATTTTCCGGTGGTTATCCCCGATATTAAATGAAATATGTACTGATTTTCTTACTGTTGCCTTTTATTACAAAAGCTCAACAAACCCAAGTGAATACCGACAGCCTGATGAATCATATCTGGGTGCTGGCTTCGGATAGCTTGCATGGTCGCCTTCCGGGTACAGAGGGCTTTGATAAGGCGCTTGGTTATTCAATGGCGTTTTTCGAAAAACATGGAATTGAACCTGCAGGCAGAGATTTTTGGCCTCAACAGGTCCCCATGGATGTTAATAGAATCGACTCAGCTTATTTTCTGATAGAAACAGGCCGCGACATGATGCAACTTGTGCCAGGAGTCGATTTTTCAGTTCGTGGTTATTCGGGAAGTGGAAATGTGGACTCAGACGTTGTTTTTTGTGGATATGGAACCGAAGCCGACTATGAAGGTGTTGATGTGAAAGGCAAAATTGTTTTAGTCTTTAAATCAAATCCATCGTTCAATAATGATTTGCCTCCATTCACAATTCGACGACATGCCGATATAGCTTATACACATGGGGCTAAGGCCATTGTGTTTGTTTCTCAGCCCAATCAGTCTAATCCGCAAAAACCAATAGGTAGTGTGATGCATGGAGAAGGCCCTATGCACGAGGATTTGCCTCAGTTGCAGATTTCGGTAGAAAAAGCAGACTATTTACTTTCAAATTCCGGATATCGTTTAAGTGAATTACAATCATTGATTGATTCTACCCATCAGCCACATAGTATTGATGTTAATAAAAAAGCATCGGTTATGGTTCAGGCGGTGTATTCTGCAAATGGATTTACACAAAATATTGTTGGAGTATTGCATGGGAATGATCCGAAGCTGAAAAATGAATACATTCTTATTGGAGCACATCTAGATCATGTTGGAACCATAGGGAATTCGGTTTTGTATCCGGGAGCCAATGACAATGCATCGGGAAGTGCTGCAGTATTGGAGTTGGCGCGTGTTTTTTCGCTTCAGAAAGGGAAACTAAAACGCTCGATTATTTTTGTATTGTTTGGCAGCGAGGAAAAGGGATTGGTTGGTGCTGGCTATTTGGCCGGGCATTTGCCAGTTGACAAAGCAAGTATTGTCGCAGTTTTCAATATGGATTGCATAGGATATGGCGATAGTCTCATGGTGGGTAACGGAAAAAGTTGCCCCGATTTGTGGTCTTTGGCCGACAGTACTTCATCTGAACTTGGAAACAGGATTTCAATACACACATGGGCCGGAGGAGGAGCCGATCTTACTCCTTTGTTCGAACAGGGAATTCCGGGTTTGTATTTTGTGACAACAAATTCATATGAACACTTGCATTTGCCAACCGATAAGCCCGAAACCATTAATCAGGCTCTTTATTCCGATATGGTAAAGTTGGTTGTTGCAATCACAAAAAGGCTGGTCATCGACATGCAATAAAAAAGCCCTCTTTTCAGAAGGCTTTTCGGAAGTATTGTTTATTTCTTTTTCGCATCGAACGAATTTTTGAGTCCGCTGTAGCTGATAAGCTCAAATTTTACAGTTCCGATGAGGATAGAGCTCTTTGCATAAATTGGAATCCGGTTTTTATCGTTCGACATGTATATGGTAAGTGGATAGGCTTCGCCAAAAACGCTTCCAACAATCACTTTGGGCTTTAATACCAAACAATTGATGGTTCCAATACCCACTTTAACATCCTGTGTCCCTTGGTAAATAATGGTGGTCGATTCGAGACTATCTTCAAATGCATAAGGTACTGTGAAATTACTGCCGGAAGCCATTTTAGAAAAATCGAGGTTCCTCACATAGTATCCCACCGAAATAATGTCTTGCGTATAAGCTGGAATATAGTAATTGCTTGAAAGTCCGTTTTTGTTGTTTTTGTATTGTGCCACATTTTTCCCATGGTTGAAAATAATGTCCTGATTGGCAGTGTAATTACCTTCGTTTGCTCTGCGAAGAAACAACCAGGGGAACAACCCTTGTTCGTCAATATAGGTGTCGAAACGATCATTTACAAAGATAGCCCAGTTGTATTTTTTAAAAGTAGCTCCTGATGCAACCACATGGTAGCACGAACGACCGGCGATGGTTTCTGCATCTGGCAGAATTTCAAAAGTACCATAAGCTGCTTTAATCTTACCTGTTATGAATGAATCGAAATACACAATGTAGGTGAGTTTTTCACCTTTTTTGAAGGCTGAGTTGGTCATCGTACGGTATTGCGCAGAGGCCGGAGTGAAGGCTGCCATACAAAGTATCAGAGATACAGCCGCTAAAAGACTTCTTGTTTTCATGATGACGGATTTTTAGATTTATTATTTTTACCGGAGTAGAAAGCATCGCCGGCCAGCCAACCGATAATCAATCCCCATGCCAAAGACTTCCAGGGATTGGAAGTGATTGGACATGAATTACTTGTACAGCCAACAAAATAATAATACAGGAAGCCTGCTGTGGCGCCCAGAGTCATTCCGATAACGGCTTTGAAGTTGAAAATACGGAGCAAAATCTTTTTCAAGTACCAGCTGCTTTTTTCTGAATACAAATGTAGATATTTTAAATCTAAAACAAAAAATTAATCGTAATCTACTACCGCTATTTTATATAAGGCTTGAGACGTTCAAGAAGTTTTTCTTTCGATTGCAGTCCCGAAGCTCTGTCAACAGCAACTCCATCTACAAAGATAATAGTGGTTGGAATATACCTTACATCGAATCGTTGACTCAACGCTTTGTTTTTGTCGGTATCCACTTTTCCTACAATAACTTTTCCATCAAGGGAATCAGCTAAAAAATCGACTATAGGTCCCTGACTTCGGCAAGGTCCACACCAAGTTGCCCAGAAATCGACAAGCACCACTCCTTTTTCAACGGTTTTGTCAAAATTATCGGTAGTAATTGTGAGGGTTTTGGGTTTACTGTCCTGTGCATTGGCAAAGGAGATGGTCAAAACAAACAGTATTGCTGTTGTTATGGCCGTTATTAAAGTTTTTGTTTTCATTTTCGTTGTTTATTTGAACGCAGGCATTTGTCAAAAACAATACCATTCTCATAAGAACTGCTTTCGACTGACAAAAATTGTAAAAGTGATGAAGATTTATTCGTAACTGCCTTTTTTGAGGAGCGTGTTTTCTTTCATCATCCATTGACCACGCGCCAGAACATGTACTATTTTACCATTATCTATAGCAATGATATCGGCATCGGCGCCGGCAAAAAGTTTTCCTTTGTGTGACAGTTTAAGTATCCGAGCTGGATTGGAAGTGATAACTTTCAATGCGGTCTCTAAGGGAAGCCCTTCTTGATTCACAATGTCAAGCATCTCGGTCAGATTGGCATCGGGTGAACCCATTTCGAGTTTAATCAGATTTCCTTGTTCGTCGAATCCGGGAAGCGAACCGCCGGCGTCGGAAGTATAAGTGATTTGTTCAATGGGAATACCCGCTTTTAATGCCATAGCTACACTTTTCGATGGTTTTACTTCGTATTCTGGGAAGTATGGATACGAACTTGTTGTAAAATCGATATATCCACCTTTTTGAGCAAATTCGATGGCACTGTCTAGGGTGTAGTCGTTCCGGTTGCAATGGGTTGGTAAAAATTGGCTAAGCTTGAGCATCTTATTGCTACGCTCAATTACATCGTACATGGGTTGGAAAGGATTGGGTTGATCGCCAAGATGAATATTGATAATTCCGGCTTTCCCACCAAGCATTCCGCCAACGCGTGCATGTTCGGTTAGACGTAAAAGTTCATCGGTTGTTGGCCACGATGAACGATGATCGCTCAGTGCAATTTCGCCTACGCCAATCACCTCTTCGATGAGTGCAATATCGCGTCCTACATCGCCTGTGAAAGTTGGTGTGGGTACCTGATATGCTCCAACCCAAATCCACGAAGAAATACCCTCGGCTTTAAGCCCTTTTGCCTTCATAAGTACCGATTCGGGATTGCGAGTCAATCCATCGGTGCCAAGACAACCAACTACTGTGGTAACACCAGCTTTAATGAATCTGGATAACTGCATCTCTGGAGTTCGTGTTGCCGGGCCACCTTCGCCACCTGCACCAGCTATATGAACATGTGCATCAACAAAACCGGGAGCAATGGTTACCCCCTGCATGTCGAATACTTCAATTTCAACTCCAACCGGAGATTGAATAGATGGAGCTATAGCTACAATTGTTTCGCCGGCAATAAGAATGTCGTTGATTCCCAAATGTTCGGGTGAATATACATTGCAGTTTTTCAGAAGCTTCATAAGTGTCGGTTTTAGGCAAAAATACAAAGAAAATGCATTATAATATTCAATTCCTGTAAATAACAAGATTAAAAATAGTGCTGATTATGTAATAAAAAGAACATTTTTTTTTTTGAATTCAAATATTTTTCCGATTTTTACAAAAAAAGAAATGAAACATCTTTATTTTGCTTCAATATATTTGCTGTTTTCATTAACCTTGTTTGCCCAACAAAGTACTACAGGCGAATTACCACCTGAGGGCATCGACATTACTGGTCATGTTTCGGCCAAAGATGCAAACTATCTCACTTATCTGATTCCGGATGTTCCTGCCTATTATTGGCGCTATGGATGTGGGCCAACAGCTCTTGGGATGGTTTTAGGTTACTACGATACGCATGGCTATTCTTCAATTTTTTCTGGTGATGCTTCAACACAAACGGCAGCTGTCGATCAGGCAATTGCTTCAACCGGGCATTACAACGATTACAGCCTGCCACTCGATTATTATCCGAATTTATTGCCCGATTTGTCGGAAGTACCTTTTGGTGATGAGCATCCCAATAATAGTATTGCCGACTTTATGAACACTTCGCGCAGTGCTGACGGCAATTATTATGGCTGGAGCTGGAGCAGCGATATTGTTTCTTCGTTCGAAGATTATTTGTCGTATGCAACAACATACAGTGGAACCTGCCATACTCAATATCTTTCGTCTTTCTCATTTGCTGCATTTATGA
>PHDB01000091.1 GCA_002842495.1 Bacteroidetes bacterium HGW-Bacteroidetes-6
TTACAAAATCAATTATCGTCACGAATTGAATGCGTCGCAGTTGAAAGCTGTAACAACCATCAATGGTCCATTGCTGGTGATTGCCGGAGCTGGCAGTGGAAAAACACGCATTATCACTTATCGGACTGCCTATATGCTCGAAAGTGGGATTGCTGCCCGCGATATTTTGCTGCTTACCTTTACCCGTAAAGCTGCAGCCGAAATGACCGGACGTGTGCAGGAACTTCTTCCCGATGTGAATTCGGGCAGCATTTTCGGTGGCACTTTTCATGCCTTTTCCAATTATATTTTGCGAAAACATGCAGCCATGCTCAATTTGGCGCCCAATTTCTCTATCATCGATACCGAGGATTCAAAAGATACCATCGACCTGATAAAAACTGAATTGAAGCTCAATTCGAAAGAAACGGCATTCCCTAAAAAAGCCAGAATTCAGGAAATTATTTCTTCGTCGCGCAACAGGAATATGACTATCGAAGCGGTGATAGAAAGCGATTTCACAGGACTCGAAGAATACATCGGCGAAATTAAGTTGATAGCTGCCGGATACGAACGATATAAAAAGATTTGCAACCTGATGGATTACGACGACCTGATGGATGTGCTGCGCGATAGCCTGAAGGGAAATGCCATGTTTCGCCAAAAATTGCAGCACGACTACAAATACATCATGGTCGATGAGTATCAGGATACCAATGTTACCCAGCGCGAAATTGTGTATTTGCTGGCCGATCATCACAAAAATGTGATGGTGGTCGGCGACGATGCTCAAAGTATCTATTCGTTTCGTGGAGCCAACTACGAAAATATTCTTCGCTTTCCGCAGCAATATCCCGATTGCGGAATTGTGAAAATTGAAGAAAACTATCGCAGCAACCAGCGCATTCTCGATTTTACCAACGATATTATTCACCATGCGCGTGTAGGTTATAAGAAAAAGCTGTATTCGTCTATCAGGCACGAAAATATGCCACTGGTGCGGAAATTTTACGACCAGCAAACCGAAGCCGAGTACATTGTTACAGAAATTTTGAATTTGCGCGAACGAGGTGTTGAACTCAATCAGGTGGCTGTGCTTGTGAGGGCTTTCTGGCATGCGCGTTTTCTCGAAGCCGAACTCAACCGGCGCAATATTCCGTATGTTGCTGTGGGCGGATTGGCCTTTATTGAGCGCCGCCATGTGAAAGATATGATCTCGTATTTACGACTGCTACAGAATCCGTACGACGCAGTTTCGTGGCATCGGGTGTTGAAACTTATTCCGGGTATTGGCTCGGTTACTTCGCGCAAAATTGTTGAGAAAATAAACAAACCGGGTGGCATGGACGAAATTGCAGCCGGGAATAAAAAACATGTCGACGATTTGGTAGGCTTGTTTAGCGCTCTTCGTTCGGCAAACCGAACCAACATAAGTGTGGCAGCCAAAGTTGAGATTATGCGCGATTACTATTCGCCCATACTCAAATCGCTTGAATCCGATTATCAGATTCGTCTGCTCGATATTGCTGCGTTGATTGAATTGGCCGGACGCTACGATACTATCGATAGGTTTTTGTCCGATTTCACACTCGATCCGCCTTCGAAGCGCTTTGCCAACAAAAATACACCGCTGATTGACGAAGGCGAGGATAAGCCCATGACTATTTCTACCATTCATTCGGCCAAAGGATTGGAATGGTATGCTGTTTTTGTGCCTCATGTGCTCGATGGATTGATTCCGTCGTCGAAAGCCATGGGCAATCTCGAAGAACTCGAGGAAGAACGCCGATTGTTTTATGTGGCCTGTTCGCGCGCCAAAGAACAACTCATTCTCACCATGCCATCGTTTGTAAGCACATACAACGGATTTTTATCTTATCCCAGCCGCTTTCTGATTGAAATAGACAAATCGAAGTTTCGGTTTGAGGTGTGAGCGATTATAAAAAATGTTGTCATATTGAGCTATGTCGAAATGTGACTGGTTTAGGTTGGTGAGCAGGGTGGGGGATGGCCTGGAGTTCTGTGGGTTACAGTGCGCCCCGCGTTTGGGATAAACAATGTTAAAATGCACGTTTGCTGGTTGGCGTGGTGTTTTTTTGTAACTTTGGTTTGCAATTGTTTCGAACTACGTAAGCGATTTCGTTGGGAGTAATTGGAGTTACTGACACAAATCAAGTATTGATAAATGTTAAAAGCACTTTTTGTTTTTGCAGTTTTAATCCCATTTTTTCTATTTGGTCAAAAAACTATTGAAAAAGACTTAAAGAAACTTGGGATTGAAAAATCGGATATGGTTTTTTCAAATGAATCAATTTTGTTTTATCCAAGAGGTTTTATCTATTGTTTGAGCGAGCCGGACTCTGTATATTATTTGGGTTGTTTGAGTACAGACCGGAAAAGTGTTAAAGCGTATTTTGAAGGTGAAATAATTGGAAAAACACCAGTCACCAATATAATACTTAGAGGATGCCAGGACTTAACTGATACCATCTATCTTGAATCCTTACATGAAAAAATCGAACATTTTACTTCCATTAAGCGTGATAATTTGATACATGAAGCTACAAAATATGTAATAGTATATTACTGGTGTAGTGAAATGCTTGATAGAAAGTATGTTAAGAATATCAGGTTCTTGAGAAAGTATGCAGCGGCCAACCCGGAAAGAGGGATTCAGGTAATATTTGTTTCAACCGACAAGTATTAACGTGAACAAAAACAGCATCATCCCCCGCACATTACCGATCATGATCGGAAGCATCGTGGTGTATTCCAATTCCACTTGCCCGTAGGCATCAATCCCAATAAAACCATATAAAAAACAAATACTTCCCCGTAGGGGATGAACTAACTATACAATCGCTGATTTTCAATACGTGTCTGTACTTTCTTATGGCTGTAAAATATAATATGTCTCGCGCATAGTTGAAAATTGTGATAGCTCCGAACGCAGCCTACCCACCCCAACAACTCCTGCCTCCAACCCTCACAGAGTTTTTATAGCTGCTTCGGCAACAACTCTGTGAGGGTTAAAGCGGCTGCCCAACCCAATCTTTCATCATCGGGCAAATGCTCCAACATTCTCACCGGTTGGAAAGTCGATCTGAAAGCATTAGTGAAGTTAGGTCTTTTTGGATGCTGGATTTGTGGTGGAGTAATTTTTATTGCTTCAAATAAGTAATGGTGTCAGCAATAGAATGATTCTGAAAAAAATACTAAAAACCAACACTAAAGTGTCTGGACTATCTTCAGCGAAGCATATATAACCTGGTATGTGTGAATTATTGAATACATGAGAATCGCGACCATTAATTGACCAAATTTCAAGGTTAGGGCTGTCAACATAAGGAGCAATTATATTTATTCCAGTCCCTATTCTAATGCGAGTTTTTGAAATCAGGCTATGCTGTGTTCTCCATTGCTTTTCAAACCAGATGTCCTGAGCGGGTATTAATAGAGAGTCGAGAAATATACTGTCTTTCATTGGTTTATAGAGGCCAAGGAATAAGTCGTTTTTTTTTGATTCATCAATATTGTCAGAGTATGAACATGCTGCATCCATCAATCCATATGTTATTAGTTTTGGAATCATAATGATGGATCCACCAATAAACACAAAAATGGAAAGAAAGATAATTGTAAATCTAATCCCTTTTTTTGTTGTAAATCTTCCCATGATTTTTCTTCTCCTTTGGCACTTTTTTATGTGATGGTTTATATACCACAAAAGTTGTTCTTTTTGCAAAGCATTCTAGCGACTAAAATACAAAAAGCTGAGTTAGGATGTTTGCCAGAATTTACAAGTAGCCAGCCTGTTAGATTCTGAAATTAATTCAGAATGACAACAGGCTGTCGCTTGTGATATTCAATATGTCTCGCTATTGCCGTTATATTATATTAAAACACGGACCAACTGCTCGCTCCAGCTTTTTGCCCCAAACCCTCACAGAGTTTTAATAGCTGTTTCGGCAACAACGCTGTGAAGGTTAAAGCTGGTTGCCCGCCCACTACCGCACGCCCCAATGGCCGGCAGATGTACCGAAACGCAACTATATAATGGCTATGGTATTCAAAAACACCACGTGCTTGGCTTAATATTATGTCATACCCACCCATACAAAATATTCACAGATTATTTTTGTTATTGGCACTGGATGAACTTGATATTTTTTTCTTTGGATTGGGGATGATTGCGAATATGAAAACCTCCAATCAAAATAAATTCAAAAATGAAAAACATGAAAATCAGAACGATGCTTTTTGCCGCGACAATACTTTTTGCCTTTGTTGGTCACGGACAATTTACTTTCAGTGTGAGTTTGTGTTAGTTGTGTAAAGCTCTGCAATACGACTGACTGTGTACCTTCTTTGCTATTTGACAAATGGTTTTGGACAGAAATGCAGATTGGAAAAACAGCTACAGCATTTTATTTCATTAAATTTGCACTACATATGTTTTGTTAGAAAATTTGATGTCACGAATGAAAAACAGGAACCCCGGATCGTATTATAGCCTGAGTCATTGGAAATATCCTGCTATTCTTGCATTATCACTATCTGCAATCAATTTCCTGAGTACATTGCCTTTCAGGGACAGTATTGTCACAGCCAATCTGTTTGGTGCGTGGTTTATTGCCAGTTCATTTCTGGTGCTCATGTGGTATGTGAACCTTGCACTGTCAAACCGGTTACAGCGCAAAAACACACAATCCTTCTGGCGTATCTTTATTACCGTTGGAATCAATCTTTTTTTTCTGGCTGTTTTTGTATTCATTGCTTACCTGATTATGAGCAGTGTTCTGGAGCGTAATTTCTCAATTGAAAGAATCGTGGTTCAAAGTATAAAGTCCGCTTTGGGAATTGCTACCATGATCTTTTTTCAATATGTGTTTTCCAACCAGAATCGTGTTCAAATGCTTCAATTGCAAAACGAAAAATTGAAAAGCGAAAACACACGCGTACAATATGAAATGCTGCTTCGGCAGGTACATCCTCATTTTTTGTTTAACTCATTGTCGGTTTTGCATTCAATGGCCGATTCAAATCAACCGGAGACAGGGAATTATATACTGTCGCTTTCCGGATTGTTCAGGGAGATTCTGGATATCGGTGATAAGGAAACACGAACGTTGCGCGAAGAGCTTGCTTTCACCGAAAATTACCTCAATCTCATGAGGTACCGGTTTGAAGATGCTTTTTCCGTTGATATCAGGACCATCCCACTTGAGGAGAACCGATTGTTACCTGTTTTTTCATTACACCTGCTTGTCGAAAATTGTTTCAGACACAACGCGGTTTCAAAATCAAATCTCCTGCGAATTGAAATTGTCCAGCAATCGACTGAAGAACTCATCGTAAGGAACAACCGGGTACCAAAAGAACCTGAGGCCGTTTTATCGGGATTTGGATTGTCTGGTATTACCGAGCGGTATAGGCTGCTGGGTGTTGAAAACGGTTTGGTCGTTATAGAAAACGATACCGAATTTGTTGCATCATTAAAATTACTGCCCTGTGAAAATTCTGATTGCTGAAGATGAACCTAAAACAGCTTTGCTGTTGAGTAAACTGATCTTGTCGGTAGAGAAGAATGCCCGGATTGTTGCTGTGTGCAGCACGGTGGCAGAAACCGTTGAATTTTTAAGAAACAGCGGGCAGCATCCGGATCTGTGCTTTTTTGATATACAGCTGGCCGATGGCTTAAGCACTTCTGTATTCAGACAGACTGATGTGAAATGCCCGGTTATTTTTTGCACTGCATATTCGGAATACACCATTGAAGCATTCAAGAGCAACGGAATTGCTTATGTGTTAAAACCGTTTGGCGAAAAGGATATCAGCGAAGCTTTGCTGGCATATAAGCGCCTTGACCAGCACTTTTCGGAAAACATGAGAAGAATAGGACAACTCGACAATGAACTTAAGTCTCCAAAGGAAATATCGCTTAAAACTTTTATCATTGAACGACGAAATGAAATGATTCCGCTCGATTCAGCTTCGGTTATGCTGGTTGTACTTGAAAACGAAATTCTTAAGCTTTATGATGAAAAAGGTGTTCAACACAATTATTTTGCTTCACTCGATGAGCTTGAAAAGCAACTAGACCCCTTTTTGTTTTTCAGAATCAACAGGCAGATGCTTGTCAACCGGAAATCGCTTGTGTCCATGGAACGCTATTTCGGACGCAGATTGAGACTGAAACTCAATCCGATTGCGGATGTTGAGGTTTTTGTAAGCCGTTCGCGGGTTTCGGATTTTATGAACTGGCTTTCCGGATAGCGATCTGGGCTTTCCAACCTTTATTTTTTACCATTCACCCGGTTTTTGCTTTTCCGGATGAAATGCCGTGCCGAATTTTGTATTCCGAAAGTCAGTACTATGATCAAAAGAAGAAAAAACTACACGGTTCATTTCCGGATTATTGCAGTGATAATGCTTTGGCTTTTTGCCGTAAGCTCCAATTATGCCCAGAAATACACATTCAGCGGAACTATCAGCGACAGCCTGTCAGGAGAACAGCTGATCGGTTGCGCTGTTCAGATTGACAACAATCTATCGGTAGGTACAACCAGCAACGAATACGGATTTTTCTCTCTTTCACTCAACGCAGGTTCCTATGTGTTCAGAATTAGTTACATAGGTTATAAAAGCAAGACGATAACAGTGGACCTCACCAGGGATGTGAACGCTCCAATCAGGTTGTCACCGTCATCATATGGTATTAATGAAGTGGTTATTAGTGCCACCCGCGATGACGAGAACCTGCAGACACCGCAAACAGGCGTGTCACAGATAAATATTAAAAATGTAAAAAGCATTCCGGTTGTTTTCGGGGAAAGTGATGTTTTAAAAATCATGCAGATGCAACCCGGGATCAAATCGATGGGAGAAGGGAGCAGTCTGCTGACCATCAGAGGGGGTGCCGGCGATCAGAATCTCATCCTGCTTGATGAAGCTCCCGTGTACAATGCCTCTCACTTGCTTGGTTTCTTTTCGACATTCAATTCAGACGCCATTAAAGATGCCACTGTTTACAAAGGTTTGATGCCGGCACGATATGGGGGGCGCTTGTCGTCGGTGGTAGATGTGAAAATGAACGACGGAAATTCCAACAATACACGTATCAGTGGTGGTATTGGACTCATTTCGTCGCGAATAAATATCGAAACACCCATCGACAGTGGAAACGGTTCTGTTTTACTCTCGGCACGACGCACTTATGCCGATGCATTTCTTCCTTTGTCGGGAGACGAATCAATCCGGAACAACACTTTATACTTTTACGATCTCAACCTGAAAGCAAATTACCGTATCTCAGAAAAGGACCGTTTGTTCCTTTCCGGATATTTCGGAAAAGATGTACTGGGGCTTGGCGACAGTTATGGTCTTGACTGGGGAAATTCAACCGGGACAATGCGCTGGAACCGGATATGGAACACAAAGCTGTTTTCAAACACCTCGTTTATTTTCAGTAATTACGAGTACACAGTCGATCTGAACCTGCCATCCAACGACATCTCTCTCTTTTCCCGAATACGCGATTATAATCTTAAGCAGCATTATCAGTGGTATGCCAGTACAAACCATACCTTTAATTTCGGATGGAACCTGATTCACCACACTGTAATACCCGGGCAGGTAACTGCCGGCGATGAATCGAATGTCGAGTCGTTCAGCATGCAAAACCGATACTCCATTGAAAGCGGTATTTATGCCGAAGATGAAGTAAAACTGTTTCCGAGGTTAACGCTGTTGGCAGGACTCAGACTTTCCGGATTTAATGTATTTGGAGAGGGCAATTACTATACGCTCGACGGGCAGTACAATATTGTTGATACTGTCTCATACGGACGCAATGAGCAGGTTTGTTCCTATTATTTTCCGGAACCCCGTGCGGGCGTATCATGGATGCTTAATGAATCTTCATCATTAAAAGCGTCCTACACCCGAACTGCACAGTATATCCACCTTCTCAGCAGCGCAACATCTTCCAATCCTACAGATAAGTGGGTAATGACAAACAACAATATTAAGCCCTCTACAGCCGGGCAGTTGTCTGTTGGTTATTTCAGGAATTTTGCCAAAAACAGGCTTGAATTCAGTGCAGAAACCTACTACAAGGAAATGAATAATATTACTGAATATAAAGATGGTGCTGATATCCGGATCAGCGATGCCGTTGAAACGCAATTGCTCTCAGGTATTGGAAGAGCTTACGGACTCGAGCTGATGCTTAATAAAAAAACAGGACGGTTTTCCGGTTGGATTGCTTATACGCTCAGCCGTACCGAGATGCAGATCGACGGCATTAACAACAACAATTGGTATCCGGCCCGCTACGATCGTACGCACGATTTTTCGCTTGTTGTTATGTATAAACCATCGGGGAAATGGGAATATTCACTTGCCTGGGTCTACAACACCGGTAACGCTATCAGCTTTCCGTCCGGACAGTATTCAATCGATGGAAGCATGGTGCTGTACTATACCGAACGAAACGGTTATCGGATGCCCGATTATCACAGGCTCGACCTTGGAGCTGTATATCATCCGCAACCGAAAAAAAGCAAGAGATGGAAAAGCGAATGGACGTTTGGTGTTTACAATGCCTATGGACGTGAGAATGCATATTCAATAAGCTTCCGCGACAGTGAAACGCAACCGGGAACACTTGAGGCAGTTCAAACAAGTCTTTTCCGTTGGGTTCCTTCAGTATCATATAATTTTAGTTTCTGAAATATGAAAAAATCAATTTTTCTTTTGGGAGCAATGCTCTTTCTGGTGTCATGCGAGAAGATTATCACCGTTGATCTCAACGAGTCCGACAGCCGGTATGTGATTGAAGGTTGTATTAATAATCATCCCGGCCCTTATCAGGTATACATTTCCGCCACACGTCCGTCAGATAGTGATCAGCCTGTTTTAATTCCGGGGGCCATGGTAATTATTTCCGATGATTATGGTCAATGCGATACTCTCACCGATATGGGAAGTGGCGTGTATCAAACAGGCACACTGCAGGGAATTGTCGGACACCGCTATCGTTTGGAGGTTTTTCTGGATGGGATGGTGTTTACTTCTGAATCGGTCATGGGCAATGTTGTTCCGATTGATACAATTACAACAGCCACAATAAGTGGAATTCAGCAGCAATTGCTTGTGCCGGTGGTCTCTTTTTCCGACCCGGCTGGTCAGATCAATTATTATCGCTATGTCTTATATGTAAACGGAATCCGCTCAGCCGAACTGTTTCTGGGGAAAGATGAACACAGCGATGGTTTATCGGTGAATAAAATGCTGCGACAGGGCGTTTCTTCAGGCGACAGTCTGGAAGTAGAGTTACAGAATATTGATGAGGCGGTGTTCGAATACTTCAATGATCTGGCGGGGCTCCAGGGACAAGTACTTGCCGGGCTCACCCCCTCCAACCCTGTTTCAAATATCAGTGGTGGTGCTCTCGGATATTTCAGTGCATATGCATATTCGCGAAAAGCTGTAAAAGTAAATTAGTCTTTTTTATCAAGCAAGGTCGTTTGTCGTAATTGGGTATTTGAAAGAATTTACAACTTTCAATGGAGTTGATGAGAATAAGTTCATTTGAATTGTTTTGGTAAAATCAGATTAATCCGGAAATTTTAACTTTTGACGAACTTGATGAAAGAGCAAAATTCATTGTAAAAAGATGAGAAAAGAACAACCAACACTTGACAATAAAGTCTTTGTGCATCTTAAAAGGTAAGCTTGAGCATATAATATTTATTTGGATGCATAGTAAAGCCATCCCACCAATTGGTAAATGCCGACAGAATTTTTTGGACTAAAATATAATTCTCGTTGGTATTAAAGCTGGCTGTCCGCCCGCTACCGCATGTCCCAATGGCCGGCAGATGTATCGAAACGCAACTGTCTAATGGCTATGGTATTCAAAAACACTTCGTGCTTGGTTGAATATTATGTCAATTCGCACGTACGCAGCCTGCCCTTCCCAGCATCTCCTGCAGCCAAACCCTCACAGAGTTTTTAAGCTGTTTTGGCAACAACTCTGTGAGGGTTAAAGCTTGGCTGCCCGCTCAAGCTCCACAGCCCAATCTTTCAGCATCGGCCAAATGCTTTAACATTCTCTCCGGTTGGAAAGCCGATCCGAAAGCATTGGTAAAAGAAGCTGCGTTTTGGTTTTGGCTACGACATTCAACACGCCTTTCGCTTGGTTGAATATTATGTCAATTCGCACGTACGCAGCCTGCCCTTCCCAGCATCTCCTGCTACCCAACCCTCACAGCGTTTTTATAGCTGTTTCGTCAACAACTCTGTGAGGGTTAAAGCTTGGCTGCCCGCTCAAACGCCACAACCCAATCCTTCAGCATCGGTCAAAAGCTGATCTCAAAGTATTGGTAAAAGAATCTGCGTTTGGTGTTTGACTGCGAGATTCAGCGCGTCTCGCGCTTGGTTTAATATTATGTCAATGCGCGCATCTACTGCCCCCCAATCTCGCAAGCTTACTGCCCGAAC
>PHDB01000092.1 GCA_002842495.1 Bacteroidetes bacterium HGW-Bacteroidetes-6
CGTTAATCGGTTGATTTTCCGACATTTTATCGAGAATACGGATAAATTCACGTGCTTCATAATTTTTCGAATCGTTGCCTTTTTTGAAAGTATCCAATTCTTCAAGAACCGAAATGGGCATGGCAACATCGTTGTCGCTGAAACTGTAAATAGCACTGTGATTGTAAAGTATTACCGATGTGTCGAGTACAAAAATCTTTTTCTGTTTGGGAGTTGTTTTAGCCATGGTTCTTTTTTTACAAATTAAAGGTTTTAAAACACTTCCTCAGAAATAATGCCGCGTTTTTTGTTAACAATTGATGGTTTATTATGGAGAAATGGGTTAGTGGTGTTTTTTTGTTGAACCTATTGTTGTTTGGTTACAATCAAACAAAGTGTGCAAAATAGACGAATGAAATCGAATTAATTAGCTAAATATGAAGAAAATAATCAGGTAAAATGGAATCAAGTAAATTCGAAAAGCTTGCAATAGATTGTGTTTTAGGTATATGAAGATCGTGGTTTTTAGAATTCTTTATGAAAGTCGCAAAGATTATTTGTTGCGTGGAAAATCCATATTGATAGTGGGATTTTGTCAAATAGGAAAAACAATTTTTGCGGAAACTTAGTGATTTTACGTATTCCAAGTTCAATTATGTGAACCCCGAAAACTACACGGCATTTATTTCATAATACCTACCTTTGCAAACTGCATTTAACTTTATGAAAGACATTAAAAAAATAGAACAATCGCTCGATCGGGTTCTTGCCTATGCAAAAGCTCGCAACTTCGAAGGCTACAACAAATACGATGCACTCGACAGCAAATTGCTGTGGTTTTTGTCCTTTGGCTCGCGACACATTCGCTTGGTTTACAGCCAAGTGATTATGCGTAGCCCCATCAATTTGCGTCCGATTTTTTTTGTACCAAAAACCCGCAACCCAAAAGGAATTGCATTGTTTGCTATGGCTTATTTGAATCGGTATCAGGCCAAAAACGACGAAACCGATTTGGCTCAGGCACGCGAATTGCTCGACTGGCTTATTGCAAATCCGGCTCAATCGGAATACGGAATGTGTTGGGGCTACCAGCATCCGTGGCAGGATGTTGGATTTTTTGCCCGCGCTCATTTGCCCAATCGCGTTGTTACTTATTTTGTTTGCACCGCTTTGATGAATTGCTACGATATTACGGGCGACGAAAAATACTATAAAGCTGCCAAAGCCGCGCTTCATTTCTTGCTCGAAGCACCGAAGGTTTTGTTTGAAGATGATACCATGAAGTGCCTCAGTTATGTTCCGTCCGAAAAAATCAATTGGATTGTGATGGACGTGAGTATTCTCACCGGAGCTGTTGTTGCGCGAATCAACAGTGTTGAAAAAGACGAGAATATTGCTGTCGAGGCCCGCAAACTGGTGAACTTTGTTGTTGACAAACAAACCGATTACGGTGCTTGGTACTACACGCATCCCGCAAAAGATCACCCGCGTAAACACGACAACTACCACACAGGCTACATTGTTGATGCCATTTTCGACTACATGAAATATTCGGGCGACAAATCGTTTGAGAAGCAGTACCTCGAAGGAGTGAAGTATTACCGCGATGTTCTTTTTACCCAGGAAGGTGCGCCACGATGGGCAAATGATAAAACGTATCCTCTCGATGTTCACGGATCTGCGCAGGGTGTTATTTCATTTTTGCGTGCAGCTCTGTACGACGAAACCTATGTTGCCGAAGCCGAGAAAGTTGCACTGTGGGCTGTTGAACGGATGCAGAATAGGGAAAAAGGATTTTTCTACTACCAGAAAACTTCGTGGTTTCGCAAACCCTTCACCCTCATGCGATGGTCGAATGGCTGGATGAGCCGAGGTTTGTCCGAATTGCTCAAGTTTCATTACAACAATTTGAAGTCACACTGAGACCACCAACAAAACTCGTTTTGAGAACAAAACAACAAATGATAAACCCCAAAAGTCATGCTGAGTGTCCGCCTACTGGCGGATGTATCGAAGTGCGGCTTTTGGGCCAAGTGATAAACAGATATTGAGTGCTCCATGTGTTGATTACATTAGTCGCGTAGTCGAAGTGTGGCGAAATAAATTCCAACACAATTCTGAAATATTTCAAATGAAAAAAGTCCTCTTTATATCCTACTATTGGCCTCCTGCGGGCGGTGCTCCGGTTCAGCGCATCCTGAAATTCTATCAGTATCTGCCTGAATTTGGTTGGGAACCATATGTTTTGACAACACAAGATGGTGATTTTCCTTTTGTGGACGAAAGTCTGAGCAA
Organism: Bacteroidetes bacterium HGW-Bacteroidetes-6; assembly: GCA_002842495.1. Classification (GTDB taxonomy): domain Bacteria; phylum Bacteroidota; class Bacteroidia; order Bacteroidales; family DTU049; genus GWF2-43-63. The sequence continues at coordinate 2,275 of PHDB01000092.1, forward strand.
ATTGGTTCGGCCCGAAACTCAGATAACCCGCTCCAAAGGTTTCAGTTTGCACAAGATATTCAGCAAACTGTCGCCCAAGTCGAAGAAGAATTTTGTGCCTTACGGTTTCACCGACAACTCGAAAAATTCGTTCATGGATAACTTTTCACGTTTGGTGAAATACAACTTTATTCCCGATACCCGCTATCCATGGCGCTTTGGAACAGTCCGAAAAGCAGTGAGAATTATCAAAAAGGAAAAAATCGACCTGATTTTCAGCTCTTCACCACCACAAACCAATCATATTATTGCCCGAAAAGCAGCACGCAGAACGGGAATTCCTTGGGTGGCCGATTTTCGCGATCCATGGACCGACGTTTTTTGGGTCATCGACAAAAACACCAAACGCTGGAAATGGATTCATAAAATCGATAAACGCATCGAGCGAAAAACCATAGCCCGTATGGACGAAGTGATTACGGTTGGTCCTTCGCTGGTGGAAATGCTTCAGCGCAAAACATCAAAGCAAATACATGAGATAAACAATGGCTTCGACGACGCATATTTTTCAAGTTCCGATTACAAGCCCAATGCGAAATTTCGCATAACCTATGCCGGAAGTATAAGCAAGGAGCAAGACCCAAAATGCTTTTTCGATGCCATGGAGAAGTTGATGCAAAAATCCGATTTTGCTGAAAATACTGAATTGTCGTTTCTTGGCAATTTTCCAACCTATTTGCACGACTTGGCAAAAAGCAGTTCTTTCAGCGAGAAGATTAGTTTTAGCCCATACACACATTTTGAGGCTTCGCTCGAATTTATTGCCATGTCCGAAATGCTGTTGATGATGGTTCCACGCACCGCAGACAACAAATGCATAATAACGAGTAAATTGTTTGATTATATGGGTTCGCGCAGACCTATTCTTGCTTTTGGTCCAGTCGATGGCGATGCATCTATTGTTTTGAATCGAACCAATGCCGGAAAATTATTCGATTACAACGATGTGGATGGTGCTGCTGCATTTATTGGCGAAATGTTCGAAAAATGGAAAAACGGTGAACAAACAGGCAATAACTCCGACGAAATAAATGCTTTCACGCGTCGGAATTTGACAGAACAACTTTCGAAGGTGTTTGAGAAAGCTATAAAGAAAAATCCTATTCTTTAATAAATTTAGCAAACAAAGGCCGATATCCATCAGTTAGAATGTAGTAAAGTCCACTTTTCAAGTCTGAAACATTAATGATGGCTTCTGTGTTACCAGAACAGTTTTCCTGTTTTAGTGTTTTGCCAGATAAGTCAAAAATGCAAATGTTGCAACTTTCGTTATTAGGAAGTACGATGTGGATGAAATCTCCACTCGGATTGGGAAATACAATCAAAGAGGAAACATCGTTTTCTTTTTCGCCAAGAATACTCCCACATGATGTTGGCGAACCCCAAGAATGCATTCCATCATTGAAATATGTCAGTGTGTTTTTGTGCCAAGCTGTATAATATCCACTTAGAAAATATTGTCCACCCCAATTTTTATAATACGAGTATTGGAAATATTCCATATCGCAGCATGGCATTAATAGAATAGAATCTTGAGAAGTATTCCAATAGGTAAATAATCCACAGTCGCACGGAGTTGTTTTTGAAATCAGGCCGTTTTCGTCTTGTTGGAGAAATACAATGCCTATAGGGTAATTATTGTTTGAATAAACTGTTGCGCTCTTCCCACACGGTGTTTCCACCAACCTATATTCATCACTTTCTTGGTCTGGTTTTATTAATTTGGAGAAATCGGAATCAATGTATGTAATAGTATCATTCAAATAATCAATCGTTTTTTTGCATAAGTGATAGGTCAAGGATATTGAATCATTATTTCCATAAATCGTTTTTGATACAATCCTGAATAACGAATTTTGTACCCAATTCTCTGTTACAGGCATTGATGCCATAAACTTATCGTAGCCTCCAGAAAACACTGAATATTCGCTGTTTAATGGATAATCATAGGATTCCATATATCCAAAGTCGGTTACGCCAACAGTTCCATTGCCAGCGAGCACCAATGTTTTAGAAGGGATGTTGTAGAATTGGTAGTATGAACCCGGGGGATAAATATTCATTTCATTGGTTGATAGAAATGAATAAAAAGCATATGTTTTTAGCAAACCGCAGTTTTTACTCAAAGTAATGGTATTGTTGAGTGAATGAATTACTAAATTGCCGCTTGTATCGTAAGCCTGAATACGAATACTCTTTATCGAATCGCTTTGTCCCAGAAAGTTTTCTGCTACAATGCTGTCAACAATTGCTTTGAAAATCAAGTTGGAATCTGTTAAGCAGAAATTCCAAATTTCCCCAACTCTTGCATCGGCTTTAAAAACTAATTTCAATCCTTCAAAATTGTAGAAAACTGTACTGTCGCTGTTCTTTCGTGCATAATATCCCCCCCAGCAAGCAGCATTCTTATTGTATTGATAGGCTCCTGATGCTGGACTATATCCAATTGTTCTAGAAAAATAAATAAGACTGTCGTTGCCATCAATTTGAACCGAGTCAAGCCAGATAGGGAGATAAAGTTTGCTGGTCGAATCGAAAAACATAGACCCATTGTTGGGAATTACTTTCCAGTTTTGAGCTCCGGCAATGCTAAAAAAAAATAACAGAATTATGCTCCAGTATTTCAAGTTCATTTTTGTGAATATTTAATATACTATTGACATTTATATTATTGGTTTGGTTGCTTTTAATTGAATTCCCCTTTTTTCTCTTCAACAGGTATTTCTATATTATCATCAAGCGAACCAAAGAAATCGAAGCCGGTTTTTGCTTCGGCTTCATCTATGGTGACGCAGAATTGCCAGAAATTTTTCAACCCGTTTACATTGGGAATAATGAAGCCAATTGTGCTGTATGTGCTGTCCTTTTTGCCCAGTAAAACTTTGAAACAGGCGTCGGGCACTGCAACTTTGTTTTTGCCGATATGCAAATACGTATTGCTGTAAAATACGGGGCCGGTAATCACAAAAAGCGTGTCGAATTGTAAAGACCATACTCGTACTTGTTCTTCGAGCGATTTCCAAACTCCTCTGTTGAACCCTGGATATTGTGGGCACATATTGCTCATGTAGAAACTTTCGCTCATAGCTACCGAATCGAAACCCATATCGCTAGCAGGGCACAGATGTCCTCTGTCGAATCCCGAATTTCGGTAATCGGATAATTCGGCGGAACCTGTTACAACCAAAGGATCGGGTCTGAAGTTATCACTGCGCGAAGCTACTTTGTTTTGAGTTCGTTCGGGCGTCAAAAAATAAAATACCCAGTCGGCCTCTTCGTTTTTTTCGTTGTAGCTGAGGGTGTAGAAGGTATGCGATATCAAATTAGCGCTGTCGGTAGCTGGCCAAAGCTGGGCCTTTGTGGCCGTTGGTAAAAGCATCACAAGCACAATTAGGAAAAATCGCTCTATGATGTTTTTCATTGAAAGTGTTTGTGGAACAAAGAAAATATTTTTTGGCCGATTGGGGTTGCCATTTGAGTATTCTAGCATCACAACTCAATTTTGTTGAGTTGTTCCAATAATTGCAGATGTATTTTTCCTGGAGCCGGCACCACACCATGTTTCCCAATAACAAAATCACTCAGCTCGAATTCTTCATGCTGCAACATGTACAAATACATCTGGTAAACATCTTTCTGGAAGTTCAAATCGGCTTCGTGAATGTCGACTTTCCCGTCTAAGTAATCGCGGTCGTCGCCACAGCGCTGGTTTTTGACATTGTTTTCGCAGAACGTAAAAGGCATATGTAGAAAAAGAGTGATGTCGGGGCGGGGGAGCTCGAAAAGACCAAATTCTGTTTGCATAATCCAATGAGCAAGCGCTTCGCGCGCTTCCAGAGTCTTGAGCTTTGCTCCCTGAAATGCAATATTCGATAGTACATAGCGGTCGGCGATAACCCAAATGCCTTGTTGCAATTTATCACGGATGGCTTCGGCTTCGTTTTTCCTGTCGCCGGCAAAAAGCATGGCTACAAAATAGGGATCCACTTCATCGAGCGATCCCAGATCGCCTTTGAGAAATCGTTTTAACATGGGGCCATAAAAATGGCTGCTATTGTCGGTTCGAGGAAAGTGTATGAATTCTGTTTGAATGCCTTTTTGTTGCAACGCATTCAGCAATAATTGCGTCTGGGTCGATTTACCGCTGCCATCAAGACCTTCGAGAACAATGAATTTTCCTTGTATCATCGGGATATAAACTTTACTTTTGCGAAGATATTAAACTTATGGAATCCGGAAGCAGGAAATATTTATTGAATATTCGCGGAACTTTGCGCGAGCTACAGCTGCCTTGTGTTATGGGAATTTTAAATATTACTCCCGATTCGTTTTACGAAGCAAGTCGAGTTGATGAAATAGAAGATGTTTTGTCGAAATGCGGACAAATGCTCCGCGAAGGAGCAGCTATTATTGATATTGGAGCGGCAAGTACACGGCCCGGAGCTATATATCCGGGAGCTAAGATTGAGCTCCAACGATTACAAAAAGTTTTCCCGAAGCTTCGAAAGCAGTTTCCCGATGCAATTTTTTCAATTGATACATGGAATGCCGAAGTAGCTGAGAGGATGATAGACATGGGAGCTGATATAATCAACGATATTTCTTCCGGTGAACTCGATCCACATATGTTGAATGTGATTGTTCGTAGTAAAGTTCCATACATCATTATGCACATGCGCGGACAACCTGAGAATATGCAACAATTTACCGATTACATTAATATTGTTTCTGAGATAAACACTTATTTTGTTGAAAAAATTCGTGAATTGCGTCTCGCAGGTATTTCCGATATTATTATTGACCCTGGTTTTGGTTTTTCGAAAACAATAGAGCAAAATTATGAACTGCTTGGCCGGCTCAACGAGTTTTTGCTGCACGGAGTTCCTGTATTGGTCGGGTTGAGTCGTAAATCGATGATCAGTAAATCTCTTGGCTGCTCAACCGAAGAAACGCTTTGCGGAACAACGGCAGCTAATACAATTGCATTGATGAATGGCGCTTCATTGCTGCGGGTTCACGATGCAAAAGCAGCTGTAGATGCGATTGCAATCTTCAAAAATATTCAATATCCGCTTTAAGACTACTCGTAGGCGTCTACAAAGGACTACTCATTTTTATTGAATTCCCAAAATGATCATTAAATTCTGTCAAGAACCAGTTTTACCAATTCATTCATTTTGGGTTTATAATCCTTGATAAATGTTTTGTCGGCACGGTTGGCGATAATAACACAACCAGTACAGGCTTTATGTCCAAGCATTTTCGAAAGTCCGTACAGCGCTGATGTTTCCATTTCAAAATTGGTAACCTGAAATCTGTTATGATGGAACATCGCCACCCTGTCGTTGAATTCTGGATAATGTAGAGGTAAACGAAGTTCGCGTCCCTGTGGTCCGTAAAATCCGGATGCAGTCATAGTCAAGCCATTAGGATGTCCTTGCGACAGTTTTTTGAGTAATTCCTGATCGGCTTCAACAACATATGGTGATGGCCAGCGACTGGGCCAACCGATCTGATTTTCGAGTTCGCCTTCGAGGGTAAGATCGCGATAATTGCTGCTGTCGGCATAAAAATGCAAAAGCCCATCAAGACCAACGCCATGGCTGGAGAAGAGGAATGAACCTACCGGAATATGAGGCTGAATACCCCCCGATGTGCCAATTCGAACCAATGTCAGGCTTTTATGGTCTTTATTTATTGTTCTCTTCTTTAAATCAATATTAACCAGAGCATCCAACTCATTCACAACAATATCGAGGTTGTCGGTACCCATTCCTGTGCTGAGTACAGTGATGTTTTTCCCTTTGTAAGTACCGGTTCTTGTGAAAATCTCTCTGTTCTCGCGGCGAACAGTGACCTTATCGAAAAATGAAGCTACAAGTTCTGTTCGTCCGGGATCTCCGACCAAAATAATTTTATCGGCAATTTCTTCGGGATGAAGGCGTAAATGATAAACACTACCATCGTTGTGTAAAATCAATTCCGATTCGGCTATTCTTTTCATTTTTTCGTAATTTAGCAAGCAATTATTTGGCAAATATACAAAATGGAAAATTATTTTGATAATATACTGATTCCCATTGATTTTGGCCGCAGAACCGATATGCAGATTCAGCAGGCCTATTTATTGGCTCGTCTGATGAATACTTCGCTGACCCTCATTCATGTTGTAAATCAATATAGTGCAATTAGCTATAGCAATCAGCAGGCCGATATGTCCTATGGCCAGCCCGACGATTCTATCGTTACGAAAATCAGGCGTTTGGCTCTGCACTTCTCGGAAAAGCTGAATTATGAAGTAAATCATGTTGTTTTAGAAGGAAATGTTTACGAACAAATTGTCGATTTTGCGTCAAAATCGCGTGCTCGCATGATTGTGATGGGAAAGTCGGGGAAATCGAGCCCTTTGCAGGATTCAATTGGAAAATATACAGCTCAGGTGGTTCGAATGGCCAGTTGTCCTGTGTTGACAATAAACAACATTATCAAATCATCGTTCGATAAAATAATTTTGCCTCTTGATCTCACAAAGCAAATCAGAAACAAAATTGCGATTGCTATTATGTTTAGTCGGTATTATGGATCAACAATTAAGCTTCTTACTGTTATTACCCGGGATAATTTTAGCAGGGAGAAGGAATTTGTTGAGAAAATGAATGCAACCAAGGATTTTTTGATTGAAAATAATGTTGCATGTTCAACAGAGATTATTTACAACTTTTCATCATCTCAATCGGTATCATCAAGAATTTTAAACTACGCTGATGATACCGAATCAGATCTTATCATGATTATGACTCAGCAAGAACAGGACTGGCGTCATACTTACGTTGGTTCCACAGCGTCGAATGTTATCCGAAATAGCCACATACCTGTGATTAGTATTACTCCAAACGACGACGCTTTCAGAAATATATAAATCATTTTTTGTATCTTTGAAAAAAATCTGAATATGGCAGTTTTAGTTGGAAAACAAGCGCCCTGGTTTAAAGCCGATGCGGTTATTAACGGGAACGATCTGGTTGAAAATTATTCTCTTGATCAGTTTATTGGCAAACGTCACGTATTATTTTTCTTCTATCCAATGGATTTTACATTTGTTTGCCCTACAGAACTAATCGCTTTTCAGGATGCACTCTCTGCTTTCGAAGAGCGTAATGTTGCTATTGTTGGTTGTAGTACCGATTCGAAGTTTTCGCATTGGGCCTGGCTTAATACACCCCGAAATCAGGGAGGTATTAAAGGAGTGACTTATCCTATTGTTTCCGATTTGTCGAAAACGATCTCGAAAAACTTCGATGTTCTTGCGGGTGATTATGTCGAAAACGAAGACGGTGAATTGGAATTTGAAGGTGAACCTGTTGCTTTTCGGGGCCTTTTCCTTATTGATAAACAAGGAATTGTTCGTCATCAGGTGGTAAATGACATGCCGCTTGGGAGAAGTGTTGAAGAGGCATTGCGCATTGTTGATGCTTTGCAGTTTTACGAGGAAAATGGCGAAGTATGCCCGGCCAATTGGCACAAAGGCGATAAAGCTATTACTGCAACTTCAGATGGTATAGCTGATTATCTCTCACATCGCGATTAATAATCAGTCTTTTCTTTCTGCTACTTGAAACATCCGTTTGGTTATTTGGATGAAAATTGTTTGTATTTTTGCACATCAAATTCGAAACTAATGAGTGATAAACCAAATTCACAGATCCAGAATGCTCCGACCTTTGCATTTGCCCGTAAAAATTATATGCTTATGCTCATAGGTCTTGGGGTTATTCTTTTGGGCTATATTCTGATGATGGGTGGAGGTTCCGACGACCCCAACGTTTTCAGTGAAGATTTGTTCAACTTTCAACGATTAACATTAAGTCCTCTTCTTATTTTGGGTGGATTTGTTATTGAAATTGTTGCCATTCTTTATCGTCCGAAGAAAAAAGAACAGATTGAAGAATGAGCTGGATTGATGCGTTTATTATTGCTATTATTGAAGGACTAACTGAATTTTTACCGATTTCTTCAAC
>PHDB01000132.1 GCA_002842495.1 Bacteroidetes bacterium HGW-Bacteroidetes-6
ACGTGCAATGATAGGATCTACAGATACCGTGCCACTCTTCAAAAGTGCAATGATTTTTGAAGCACCAGACATTGAAGACTGCACCGATTCACTAATATTTTTAGGACCTTGGCAAGTTCCCCCAATGTATACCCCTTTGATCACCGTTTCTACAGGTTTTAGTTTAGGATGTATCTCATTAAAGAATTTATCGCTTCCTGTAGGGATTTTCAACAAATCAGCAATATGTGGAGCATCTTCACGAGGAACCATACCCGTAACGAGAACGACTAGGTCAGCCTCAATTTCCAAAGGCATTTTAGCGGTAAGATAATCTTTCACTTTCACTACGGTTGTTTTCCCATCTTTTTCAACAACAGGAGCCTCTTTCTCTTCATATTTGAAATAGAGATCCCCTTGTTTAGAAGATTGTTCATACAACAACTCTTGTTTTCCATAAGTTCTGATATCGCGATAGAGATGGTACGTTTGGATATCTTTGTACTTCTCTTTCAGTTGCAATGAAGTGTGGATCGTAGATGAGCAACATTGTCTGGAACAGTATTTGTTCTCCCCTTTGGTTTGGCGACTCCCTACACAGTAGATAAAAGCGATAGAGTTTACTTTTTTACCGTTATAAACTAACTGTTTAGGATTGTTTACCATAAGGGTGTCCAATTCTGGTAGCGTGATCACATTATCTATCGTTTGGTATCCAAATTCCCCCTCTTTAGGTTGATAATGGTTGAACCCAGATGCCACAAGTACAGCTCCCACAATCAATGAGATGGTCTCTTCGATCTCTTTTTTCTCGTTATTTTCATATTGATCCATCACCAATTTTGCCTCTTTAGGATCTGCAATGGGACTAATATCTTTATGATTCACTTTGATCTCCAGATTGAAGTTTCCTAAGCTACCGGACACTTTTTCTAAAGTTGCCCCAGTGAAAAGGGTGATATTTGGAAATCTTTTTATCTGTTGATATAACGCGGTGATGATCTCTTTTCCACTTTGATTGGTAGGGAAAAGAGACTCTTTTTGAGCAATTCTGCCCCCAACGAGATACTCTTTTTCAATCAGGAACACCTCTGTTCCAGATTTTGCCATATCGATAGCCGCTTTCATCCCAGAGATCCCAGCACCAATCACTAGCGCCGTGTTTTTCACTGAGATATCAATGGCATCCAATGATTCTGAATAGGAGACTCTGTTGATCCCAGCTTGAATGAGTCCAGCTGCTTTCACAGATGCTTCATGAGGTTGATCACTATGTGC
>PHDB01000015.1 GCA_002842495.1 Bacteroidetes bacterium HGW-Bacteroidetes-6
GGAAAGAGATAGCTGTCGCCACTGCAAACTGTTGCGGTCTCGGTGAGATTGTAAACAGGATTCACATTCACCGTTGTGGTGATAATGCTATCGCATAGCAAGGTTGTTTGAAGATTGCTTGTATGAATCACTTGCGCCGTGATGTTGCTTTGTGTTGTTCCGTCCGGAAAGAGATAACTGTCGCCACTACAAACAGTGACGGTCTCACTGAGATTGTAAACAGGATTTACATTCACGGTGGTTGTTATAATGCTATCGCAAAGCAAGGTTGTTTGAAGATTACTTGCGTGCATTATTTGTGTTGTAATATTATTCTGAGTTGTACCGTCGGGAAACATGTAGCTGTCACCTGAACAAACCGCAACAGTTTCCGATAAATTATAGCTTGGTTTTACTGTAACCGTTACTGTTCCGCAACTCCCCGGAGTTACACAACCTCCTTCGCCTCTTACATAATAAGTTGTTGTAGCAGATGGAGATACAGCGAAAGTTGAACTTGCAGTTGATCCGATGTTGGTTCCACCGCATGAACCAGTATAAATATGCCAGGCAGTGGCATCGTTCAAAGTGCCTGTTATTGTCAGAGTTGATGAACTGCCCGGGCAAATTGCTGAAGGGTTGGCTGTAACTGTAGGAACAGTAGGATTAACGCAGGTACTTGTAACCGAAAAAGAACATGGAAAAGGATTTATCGTATATGGAGTAGTATTTAGTAAATCAACATCCCAATTACTTATATTGTTAATTGCTGTTCTTAAAGCAGATGGAGTTCCAGTTGTGAGAACGCTGCATTTATATCTGAAGTTATCGTACTCTGTAGGACCGGGACCATATAGCCAAATGGCATTAACACCGTTAGTTAGCTGGTCGGGCAATGCCGAAGTTTGAGACGCTGCGCTTGAGCCATCCCAATTAGCAGAAGTGGACGAAGCTTCAACATTCCAATGACAGCCTGTAATGAAAGTTGGACTGGCTGCAGTCCCTTGGTAGAAAAAGATTTGATCTCCGGAATACGATATCGAAGTACTGTTATTTTCCACCCAAACAACTGTCCCCGGAGTGGCAGCCAAACTCCCGGCTTCAACTACACCATTATTGGTGGTTTTTATATGAACAATTGTTCCGGCACTCAAAGCGGTTGCCGTTGACCACTGCCAGATGCCATCTCCCATAATTGTAGCAAAACCGGTCGCATCATTCCATCCTTTATCGGTCATATACATGGAAGTATTTGCTGAAATGTCTCTCAGCAATATAAATGAAACTTCATCATCTCCATCCGAATTAAGACCGATAATGGCAATATCGCCTGTTGCAAGCGTAGTTTGTGCATAAGTTGCGCTATTGGCAATAAGTAACAGAACCAGAAAACTCAACAGCAGATTTTTCATAATTGTTTTTTTAAGTTTATTGATCGATTGGGACGATTAACACAATCTAATTATTGCAAATATAGTATAAAATATTAGCTAATTATAACAATTTCAAGACTATTTTACTTAAAATATCTCTGTTGACAGTATATAGCTTATACGGAGAAGGAGTGTTAATATTGCATACGATCACTACCATGTTCCGGCAGGCGAAAACAAAAAATCGGTTTGGGAGTCAATATCGTACAAATACTGATGTGCGGTCGTATCGCGTTCGCAAAACGGCTCCAACAGCGCAATCATTTTCAGATACGTTTCGGTTGTGAGATCGCAGAAAAACTTTTTTCTTCCCGGGCGGGTAATACCCATGTCTTCGTCCGACAAGCGCAAAATAAGATTGCAATTGCGGGCCACAATAAACTCGTGTTCCGAAAGATCGAGTTGAACTTTGTCGGTGATCAACGATTTTTTCAGAAGATCGAGAAAGGCAATCGCCTGCTGATGATCGAAATCGTAGAGACGAACCAGATTGTCGCCATATTCATTCACTTTCTCAATGTAGTCGAGTTGCATACTGATTTTTTTTAAGCCAGTGAAATGAGAGACTCTTGTGTAGCAATTTGATCGCTGAAGGGTCTGAAAATCATGAAATAATACATTATCTACTCGAAATGCATAGCTATACGACTCTGTGTTAAATAATACAGCGATACGATGGAAGGTGTTGTTAATATCGCCAGATTAACAACAAGCATGATGGCAAAAACCATTACAAATTCGTTGTAACCCAGATTACTTAACAACTCAACAGAAGCAATCACAAATACAATCAAAAACAAAACGGAAGTGAATACGATAAGCACTCTCGCCCAATTAACCAGCTTTAATAAAAAAATACCGGCAATTAAATTCACCAATCCCAAAACTATCAGAAAAAAAGAAGCAATGGGAAAATAACCCCAAACAATAGCAATGGCTCCAACTTCCTTGAATGATGGTTCTATCTGAGGAAACACAAAAGTCCAAAGCAAATAGCTCAAAGCATTCGTAAAAATCATATACGATGAAAAAACAACTGTCATCTGTCCAAGCTGCTTGATTATTGCAGGACGTTCAATTGCAGGAGTTTCTTTATTCATTCCCGTAAATTTTAATTTTAAAACGTATTCTTTTTCAAAGATACAACATTCTGAATCAGTCTTGTTTGAGAATAACCAAAAGCCGCCCTTCGATACATCCGCCAGAAGGTGGCCACTGCTAATGATAATGTTTTGCAACATGCTTTTATTCAGGTGTTTGAAAAATTATACCACATTTCCCTTCGTCTGCGCTCAGGGCAGGCTCGCTCAATGTGACTGCGTTTTTGTCTTTTTTTAAGGTTGCAAAACGTGTTTTGCTGGTGGTCTCAGGATGACTTTTGGTTTTATAAATGTAAAATTCTTCAAGCGACATCCTTTTCGTAGATGCATTTGAAACGCAGGAAACACTTGAAGCCTGAAATTGGCATTTACCTGATTAATTTCAACATGAATTAGCTTTGCAAGCTTCAACCAGGAGTAAAACCAATAAAAAATGCAGCCGCTACCGATAGCTATCGGCATCGACAGGCTCAATATGACTGCATTTTTTTTTATCTTTATGAAAGCAATTTATAAAACTACAATCCCTCCCACATCCAAAGCTTCGCCGCGACCGGCAAAAACAAGTTCTTTCTGCTGACGATCGCATATTTGCTGCAAAACGGGAGCGTATTCGCTGCGAACCGAACCGGCAAAAAATACTTTGTCCCCGGTTTGCCCGAGTGTTCCGCCAATAAAACCATTCGGTACTCCTGCCAGCCTGATGAAATCGGGTTTGACAAAATGAACAATCTTTTTCCGGTCTTCGAGTTCTTTGGCGATGGCGGTATCGGTGGTTATAAATTCTTTTCCGATTCGCGCCAGATTGCAGGCAATATAGCCCTGTTTGACTGTGATGAGTTCGTTGGACCGGATATGAAGCAAAACCGATTCGTTGGTGTGACGGCTGATGACAGCCACTTCGTCGTCGGCAAAAACATTGTAGAGCGCTGTGCCCGGATAGCGAAAGCCAACGGGTTCGGTTCCCGCAATAACCGGCAAACTCAGTTTTTCGAAAACAGCTTTTATTTCTGCCGGCGTATTGGGCGCCAAAACCCAGACACCATGAATGTTTGCCAGAAAAATATCGGGATGTCCGCCAATGGCCGGATACACCAATTTGCCGGCATCGAACAGGGTGACTTCGCCCAAAGCACTGAGATTTTCGGCAACACTTACAGCTCTGTAATCAACGATAAAATGCATAAAAATCTCCTTTTTTCACTTTGTTATCAATTTCGATGGTTATATGCAAACCTTTTTGCTCAAAAAACTGTATATTGGAACGTTTGGGGCCGATTGCCGAATTTTGATCGGATGCATTTACCCTAAAACCTGCCATGTCGGTTCCTTTGCTTTGGAGTTCTTTCAAAAACCGGCGTTGCCACACAAGCGCCTGAACATGCTGCCGGAAATCGGGAATCCATGGCCCGGCAACCCAATCGCCATTGTGCAGAAAATCGGACGGATGCAGCCCGATTTTGTAAACGGTAATGCCGGCTTGTTCGAATATTTCGAGAATATCGGCTGCCTGTGCCACTGCATTTTCGACACTGAGCGGAACATACGAACCCTTGTTGTATTGCAGTTCCAGTTCGGTATCGCGAAACACCAGCAACGGATAAATACGTGTTCCCTGGGCGCCGAGGCGAACAATTTCGCGGGCTGTCATTATCGCTTTTTCCGGTGTATCGCCCGGCAGACCAATCATCATTTGCATTCCAAGCGTGAAGTTGTATTCGTTGATGAGTCTGGCTGCTTCGCGAACAATACCGGCCTGGTAGCCGCGCCCCGAAAGTCGCAATACTTCATCGTCCATCGATTGCACTCCGAGTTCAATAATTCCGACGCCATAGCTTTTCAGCATGTTCAGAATATGGTGGTCGATGGCATCGGGGCGGGTGCTGATGCGAATACTGCTTATCTGTTTGCTTTCGATGTATGGAGCCGCAATTTGCAAATAGCTTTCTTGCAATTCAAGGGGCAATGCGGTGAACGAACCACCAAAGAAAGCCAATTCGATATGCTGCTTGGCTTTCATGGTTGTCAAATGCTGCCCGATGCTTGCTTTCACCTCGTCGAAACCCGGTACATACTGCTGCCCGCTGATGTGCTGCTGGTTGCAAAACACACACTGCTTCGGGCATCCAAGCTCGGGCAGAAATATGGGTATGATGGCGTGGGTTTTCATGAGGTGAAAGATTGTGGACAAAAGTAGGAAGATAAAAGGATAAAGGTGATATTGTATTTCTAAGGACTACTACATTTCTTAGGGTAAATTGAAAAAGATGGTCATTTATATTTTGAGAGAATATAAAGTATTTACTTGTGATTCATCATAATTGTCAGTTCAATATTTACGATTGATATAATGCTCACAATGTGTTTTGAAAGAATTAATGCTGGGGGAGCTGTCTTGTGCAAATAAATCAATAATTAATAATTGCGGTAAAGAACACCATTTCAGGACCAAGTCAGTTTCGCCAGAAATTGACTCTATTTTTTCTCCGTTAATTATTTTTTCACCGTTTCTTATTATTTGAGGTTTATTGTGAATAATTAAATTTCTTCTACTTTCATAAAGGAATACGAGCTGCTGTTTTAACTCATCATTTAATTTATATGCTGGGATGAATTTTTGAGGAACATGCATCCATTTTTCTAATAAACCTTTACGTTCCAATTTTTGAAAATCTCCTTGAGAAGCGGATTTTATAGCAATATACTCATTGATTAAGCCCTCTATTAGATTAATCGAAAACAAAATAATTGAAATATAAATATCAAGTAAATCATCTCCATAAAGTGTTCGTAATTTGTTTTTTCTTGTATCTGTTGCTTTTAAATAGAACTTTTCTCCCTCTGATAAACTGTTGTTTTCATCATGATTGAAGGGTGTGTATTCAAATATGTCAATATCCGTTTGAATTTTCAATAGCAATTTTTTTTGTCTAAATAGAGCTCCCCAAAAAGCAGGATAAAACCTCGATACATAAGTGTTGTCAGTCTTGTTATCGCTGTGAATTGAAGTGACGGATGAAAAGAAACTTTTGAAAGTCAAATCTTTAATAATGTCCATTTTTTTCACCATTTTTTAATTTTCCTTTCAAGTATTAATCCACGCTTTGATGCTTCTGTGTAAAATTTATCCAAAGAAGGTGCTGCGTTTTCTTTAGTTGGAAGAAAGTCTGTCAAATATTGAAGCATTTCTGTTCGAAGCTCAACCTTTAATCCATTTATAACATGCTCAAATAGGTCAAGATCCTTTTCTGATCCGCTTGAGTTTACTGAATAGTCTTGGATAAATTTCTTAAGAGCTGCCTTTGTTTTATCTGATTGAACATACTTTCCAATAGTTGAATAGGTTTTTTCGAGTGCTATGTCACTGGTGTTTTCCAAGAGAGAAATGGCAAATCCCAACATGTAAATCACAATTAACTCTTGCTCATCTGGACTTAGTTCACCGATGTTGTCATGAAATAGATTGTAGAGGCAATAGGCCTTTTCCTTGCTACCTGTTTCTAGCTCTTTGATAAGTTGTTTCAGATAGTTTTTGATTACGTCATTAGGAAGTAGCGGTTTAAGTTGATTTGTTAAAGGCTTAACAAATTCAAGGTCATAGTATTCATTCCTTATAGGTTTATTACCATAGGAAAACGAGTCCCAATGAGATTTTTCCCAAACGTCGAAATCAACTAATAATTGTAAAAGTTTTTCTTTTTCATTTTGGTTTAGCTTGATTACAACCTTGTCAAAAACTGATTGATAATGCCAGTCGTGTTTTAAGCGTTCAAGAATTTCTTCAGCGGTATGACCATACTTTGATATATAGACAGATTTAACTGAATTTAAAATTATATCAACCACTTTTGCAGCAATTATTGCCGATTCTGAATTAAATTTTTCTTCTTTTCTAATCTCCTTTCCAGGATGAATTAAGTTTCTGTAATCCTTGACAACCGTTGCAAGGTTTTTTTCTTTTGAGGTGATAATTTTCTCTGATTCAGCTATGTCTATAAGTGTTCCAAGATTAGATTGAAGGATTGAACTCTCCGACTTTCCGTCTATTGGAAATTGAATGAAAAAATCTGAAAGCGCAGCTTCTAGTATGCTACCAGACAATACTAATACTGACTTATTTGCCTCATTCTCAAGACATTTTTGAAGTTCAATATAGTCTCTCGATAGAAGAGTTCTAAATCTTGAGTCCGCAATAAAATCAAAGTTCATGTGTTCTTTTTTTAATGATGGCTAACGTAGGAAGCTACACGCAGGGGCGGATTGCAGGCGATTTCCTGTCAAGCCGAAAAGATGCCCGAGCGGAAAGATGCCCGAGCGGAAAGATGCCCACCGAAAACCACTGCTGCCGCACTTGACGGGTAGCTAAAGTTATGTGCTGTAATTCTTTCTGTCATTTCAGTTTCCGTCTTATTTCAAGAATTAAATTCTTAAGTTCGTCCGGTAGTCCATGGTTGCATTCGCACTCTGTACAATATTCTAAGTCCAATTCATTGTCTTCTTCGTCACGAATTCTTGTCACGATTTTGTAATCAAATAAATGTCGAACCAATGTAATTAAAATTTCCTTGTTTTTGCTTTTAGCGTTTTTGAGTTTGTCAAGGAGTAAATCCATAATTTTAAGAACACTTAAAAGTTCGGAAACAGCTTGTTGACTATGCAATTCGCCTTGTGTCCCGTGATAATGACACCGAATTTGAGAAAACAGGTGATAAAACGCTTCACCACCTTTGAATTCTGTTTCCGTGTCAATGTCCTCAATGTTTTTTAATTGTTGTAAAGGCAATGACTTGAAGTGAAAGCTGTTTATGCTGTCTGTCAAGTAAGAATACAGTTGATTTAAATTTTGCCCTTCATTTTCACATTCTTTTTCGTCGTTGTCCTTATCAATTTGGTTTTGAATTAACTCGTTGGCTTACCTGTGCTTGGAGGGCGAAAAAAACTAGAAAAGCACCAATTAAATTCATAAATGGGGCTGTTATCCCGCCAATCGTATCTCCTATCTGTCCTGTTTCACTAAAGTTGAAACGCTCGTGAAAATAATGTCCTGTCAAAATGAAAGGCATTATTAGAATAACAAGTCCTCCGACCAAAAGTAACCATTTTGCTCGTCCAAGAATTTCTCTGATTTCTTTCCGTTTGTCGTCTGTCATAGGAGTCAATTATTATAGCACATAACGTTTGGCGGTATGGGCAGTAAGGGATTGCGGGCGATTTCCTGTAAAGTTACACGAAAAGTTGAAGCGGGCTACAACCCTTCGCATAGCAATGAAACCCTTATTGGCTATACAGCGTGCTGTGCGTGCGTTCTTTTTTTTGTCATTTGGTCTTCATTACTTTTTGTAAACTTTCAATTTTAATCTGCAATTCATCAAATGTCAATATCTCGACATCTCTACTATTAGATCGGAAGAGTTCAAACGAATATTTTTTACTCTCGTCAAGGTCTTTAGTTGAGCCGATAAGTACAACACATTTTGAATTGAAAGTCTCAAAATTCCCTTTGTTTTTAGACTTACCTTTTAAGGTGTAAAACTCTTTTTGAAAATTGTCTCTTTGATTTAGAACTTGAACAATACATCCAGTTAAATCTTTTGTTGCACTAAAAACATCTTCTCCACGATACGTGGTACTTTCAAAAAGTTTTGTTTTATGTGTTTTTATCTCTAAAAAGGAAATATTATCACTCAAGCTATTTTTTATTAAGAAATCGTTGAATTTTCCATTCCTATTATCTATTGTCTTTCCACCCACATAGGCTTCACGTTTGAAAAGAATTACTGGTTGTGCAAAAATTGAAGAAAATATCCAACTGTTGTCTCGTAAAAATTCTTGCCATTGTTTTTCTAAACTCTCTCCATCAGTTTTAAGTGCTATTAAAGTCTTGAATTTTTTTAAAGTTTCTTGAATATATTTAATGTCAACAATTTCTTTTGTTTTTGCCAGCGCATCTTTTGTTAAAAAGTCTGTACCTAAAGAGAGTTTATCAAATAAGTCCTTAATAGCGTATTTATCAGAATCAGAAAATTCGTCAATTGTGTTGCCCCATGAAGCTAATGAAGTCGCAAGAGCATTTGCTATATATGTTTTTGAAGGTTCAGCAATTGTCGAAGGGAAAAGATTGTGAAGGTTAACTTTTAAAACATAGTCAACTTCGCTTTTATTTTTTTTGAAAATACTGCTAAATGAGTCTTGAAGTGTTTCTAAGCTTTTTTCATTTAGAAATAGTTTCTTGTCAGGTAAATCTAAGGCCACTTTTCCACCTTTTTCGATAATCACTTCTTCAATATCATGATTATCATTAAGGTAAAAGGAAAAAGGATTCAATGTTTTTGTAAATCCCCAGCCGAAGTTTACTGATTTAACTACACCAACTGGTAATTTGCCTTTGAAACCTTTATAAATAAACCTTTTTATTGTAGTATATTTTTGTCCACCTTCAAATCCTCTTGGATAATGAATAATTTGGTCGGATTTTTTATAAATCTCACTTGAAATCTGTTGAATCTTGTTAGCAGTGTCGTAATAATAGAGAACCTTTTTAGTAGCTGCATCTATTTCAACTTTTTCGCCTTTAAAATCTGCCATGTTATTTGTTCATTAGTTTCTGTTTACTTAGTAGCTACGTGTCTTTTTAGAAAGACACACAACTCCAACCCCAATATTGGGTTACTCTTCCTTTTTAGGGTGTATAACCATACTTTTCCATTTTCTCTCCCCACAAATTTAAAAACAAATCCCAATCCACAACACTTTTTTTACAAAATATTTCCCTACACCTTTACAATTTGAATTCAATGTTGTTTGCAGTGCTTTAACACGACGATACTGAGGTGATAATTGCACTACAATTATCTGTTTATCAGCACTATCTTCCAAAATTGGACGACGCGGCAGCGTTCATTTTTCCTTCAAGTACCCAAATAACTGCTTTTTGCAGGTCGTCGAGCGGAATATTGTCCACCGACCAGCCATATGGATAAGTGATGTGAGTTCCGGTTTTCCTGTCTTGTTCGCACAGCAAATGTTTTGCACCGTCCTTTTCAAGTTGAATTGTTTTTTCGACAACAAATCGTCTTTCTATTTTATCGCCCTCTTTATTCAGTACAAAAACCTTGTATGAAATATCCAGCATTTCCTTGGGTTCAACAAGCGACTTCCAAATTGTTGCAGTATGTCCGTTCCATTCAAATTGTGCAACGGCAACGGTTTTCAATTCCATATCTTCTTTTGGTAATTTCCCGTTTTCAAAAGCAATTTGCACTACTTTAAAAACACTGTCGGCTTTTGCATATTCTTTGGCTGCATTGTAAGACTTCATCAGCTTGTAGTAAAGCTCGTAGTTTTCGTTGTCGATTTCAATTGCCTGAGTGTATGCTTTTGCCGATTTTAAATAGTCTTTGGTGAAGGTATATTCAAGCTGGCCGATGCTCTTTAGGGTTGCTTTGTAATAACTGTTTTCAGGAGGAACATTCTCAAGTGCAACGTAGTATAAACCCAGCGCCTTTTCGAATTCCTGTTTTTCGTGATAGCAGTAGGCTACCCAGAAGAAAGGCTCGCCGTAGGTGTTCGGAAGTTCAATTGCCTGCTCAAACACTTCCAAAGCCTTATCGTTCTTTCCTTGATATTTATAAATCACCCCCTTCTGATTCATGAATTCCTGATTGGTTGGCTCCTTACTTAAGGCAATTTCAACTTCTTCCATAGCATCGTTGTATTTTTCCAAGTAGAACAATGAAAGCCCTTTATGAAAATGAACCAGGCCATCGTCAAGTCCTTTTTTCATTGCCATGTCGTACAACTCAATAGCCTTGTTGTCGTTTTCGAGTTGAAAAAAAGCAAACCCCACCATGTATAATTCTTCGGGCGATAATTTGTTGGCTTTTTTTTCGAACTTCACAAGCTCCTGATAGTCCCTGCTGTTGAATAACTCCGATACGGTCTGGGAGTTCGAAAACGAAAAAAGAAAAACTATTAAAGCGAATGTTGTTATAACCTTCATAGATCTTTGTTTTTGCATTATCAGCAACACTGTTGAAGCCCATCGCAATGTAAGCTTAAACACAAATTTAAAAAACAAATCGCACCTTACAACAATTTTTTTACAAAATATTTCCATCGTTTCCGGAGATTGATAGGATTAACAGGCTGATATTCGTGTCAATAGTCAGGATGATGAATTCACAATATTCTATTTTGTCACAAAATATTTTCATACCGAAAACTGATTTTAAAGTGGCAGCAAAAGAATAATTTTTACATTAGCTTCGCTGATATGCTGCGGGGTTTTATCCGGCAGAGACTAAAATGCGCTTTATGATGAAATGGTTTGCTGTTTGGGTTGCATTTTTAATTGCTGTTCATGTGTCGGGACAAAACAGCTTCAAAGCGAGGTTGTTGTTCCGGAACGATTCTACACCCGTTTCGTATGCTGCTATCAGGCTTTCAGGAACCGAAGTATATGCCGAAACCAATTTCGAAGGCAAATTCGAACTGGTGGTTCCCAAAGGCATGAAAGTGCTGCAACTCGAAGTTTTCGCCATCGGGCTGCGTGACACCGTGGCTTGTTTGGCAACTGCACAAGGGCAACTGCTGTTTATCGACAGGCCTTCGTTGCCGCTGGGTGTTGTAAACATCGAAGGCTATACGGCCAGGGGGATTGTGGAAAAAGCTGTAGCCATGATTCCGGTCAATTATACCGATTCAAGTTTTGCTGCGTTTACATTTGTCCGGAGATATATGAAGGTAAACAACAAATTCAGAAATCTGATTGAAGCCCGGATGGTTGTTTTATATCTGCTCAAAACCCGCAAAAAAAATCAAACTCCCGAATACGGATTCTGTGTTCAAAACATCCGGCGGAGTCCTTTTAGCTATGTTATCGACGATTTCAAATATGGTCGCGATATTTTGTATTTTCTCACTCAGGATCCGGTGTACAATGTGAGCTTAAGCGCGCTCAACCCCAACGCATTCGATTATTACAACTTTTCGTTCGACAGCACCTCGAACGATTCGGTTTATGTGATCAGGTATTCGTGCTCCGATTTTTCGAGCGAAAGCCACGGACTGGAAAATTTTCTGGAATTGGGAATGGAAGGCGAAGGAACCGAGAAAGGTTGCCTGGTAATAGACGCGGAAACATTTGCGTTCAAGCGCATTGAACGGATATCGGAGCGAAATCCCAACTATCACTATCCCAAAAACAACAATTGTCTTTTACCTTCACGAAAATATTTTGTCGAATTTGTTCAGGGAACGCTCGTTTCGGAATACAAAGAGCGGAATGGCAAGTGGTTTCTGACATTTCAGGGACACCAACACACCAACGACTATTTCGATATGTTCACCGGCAAAAAGATTTATTCCATTTCAGATGTAACGGAATGGCATTGCGACAGCGTTACGCATTTTATTCCTACGTCTATGGCCGGGAAATTTGTCAGCGACACTTCGCTCACGGCCGAAGAATACAGTTACAATCCTTCGCAATGGACCTTTGCCGATTCCATCTGCTATTATTTTTACACAGCGAACGAAGTGTTCAACAGCCTTGGAGCGGGCATTCTTCCCGAGCAGATTTTTTCCGAAGGCGGAAAGCGCTTGCAGAAATAAGGGATGGTGTGGGATTTTATCGGTTGTATTTGTTCAATATCAAGGCTCTTCGCAAATACAATCAACATCAACAAACAGTTCTCTAAAATAATCTTCGAAAAAATATGAATTATAACTGTGGAAAATGACCCCATTGGCGTGGTTCCACCAACCAAACAGCATGATATCGACACGGGCGTATTCCAGTGCTTTGTCCGAAAACAATTTCTCTTTGAATCGGGCTTCTACTTCGTCGGGATAGGCGTTGTTTGCCTTCATTTCTTCGTTCAGACAAAACCAGGCATGAATCATTTTATGGCCTCCATCAATCAGCGCTTCCCGGTAGAAATTGCAGAGGCTATCGGTGGTTTCGAATGCCAGCAAACTGTCGGGGGTGGAGTAGGCCAGAAGCGTTAAATGGCGCAAGCGGCAAGCTTCGTTCACTTCTCTGATGCGTTCATCGCGTATCTGATTCCAGAAATCGTTGTTGATAAATGGAAGTGCAGTGAGTTTTTTCATGATTGTTGTGCATTCCCTGTCAAGATCCGAAATGCTAAGGTTTTTGGCTTCTTCGAACTTCCAAACGGTTGGATCTACTTCAAAATAGGGCAACCACCAGAGCAAATCGAAGGTGTTTTGCAATTGCTCGCGCGAATATTGGGTGGAATCGAAAGTGCCAGTACAGACACACAATTCTGTATTGTATTCAAATACAGCGTTCTGCGAAACAACAATGCTTTGAACTGACATCAGAAATCCTGCAACGAAAATGGCGATTGAAATGTTCTTCATGAAAAATATTTTTTGTTTTTTAGACACGATGAATCGCGTCTCTACGGTTGTTTTTTTGTCGCGCAAATTCAAATGCGCTATTGAGCCTAATCCCCTACGGGGAAGTGGAAACAATTTATCAATACTCCCTACCTCTTACTCCTTACTCATCAAATAAGTCGCGATAAATCGCGCCTCTACACTGACCACTGACTACTCACCACTGACCACTGGCTACTGAAAACTGGCTACTGACCACTAATAATATCCCTCCCTCTTCCTGATAATCCACTCAGCAGAAACAAGCGCCAGAATAATAATAAGCAACCACTTCCAATCGAGCAGATCGATGTATTTGTTCTGACGATAATAGGTGGATTGAATGCGGTTTTCCTGTTCCAGAAAGCGATTGATATTGCTCAGGCTGTCCGGCGAAACCATCAGGCCTCCGCTTTGAATTGCCAATTGCTGCAACAGGTTGAAGTCGGCTTTCAGACTTGCCAGTTCGGGATTGTACCGATCGACGGTGATTTTCCCGCTTTGCGAATACGAATATTGTTTGCTTTTCACCTGCGCTGTAAACGAATATTCGCCGGTGCTGAGTTTTCCACAGTTGAGCGAATAGCCCGAACCGTCGGGAACAAAGCTGTAGCGATATTCGTGTCCGGTATTGTCTTTCATCAACATATCAACAGGTTCGGAGTTGATGAGTTCGTAATTCGAATTGTAAAGCTCTGCCGCAAAACGAACGGGTTCCATTTCGGAATGGGTGGGCTCGTAAATGACCCTGAACCGGCTTCGATCGGAGTTTTGCGACAAATACTGCGCTATGCGCGACACAAACGAATCGAACAGGCCAAACGAATTGTTGCGTTGAAAATCGTAAAGTCTCCACCGCCAGATGTTTTCGGCCAGCAAAAAAGCCCATCGCTGATTCTGAACCTGGCTGATACAAAGCAATGGCTGCGATGATACCACCGAGCCAATTTTTTGATAGAGCAGAACATCGACGCCTGCGGCAACCGAATAATCGCCAAAAGGCGCGGTAAGTGGAGGCATCGATTTTACATATGCGGCTTCCTGTTGAGGTAAAGTGAATAAACCAAAGCCTTCGTTGGCAACAGCAGTAACCTCGTTCACCGAAGAGCCGCGAACGCGAACGGTTACTCCTGCATTCAGCGCATTTAAAGCTGCAAAATTGGTTTGCGCTCCGGTGATAATCCACACAGGAATGCGGGTATGCATAGCCTTGTCGAGCATAATGCTGTTGCGAGCTCCACGCGAGGGAATCTGATGCAGAATCAGCAAGTCGTAGCCCGAAATGTCACCTGCATTCGATTCGCCTGTAACCACTTTCACATCGTAATTCAGATTCCCTTCGAGTGTTTTACGGATGGCATTGATATCGGGATGAGGAGCCGCTGCCACAATGAGAACTTTCTTCACATCGTCGGCTACATTGAAGTAAAAAACACGCTGGTTGTTCACCACATTTTGCTCGCCGGGTAGCGAAGAAACGGAAACCACGATGCGATTAAGCCCTTTCTGCGTTGCAAAGCCCTTGATATTGAAAAGTCTCGAAAACTGATTGCCTTGAATATCCAGCTGCTGATTAAGAATTTCCTTGTCGTTGTGGGTAACTTTAAGCGATAGTGTTTTGCCATCGGCCTGAGTGGCATTTACTCCGAATTCGATAGGGAAATAATTATTGAAAACCACCTCCCTGTTTCCTGTAAGCGAAGCCACGGCAACATCGGTGCGGGTCGAAGAATCGCCAAGCGGAACGCAAAACACCGGAGCCTGAATTTGTCCGGCAGCCGACAGCGGATTGATGCCCGCGTTGTTGATGCCGTCACTCACAAGCACAATACCAATCAGATTTTTATTGATGTAGCGGGTGCGAAGCTCCTGAAAAACATTGCCGATATCGGTAAGCTTACCCGAAAAATCGGTCGAAGGGCCACTTGCCAGCGAATCGCTGAAGTTGTAGCGCACAATTTCGGGCTCTTCGCCGGTGGAGGCAATCCATTCGTTCAGAATAGCCGGAAAGTTGTTGCGGATATATGCGGAATCGGTTCCCGATACCATCGACAACGAATTGTCGGTTGCAACCACCAACACAGGTTTGTTGGTTACTTTCAGATTGAGACGAATGAGCGGCTCGAGCAGAAAAAAGGTCAGCAGAAATACAACGACGAAGCGAAACGAGAACATCGCAATCCGGTATCCACGCTTAAAACGTTTGGCTTTGCGTCCTGTGTAAAGCGTTAGCGAATAGGCCAACGCAATGGCAACACAAACAACAACAAGCCAAAGCGGATATCCGGATACGAAGCCCATATTTAATTATAATTGCATTCCACCGCAAACGCTGACGACCTGTCCGGTGACATACGACGAAAGGTCGCATCCGAGAAATACAGCTACATCGGCAACATCGGACGGAAGACCAACGCGTTTAAGAGGAATATCTTTTATCCACTGCTCGCGAATTTCGTCGGGCAATTTGGCGGTCATTTCGGTTTCGATAAAACCAGGAGCAATGGCATTGCAGCGAATGCTACGCGAGCCAAGCTCGGCAGCGATACTTTTTGTAAAACCAATCATTCCGGCTTTCGATGCAGCGTAGTTCGACTGACCTGCATTTCCTTCGATGCCAACCACCGAACTCATGTTGATGATTGAACCTGAACGCTGTTTCAGCATTACCTTCTGAATAGCTTTGGTCATATTGAAAACCGACTTGAGGTTGACGGTCAAAACGGCGTCCCAATCTTGTTCGGTCATGCGCATAAGCAGGTTGTCGCGGGTGATACCGGCATTGTTGACTAAAATGTCAATTTGAGGAAACTCGACCAATATGTCGTTGATGAGAGTTTCGCAATCGTTGAACGACGCAGCGTTGCTTGCAAAAGCTTTGGCTTTTACACCCATAGCGGTGAGTTCGGCAACAAACTGCTGAGTTTCTTCATTCACAGCGAGGTCGGTAATAATCACATTGGCACCGTGCCCGGCGTATTTTGTTGCAATTGCACGTCCGATTCCGCGAGCGGCACCTGTAATGATGGCGGTTTTGCCTTCCAGAAGTTTCATAATCAAAAAGGTTGTTTAATTGTGCTGCAAAGATAGCAATTTCGGCATTTGTGGTTTTGAGTGATAAGTAATTGATTGTCACTCGTTAAAAGCGGAACAATCGCAAGCAGATTAGTAGTCAGCAACAACAATTTTTTTATAGGCTATAACGCAGTTGTCCTGAATTAATTGGCAAAAGTATATTCCACAGGGGAGATTGTTGCGCTCAATAAGAATGGTTTGACCCGAAATGCTTTCAATTATTCTCACCCGATTGCCGGCGGCATCGAAAATAGTCAAAACAGCATCTTTCAAAACCACATCCGATTGAATGGTTGTTGTTTGCGAAAATGGATTCGGGAATGCAAGAAGTTCTAATTCATTATCTGGTTCAGGCAAACTTTCAATGATGGGTTGGCAACCCATCTCGGAATTGTACCCCGATTCAAAAAGAGTCGTCGAGCCGTTTTTGACACAAACGAGGTAGCGATCTGTAAAATCCATGGCATAGTCGCATATACCATCAATCAACCCCGAGCTGCTACCAATGCCTTCAATTATATATGGGAGAAAGTAATAATTCCCAATAGTATAGCAACTGTCAAGATTCCATCTTCTGCGATAACTGCCATCTACCATTACTGAATCAACTGAATTAACGGTTTTGGGGAACGAATAAAACTGACCTGGGATTCCTTTAACTGTATCACCTGGCAACAAATTATAATCAAAAAGCAACGAATCTGTATTTGTCCCTTCATAAACAAAGAAGGTTTTATCCGCAACAGGGTCATCGCGAAGAGCCCCCAAATAGCAAGGAGGTTTGCTCTGAGGTACTGGCCAAAGAGGATGAACATTGATATGAGTTGTGAATAAATACGATCTGTAAATTTTTTTATATGTCTTTGCATTAATGATGGTGTCCCCGCTTACATAATAATGGAAATAGCTATCATAATAATAAAAAAACTGAAAAGGATTATGAACATCGTAATCTACCCTCCACATGGCAGAATCAGGAAAAGAATGGTAAACATTTGTCTGGCAATTTCCTCTGCTCAGAAAAGAAAGGATCAAAATGATAACCAACCATATTTTTTTCATACCGAATGGAACTTTATGTAAAGATAAACATGTTTTACAAACAGAAAAATTGGAGTATCATAATATTCCAGGCTAAAGGTTTCGATGCAGCAGTTGTAAAATACGGTTTGCATTCCGATACGATGTTAACCCGGACATGTACCGACCGTTCAGTGAAAAAATATTGAGAATGGATGATTTGGTTTATAACAAAAAACAAAAAACATCGTTAATTGCGCACAAGCACATGACGGATGAGACTATTTTTTTTGACATTTTTTGTTTTTGTTTCGGCGCATTCGCCTGCTCAATCTGTATCCATTTTTGTTTCGGACCGATCGGGTAATCCTGTTCCCGGAGCAACGGTTTGCCTGATGCCTTCGGCCGATACGGCAAAGAAAGTATATGTGGCCACCGACCCTAACGGTTCCGCCGTTTTCACCGGCATCCAGGATGGGGTTTACATTATCCGGATAACCAATATCGGGTTTCTGAAACTGGAAAAGAATATTCTGGTGAACAGCGAAAACCGGCGCTTTGTGTTTACACTGAGCGACAACGAAGTGCAACTGAACGCCGTGACCATCACGGCCGAACGGCCTTTTATCCATCAGGAGGAAGACAAGATGATTGTGGATCCATCGCCCATGGTGGGTATCAGCAGCAATACACTCGAAGTTCTTGAGAGCACACCCGGAATTTACGTCGATTACGAATCCGGAATTTACCTTTCGAGTACCACTCCGGCTGTGGTTTATATCAACGGACGCGAGCAGAAACTGAGCAATCAGGATATCATGAATATGCTGCGCAACCTGCCACCCGGGAGTATTGAAAGAATAGAGATTCTCCGGACACCTTCGAGCAAATACGATGCTGAAAGTACGGGCGGTATTGTGAATGTGGTTCTGAAAAAGGGAGTAAAACTGGGCCGCTTCGGCAATATGGCCATCGGTATGAATCAGGGAAAATACGGTAATCGTTACGCCGGATTTAATTTCAACAACAGCGGAGACAAAACCACTTTTTATCTGAATATGAATTACAATCGCAACGATATGCAGGAAGAAACCGGCATCGATCGCGGTATCGGAACCGATGCATTTCTGAACCAGACAAACAGTGCCCGCAAAACGAACGATCAGACCTATCTCGGTTTCGGAATAACCTACGATCTGAACGAAAAAGCAAGCGTAAGCTACGACGGGCGCCTGAGTTACAGCGACCGGCTTACCAATACGGCGAGCCTCAGCCAAACAAGCAACAGCAGCGAATTATTGCTGGCCGAAAGCAACGATTTGCTGAAAAACAGCTACTGGCAATGGAATTTTATTAACGATTTCGGATTGAATGTGAAAACCGATACACTTGGCTCGGAGTGGGATACGAAATTCAGCTTCAGCAGTACGCCGGTACGCGGAAATCAGCAGTATTCATCAGCTTATACGATACCGTTCGATACGATTCTGAAAGGCGAAGGCTACACGAAAACTCCCCGGAAATTTCTGATGTTTCAGAGCGACCTGACACAACAACTACCGCATAAGATCAAGCTGGAAACCGGGATCAAAGGTTCCTGGCAGGATTTCAGCAGCCAATCGGTCTTTCACAACACCCATGATGGCAGTTACGACATCGATTCGGGCAAAAGCAACACCTACTCCTACCGCGAAGGTATCGGGGCGGCATATATGCAGGCATCAAAAAGTCTCTGGGCAAACATCATTCTGAAAACAGGATGCCGGTTTGAATATACATACATGGACGGACAGCAGACATTTCCGTCCGATACCGGTTTCCGGGTGAACCAGGCCGGACTTTTCCCTTACGTGTATTTGAGCCGGAAGCTACCGACAATTCTGGGGATCTCACTCAATACCTATATGATCTACCGGCGCACCCTTTCGCGGCCGGGATACGACGAACTCAATCCGGCACTGAATTATATCTCTCCGTTTCTCTACCAAAGCGGGAATCCGGAACTGAAACCGCAATATACGGACAATGTTGAATTCAACATCAGCTACGAGGATGTGCCGGTTTTTGCCATCGGGGTGAACAAAACCCGCGATATTTTTGCCGATGTGCTCTACGAAGATCCGCGTGAGCCCGGTTCGCTGATTATGACAACCGATAATCTGGGCAGCAGTAGCGAAACTTATCTCCGGGGGCTTGTCGGTATTCCTCCGGGTGGACGCTACTTTTTTGCGCTTGGCGGTCAGTATAATCTCACGGAATACAACGGCTATTACAATGGCGAACCGCTTTCGTGGGAACACGGCAGCTGGCGCTTTTTTACGTTCCACTCGCTGAAAATAAGCAAAAACACCAAATTCAACATGGGTGGATTTTACTTGCTGAAGGGGCAACAGGGGTTTTACGAGCTTGGGAACTTCGGATCTCTCAATATGAACATTACCCAAATGTTATTTCGCCAGAAACTGATGGTGAGCATTTATGCCCGCGATATTTTCACCACCATGAAAATGAGTTTTACACTGAATCAGGGCGATATTTCCGCAGCGGGCGACCGGTATTCGGATACGCACAGATTCGGGATCAATATCCGCTACAACTTTGGAATCGGGAAAAAGGAACACAGCAACGGTTTCAATATTCCCGACGATGCCATGTAGAAAGTCGGCGCTGTAATTTGTTCCGGGTTTTTTGCGACCCCGGGATTGCTGCAACTGAACATAGATTTCCCATTAATCATTTTTGAATACAAAATAAGCAGCATGATTATAAAAAAAGGTTACCCTTACGGTAACCTTTTTTCTGTTTGTCGGAGCGGTCCGACTCGAACGGACGACCACTTGGCCCCCAGCCAAGTACGCTAGCCAACTGCGCCACGCCCCGATTTGAGGATGCAAAGATATAACTTTTTTATTATTGCATTCAATTGTAAGGAATATTATTTTGTACTTTCGCTATAATGTCTTCGGAAGTGGATGAGTAATGAGATCAATTGATGTTGTGCAAGAATAAAAAACAATCGCTTAACAACTTTGCTAACCATATTTATCGAATATTTCATTTTTTTTTTCAATTCGCTTTGTTATTTCGGGAAAAGTTTCTAATTTTGCAGCCCCAAATAATAAAGACATGAAAAAAGGAATACATCCAGAGAGCTACCGTTTTGTTGTTTTCAAAGATATGTCGAACGACTACTCTTTTGTCACACGTTCAACTGCACAAACCAAAGAAACCATTGTTTGGGAAGACGGTAAAGAATATCCATTGGTAAAACTTGAAATTTCGCACACATCGCATCCATTCTTTACAGGAAAAATGAAGCTTGTTGATACAGCAGGTCGTGTTGATAAATTCAAAAGCCGTTACCAGAAACATTACGACAAGAAAAACGACGCTCAATAAAAAATCGTTTTTACATATTTCAAAAGCCCTGAACGAAGGGCTTTTTTTATTATTTTTACCCCATGAATATCATTCTGTTCGACAGCATCAACCGAATGCACTTGTTGCCGCTCACCTACACGCGTCCGGTGGCGGCACTTAAGGCAGGCATATCAACTATAGCCGAAAAATGGGAGCGTAATTTCCCGGGTGCAGTATCTATGTTGGCGCCTGACTATTTGAAAGCAAAGTTTGCTGTTTGTATCGGGCAAAACAATGTTTTAATTGATGGCTCTATTTTACCCGACAGCCCATTGATTGACGCAATAAATAAATTACAGCCCAACGAAGTGCTTGCTGAGGATAAAGACAATATTCTGGCAATTCGCTTAAACAAAGAAGATACAGAGAAAGTTGCCGGCTTCGATGATTATTGTCGTTTATCAATCAGCGGACTGAAATGGATAATTTATGAACATCCTGTTCGCAGCATAACCCGTCCGTGGCACTTGTTTTCGATGTGTGGAGAGCTAATCAACGACGATTTTAGAGTAATGACAGCGAATCGTACAAGTGCACCTGTTTCGGAAAGCAATCGGGTAGTAAACGCCGGCAATATTTTTATTGAAGACGGTGCTGTTTGCGAGTTTTCTATACTCAATGCATCGAATGGCCCTATATATATAGGCAAAGATGCCGAAATTATGGAAAATTGCGTTGTTCGAGGTCCTTTTGTTTTGGGCGAACATTCCACACTTAAAATTGGCGCCAAAATTTATGGGGCAACTGTTGTGGGCGACCATTGTAAAGTCGGAGGAGAAGTAAATAATTCAGTTTTTCTGGGCTATTCAAACAAAGCACATGACGGTTTTCTTGGAAATGCTGTCATTGGCGAATGGTGCAATTTGGGTGCCGACACCAACAACAGCAATCTGAAAAACACCTACGAAGAAGTGAAACTCTGGAGTCATGTCGAAAATCGATTTGTGAAAACCGGTCTTCAATTTTGTGGCCTCATCATGGGCGATCACAGCAAATGCGGAATCAATACCATGTTCAATACAGGTACAGTGGCCGGAGTTTCGTGCAATTTATACGGCGATGGCTTTCACCGCAACTACATTCCATCTTTTTCGTGGGGAAGTCCTGCACACATGACATCTTTTCAGTTCGATAAAGCCATGGTGATTGCCTCGAAAGTGATGGAACGCAGAAGTGTTGAATTGACTGATATAGAGATAGATATACTTAGATGTATCTACGACATCACATTCGAACAGCGCAGATGATAAAACACATCAGGGCTTTGGCATTTTAATTGACCATAGGGTCGATTCGTTACAGAATGCATTATTTTTGACAATTTGGCAGCATGAAAAAAGACAAAAAAGATATTTTTCGCGGAATTATGTTCAGCGATTCGTTTCCTACCGATGGTGAATTCTTTCCGCTCATGTCGATGGAAGACGAAAAAAAGATACAAAAAGAAGGAATTCCCGAAGAGCTTCCTATTCTTCCATTAAGAAATACAGTATTGTTTCCGGGAGTGATTATCCCCATTACGGTTGGTCGTGAAAAATCGATTCAACTGGTGCGGGCAGCCTACAAATCGAATAAGATTATAGGTGTCACCTCTCAAAAAGATGCTGAAACCGAAAACCCGGGACCCAACGACATGTTTCATGTAGGTACAGTGGCATTTATTATCAAATTGCTGCAAATGCCCGACGACTCGGTTACTATAATCATTCAGGGGCGCAACCGTTTCCAGATAGAAGAGTTCACGCAAACCGATCCTTATTTCAGAGCGCTTGTGAAACCTTTTGGACGTCCGATGCGCCTGCCAACCAACAAGCCTTTCAATGTTCTGATGAACACTGTAAAGGAAACATCGTTGCAAATAATCCGCGACTCGTCCGATATACCAACGGAAGCCAGAATTGCAATCGAAAACATCGAAAGTCCATGGTTTTTGATGCATATGATTGCCTCGAATCTGAAAATAGCACATACCGAGAAGCAGATATTGCTCGAAATGACCGATCCGGAAGAGCTCGGAACCATGTTGCTGAAATACCAGAACAACGAGTTGAAAATGCTCGAACTTAAAGAGCAAATACAGGAAAAGGTTAAACACGATATCGATAAGCAGCAGCGCGATTACTATCTAAATATGCAGCTTAAAACAATTCAGGAAGAATTGGGTGGGGCTCCTCACGAGC
This sequence comes from Bacteroidetes bacterium HGW-Bacteroidetes-6, assembly GCA_002842495.1. Classification (GTDB taxonomy): domain Bacteria; phylum Bacteroidota; class Bacteroidia; order Bacteroidales; family DTU049; genus GWF2-43-63. Next base: position 22,609 of record PHDB01000015.1, read on the forward strand.
AGGAAATCAAAGAACTTCAGGAAAAGGCTGCAAAAAAGAAATGGAACGAAGCAACATCCGAAGTCTTTGAAAAGGAACTTGCCAAGTTGAAGCGGATGAATCCTTCGGCAGCAGAGTTCTCTATTCAATTGAACTACCTGGAAGTATTGGTTGAATTGCCCTGGAACGAATTTAGCACGGACAATATGGATCTTGACCATGCCCGCAAGATTCTGGAAGAAGACCATTACGGACTTGAGAAGGTGAAAGAACGTATTATAGAACATCTGGCGGTGCTAAAACTGAAAGGCGACATGAAATCGCCTATTCTGTGTTTGCTTGGCCCTCCTGGTGTTGGAAAAACATCGTTGGGACGATCGATAGCCCGTGCATTGGAACGCAAATACATACGAATGTCGTTGGGAGGATTGCGCGACGAGGCCGAAATCCGTGGTCACCGCAAAACATACATTGGAGCTATGCCAGGAAGGATTGTTCAGAATCTGAAGAAAGTTCAGACATCGAATCCTGTGTTTGTTTTAGACGAAATCGATAAAGTTTCGGGAAATACCATGCAAGGCGATCCACAAGCAGCATTGCTTGAAGTACTCGATCCGGAACAAAATTCATCGTTCTACGACAATTATCTGGAAGTTGAATACGATTTATCGAAAATCCTTTTTATAGCTACAGCCAACAATCTTTCAACCATTCATCCGGCACTTCGCGACCGAATGGAAGTGATTGAACTAAGCGGATATACACTGGAAGAGAAAATGGAAATAGCAAAACGCCATTTGATACCCAAGCAATTTGTCGAGAATGGAATGGAAAAGTCGAAGATGAAAATCCCTGACGAAATTGTTTCAAATATTATTTCGGATTACACGCGCGAATCGGGTGTAAGGGCGCTCGAAAAAACCATAGCCAAGGTAATCAGACACAATGCTACCGACTTTGCCATGGGCAAAAAAGTCGGAACCATCAAAAAAGCAGAATTGGAGAAAATTCTTGGTATTCCCTCGTATCATCGTGAAAAAACAAACACTAAAGCAACCATTGGTGTTGTTACCGGACTTGCCTGGACTGTTTTTGGAGGAGAAATACTGTTTGTTGAAGCAACGCTAAGCAAAGGCAAAGGTGGACTCAGTATGACCGGAAATTTGGGCGATGTAATGAAAGAGTCGGCCACACTTGCATGGGAATACATGAAATCGCATGCAAAACTGCTGAAAATCGACCCACTGCAGCTCGAAAACAACAATGTTCATATTCATGTTCCGGAAGGAGCAACACCTAAAGACGGACCTTCGGCAGGTATCACTATTTTTAGTGCTCTCATGAGCATTATTACAGACAAACCGGTGCGTACCGATATAGCCATGACTGGCGAGATAACACTTAGAGGAAAAGTATTACCTGTTGGAGGAATTAAGGAAAAAATTCTGGCAGCCCGCCGGAGTGGGGTAAAAAACATTATTCTGTCCGAAGACAATCGAAAAGATCTGATTGAAATAGAAGAGCGTTATTTGCAGGACATCAACTTTCATTTCGTTAAAGAAATGAAAGACATTATTCCGTTGATTTTCTGATTAAATGATGTTGTTGCCCAACAGATCCTTTATTTCCTGACGTTTGACTTTGGAGCTTATACTGGCAGCTTTTCGCATTCCACCGCGTTTGCGAAAATAGAAGCCGCCAAAAATCCACCAGCCGACTTTCACATTAAGAATATCAAGCATTCTCAAATAATATGTATTATCGTCGGGCATGGCCTGTGTAAGATAATCGTAGGCTTCGGTATGTTTTCCTTCATTGATAAGCAATTTTGCGTTGTTAAAAACTTCGCGTCCATTGAATTTAATTTCATCTCCTCCAAGAATATTGGTGCTGCTATAAGGAATAGTAAAAAACACATCCTCGAAAAACACGATTGCAGCTTTAGTAACTGTGCCCGATCTTAATCCTTCGTTGATGTCCGATTTTGAAACATAGATTGCTTTCATGGTTGGAATTATTTGTTTCTGTACAGATGAACAGTTCCTGTTAATGTGCGTTTCCGGATACCTGCCAAACGCATCTCGTAAACGTCGCAAACATAATAATAAACTCCTTCGGCACATTCGAGCGAATTCGATTGATTTCGTCCATCCCACATAATATCAGGATCTTCTGTTTTAAATACTTCCAGACCCCATCGATCGAATATAGTGAGATCAATTTTTTCAACAAAGTCGTATGGAAAAGGAATGAAATAATCGTTGAAGCCATCTCCATTGGGTGTAAACACATTGGGAAGTTGGTACAAATCGCATTCATCGATATCGACACACACAATATTTGAAAAATTGCTGTAATTGCCAACGGTATCGAAAGCTACAACGGCAAAACAACCGGCAACCGATGTTTCTCCAAAATGAGTGTAAAAAGTATCTGCAATATTGTCAATGCTATCGAGATACGTGAATTCTCCATCCGGCATCAATGAATAGTAAATGATGTACCCGCCAACATCGAAGTCGCCACATTGGTTGGCCGGGCTTGTCCATGTCAGATGATTGGAGACTTCTTCGCAATCGACTTCGACACTGAGAACAACCGGACAAGGAGGTACTATATCCTGAGGTCGTTCACATAATTCCTGAGAAAAATTTCTCAATGGATATTTGAAGCCACTGAGCGAATACGATCCAATTGTTTCAACCTTATAGCAATATTCTACTCCATTGGTCAATCCGGTGTCGATATATTCCTTGTTGAATGAAAGACCAATTGAATCGAAAACAAAAGTAGAAGGATTGTATCGATAAATCACGGTGCTATCGTTGTTCCAGGGGACATTGTAATCCCATTCCAGTAATAACGATTGATCAGATGGTGTAATGCTTAAAAAAACAGATGATGCCGGGTATGACGATGAAAAAAGCGTATAATTGGTTCCGCCAGCAGCATACATCAGGTCGATCCGGTAATGCCAGGGGCCACCAGACGTATTCAAGCCGGTATCGGTAAAAGTGGTGTCATTCAGCCCAGAATTAGAGCTGACAAACGAATATACAGAGCCGGCAAATCCATTCGAGCGATAAATATCGTAGCGAAATGGGCCGGTATAAATAAGTGTATCGAAATCATCGGGCTTCGACCAGGCAAGAAACATGGTTCCTGCAGTTGCAGAGGTTGTTTCGACACTAACATTTGTAATAACAGGTTCATCGTCGGGCATTTGCACACAAGCTTCGTTGGATGCCTGACTCTCGGAGCCATTGGCAAACCATGCTGTAACCATATAGCAATAAGTATTGCCATGCGGGAGTCCAAGCCCATTGTTGGAATCGGTGTATGTTGTATCGTTAATGCTGCTCAATGTTGCAATTTTTACATACCCGGTATAGGCAGGCACCCCGGTTTCGCAACCCGAAGGAACATAACCACTCGAACCAGCTTTGCGGTAAACAAAGTAACCCGCAGCTTCGGAACAAATCTCTTTATTCCATTGCAGGTATGCATTATTGCCTGCAGGCGAGGCTGTTAAATTTTCCGGAGCAGGTGCAATAACAGAAATATTGACTTCTTTTTGCGCCGGGGTTTTGTCCGAAATTTTATAAATATTCACGTTATCAATGCCCCAGTGGTCGTAATAGATACCTGTTGATTCGAATTGCATCCATCTGAAGCGTGTTGCTGTTGAAATTGCTCCTTCAGGAACAACAACAGAATAGTTATTCCAATTGATCAGATTGGCAACATGTCCCCCTTCGCCAGGAGAAAGACTTGGATCCCAATAAGCCATGGTAACCCATGGCCCAATAAGTCCATTAAGGCTGTATTGCAGATAAATTCCTTCGTCGGGTTCGTCGGGGCCTTCGCAATCGGTACCCGGATTCCCGGTATGCTCAGCCATACGAAGGTCGAAAACCATCATAAAATTGCCTGATGAAACATTGAGCACCGGAGTAGCTACAAAACGCGGAGCGGCACTATCGGCACCAAACCAGAGATAATTTGAGTTGTCCCAGCCCGGCCCACATGGCTGACCAATAATTGCATGCACATTGGCGTAAAACGGAGAAACACTTGTTTCAAAATCGTAGGAACAATCGCATGTACTCAAACTGTCTTCGAGGTCAGCTTTAAAAAGCAATTTGTAGGGCTCGGGCCTTACATGCTCACAAGAAACATTCCAGTCGAAAACAGAATAAACGCTATATCGATTACGAACCGGCTGAGGAAATGTGGCAGGAGTTGAGGTGAGAAGCAGAGGTTCGCCAATGGCAGTGAGCGAAATGGTATCAATTCCGGCATATGTAGCTCGCACTGTATCGTGAAGCAATGTGCCGGCAAGTACGCAGGTGTCATTAAACACCTCAAGAAGAGGAGATTGAGGCGAGCAATCAATTACATTAACAAGTACATCGCGCATAATTGAACCGAGAAAAACACCATTCCTGTATTTTTCTACAAGCACTGCATAATTAAAAAAACCTTTGTCAAGAGGAGAATCCCACAACAACCAACCACTATTTGCATCGATTGAAAAGGTTGAAGAGGTTGAAGGATTTGTGTAGCCGGTAATTGCAGTGCCATCTTCGCCTCTGCAAGGAATAATACTATATTTTAGCACGTCGCCGGATGCATCGAAGGCTGAAAAATTGACTGTTTCGTTTTGACCACGACATACATTGAGGCGTGGTTTTTCCATAAATACCGGTGATTTGATTCCTGACAGAAACGGACTCACCACCAATTTGGCTTCAGCATAAATGTCGGTTGCCAATGAATTCGGAATATTATTGACATTCAGACTACGTACTTTGTAACTCACATACATGGTGAATGTTGATGGCCCCGAGTAGGTATGGGTACCTGAGTATGTAACCCTTTTAAGCTCGCCCGGTAAATCGGTAATCGATGAAACCGTAAGGGTGGAATTGGTGTTATCGCCCCAGAACAAAGCTACCTGCGAATCGACGGGACTGGGATCGTATAAATAAAAAATCACGTTTGCACGATATGAAAGCTGTGTGATATTTTCGTACGTAATCTCCAGCGACTTCACATTCATGGCTGATAAACCATGAGCTGACAATAGCAATACAAAGAAAAAAGTAAGTTTGTTTTTCATTGTGGGAATGAGCAAAGCTTCAAATAAATACCAACGTAAAAGTACAACAAAAATTTCATTTTCATACATAAGCAGGCTAAAAAACAGAAAAACAAAATATTTTAGTTTTGAAGAATTCCAAAATTGAATTGTAATTTGAAATAATAGAGACAAAAATACATATATTAACAATTAACATAATATACATTTTAACAGTTTATTTTTGAATAAATACGTGTTCTGTTTTTTTACTTAATTATTCTTTTTATATTGCTGAATATCAATATTTTGTATATTGACATTGATGCCCATTCAGCTTAATTGCGAATAATACAAACTCGTTTGGGATTTAACAAATCATCTGTTTGTTGAAATAAGACGGTAAGGTATTGTTATTCAGGTGTAAGTAGATTGATATTAATGAATTATTAATCATGATATTTGACATTCTCGTTTTTTTTGAGTCGAATACCTGTATCTTTGTAAAAAAACAAATTATGAGAAAAATCTTTTTATTTTTCGTTTTTCTCCCATTCATATCATCAGCTCAAAGCTCAATGCAAAAAAATGAGGTTTTGGTTCAATACTCAACTATTACCAGTGACTGGGTTGAAATATATCAACAAGACGGTGTCATATTTTTTGTAAAAAAGATAGATTGTGGACTTCCTTCTGATGTCAATAGTCAGGAATTACTCCTTTTCAAATTGGAGAATACATCGGACAATATGTTTGTTATTGATTGGGATATTCAGCGATGGCTTAGCAATCCCGGCTCCAATGAGCAAAAAACGATTGAGTCGAGTATTAATGTTTTTTTATCGGCAGGCGAAACTATTGAGGGAGTGTGTGATGTGGAATCGGACTATTTTGCATTGCTAACGATATTGAGTAAATTTATAAATCAAGCCAATGGTTTCGAGCTGACACAATTTACACTTTCCAATATTAAATTTTCTGTTCATGAAAAATAAGTCAATATTTACCACATTGTTGGTTTTTGGAATTTCAATGATTCTAACGTTACAGGTAAAAAGCCAATGTTTTACCGAAATTCTTACTCCAACTCAGGATACGACCATTTGTTTGGGCGATTCTGTTACTCTTACTGCATTTGCCACTTGTAGTTATTTAATGAGTAACGATTTCAATAACGGTACCGCGGGTACCGGTTGGACAGCTACAACTGGTGTTGACTTTACAAACCCATGCAATCCATCGTCGGACGGAACGACATATATGTGGATGGGCAGTGCTGTTCCCATCCCCAGAACGCTAACCACTATTAACTTTAACGTTGTTGGGGCTTGCGAAATTTCGTTCGATATGAAATATGCAACCCAGAGTGTTGCTTCGCCTTGCGAAGGAATTGACGAATATGATGAAGGTATATCGGTTCAATATTCAACCAACAATGGTGCAACCTGGGTTGATATTGCTTATTTTCAACCCGATGGACAAATTTTGGCCACCAACCCAATGGTTGGTGGAACTTGTATTTCTTCGCCATGGATAACGCCATTCACAAGTTGGGCTAACTATACTTTTACCATTCCAGCAGCTGCTCAAACACCTTCTACTCGTTTTCGTTGGATACAACTGGCTTACTCAAGCCAGAGCAACGATCACTGGGGACTCGATAATGTAGAAATAGTATGTCCTCAATCGCAAAACATATTTTGGTCGAATGGGCCTGCAAATACCTTGACCCAAACTGTAGCACCAACACAAACAACAGAGTACATTGTTGCTATTTTCGATTCATTGGGAAATCTTGCAACAGACACAGTCACAATAAACGTAATTCCATCTCCTCCAGCTGATTTTAGCGTTATTTCGCCAGTCTGCATTGGTCAAAACTCGGCTATTATTTACGATTCCACTGCATCGCCAAATGTAACCTATACCTGGGATTTTGATGGAGGTGTAGTTTCGTCTGGTACCGGAGTAGGTCCTTATCAGGTAAACTGGCCTGCAACGGGAACTTACACTATCACCCTAACTGCCAGCGAAGGAGCGTGTGCCAGAAGTGGGACCCGTGATGTTGTTGTGAATTCCGATATCGTTGTAAACGTGACACCTCAAAATCCTTTTGTTTGCGCTGATAGCAGTGTTGCATTAAATGCAAATGGTGGTCTTTATTATGTTTGGTCGCCTGTTGCCACACTCAGTAATGATAGTGGAGCTACTGTGATAGCAACTCCGTCAGTTCAGACAACATACACAGTTACCGGCACATCGCTCGAAGGTTGCACAGGTTCTGCAAATATTACAGTTGGAATCTTTCCCGACCCGACAATAACTATTAGTCCTGTACCAGCACAGGGTTGTAAGCCTGTAATAGTAAATTTTTCAGCCAATGTTAATCCAGGTGTTAGTCAATACGGTTGGGAATTTGGCGACCCCGGTTCAGGGGTGAACAACACCAGCACCTCGGCAAATCCAATGCACATATACTCTATCCCTGGAACTTACGATGTAACCCTCGATGTTTTATCTTCGGATGGCTGTCCCGCATCAATTACTGTTCCTGCGTTAATAAATGTGTACGACATTCCGGTTGCAGCATTTATGGCAGACCCGACTACAGTGAATCTTTCAACTCCCACTGTCAATTTTACCGATTTATCAACAGGTGCCGACAATTGGTATTGGGATTTCGGCGACTTGTATTCTCCTGCAAACAACTCGATGTTGCAAAATCCGACACACAACTACAATAATACCGGCGACTATATAGTGTGGCTTATTGCCAGTAATAGTTTTGGGTGTGCCGATTCGGCATTTACAACAATCAATGTTATGCAGGATATTGCATTTTGGATTCCCAATGCATTTACACCTTGCAACAACGATGGAGTTAACGACATTTTCAAACCATCCGGAATTGGTGTAGCCATTGGAGAAAACAGCTACAATATGCGGATTTTTGACCGATGGGGACATCAGATTTTTTCAACAAATGATTTTGAAACGGGGTGGGATGGAAAAATCGGAGGTAGTTGGGCAAACCCGGGTGTTTACAATTACTTTATCGAAGTTCTGTATGGCGATGGACTCTGGCATGTTTTCAGTGGTAAAGTGAATGTGATTCATTAAAATAATAAAACATACTTCAAAAGACTTCTGAAAAGGAGTCTTTTTTTTTGAATCAGAAATGAAATTATTTGTTTTCGCTTGAGAAACAGGACTGAAAAATGCTGAAGTTTTTATTTTTCCAAATACTAAGTTTTTCATGTAAACCTGATATAAAAACACTGAAGAGTTATTTCTGTTATCAAAGATGTATATTTTTAGTTTAGTTGTAGGGTTGAAAGAGTTGTGATTGACCTGTCGATCGGATTCGGATTAAGTATTGTTGGTGTTAAAGTGTATAAACATTTGGCGTAGAGGAAAAATGATTGTTTGATCAAACGAAATGCTAGGAGACTGCATGCTCTGCATTTCCACAGCATTACCTCTTAATTTCATTCACCATCCAGAATGGATTTGCGTTGAACCTTTGCCAATGCGCCAGTAGTTGGCTTTCTATTTGCAAAAGTTGAGTGTGTTTCGGATTGGTGTTTTCTGCATCATTTTTTATTTTATAAATATACTCGAGAAGATTCCAGCACATTGTAAACTGGCCACAAGCGATAATTGAATTCAGCATGTTTTTTTCGTTGAGTTCTTCTTGGGTAAACCATAGTGTTGTTCCCATGCTTGATGCAGTAGATGCCACTTTTTGTATAGCTGCAGAAGGTGTTAATTCCGTGCTTAATTTTTCATTCTCGATTCTTGTTCGAAGTTTCTCCTCCTCGAGGCGAAGCTCGTATATGCCATTCATGATGCGCCTGTTTTTCCACGATTTGTCCTGAAATATTTTATTGTAGTTAAGACGCCGGATATGTTTCAGGAATACCTCGTTTGTCATCTTCAATAAAGAATTCGAACGGTTCAGAATCATATTCTCATATTCGGCAAACTGAACCTTTAGAAGCTTGCTGAGTGGCTTCGTAAATGCAGCGGGAACCTGAAATTTCCGGGGCAGTTTTTTTATTAATAGCAATGTCAGATATAAGAAAATGTTTGTAGTGATTAAAACAGCAAACACAATACTCCACAATTGTAGATTGTTCTTTACAGAAAATACAATACCTGCCAGCGAAGCCAGCAGAATAATAAGATTGATAACTATTAAGCGCCTAAATGTCAGACGACGCCAAAAGTTTAGCTTTTTTCTATTGTTGGGTTTATAACCATCCATGTATGGGCTTGTAACATCTGAGATGATCAACAAGTCGAATTCGTTTTGTTCTGATCTTGGTCTATGCTCAGCAGCCCTGTTTCGCTTCATCCTTTTTTCGGCCAGCAACAGAGGCTCAATTCCCTGGTTATCGACAATTCCGCCATCCATTAAGCCTACAGGAAGGTTTTTGATATCAATAAAACTGTGAATGGGGTCAGATTGACTGAAAACAAAGTCGGTGGGGAAGTTGATAGGCTCAAAGCCGCCCGGGAAACAGGATGAAGCAGCTAAAATATCGGCCATTCGTATATCCTTAGCAATCTCTTCCGGGATTCGGTAGTAATGATTTCCGATTATTCCTCTTTCCGGTTCATCGGGATATGGATTTTTGATTTTCTCAGTGGTCTGAAAGCGAAATTGCAACGCATTTTGAAATTCAGTTGCGTTGAAAGAAATGTTTTTTAGATGAATTGGATTGCTTTCATCCTGTAGTATCCCAAATTTCTCTTTATTGAACAAATGCAAATCGTATGCATCGGCAAATGCTGTAATTAGGCTCTTCGGCCGTGAATCATCTTTTTCTTTTTTTGAGACCAGATTATTCAGGCTTATTCCGATTAAATCAGTATCGGACATAAAATCATAGAGCGACCAGTAAATTGTATTGAAACTTTCTCCATTCTTAATGCCCAGGGCATATCGTGCTCCCGCTATTGTTCCGCCGGAAATAGTTGAAAGAGCATACACCTTACTCAGTAAACTGACGTTGCCAACACTAACTTCGTTTAAATAGGATAAAACTCCTAAGCTAAATGATGAAGCCCTGAAACCGCCTCCCGAAAAAGCCAATCCTATTTTCAGATCAATATTATTCAATTTCAATGTTTTATTAATATATCAATCTTGATTGTTGGTGAAAATTATCGAATTTCTTGTAGAGCAAATATAAAGATTTTCTTTGATTTATCAGGCAGTTATAATATAACTCTATTCCTGCTCGGCAGCCGGATAAATTTCAATATCCATTAACCCGGCAAATCCATGTCACGTTATGTGACACGGATTTTAAACATGTATTGCTGACAATAAAATAGTTAGAAAGAATTTGTATGGAAAATAATTGCTGTTATTTTTGTTTAATTCCGGTGCTGATTGAAATGACACGACTAAATAATTTTCGATCAGGTCTTCGTCTCATTTTCCCATCCATAGCATGATGTTCTCTTTCTGCATAGTTCCGTGTATTGTTGCTGAGCGAACCCGAAACGAAGTGCCTGAGCTGGAAGAATATGGCTGTGCATCGATTTGTGTGTTTTGAATAGGAATTGTATCTGTTATTGTTCCCAAAAAAAGCAGAATACCTGCCTGACTGGTGCAAATCTTGGCTGTTACCGAATCTTGCTCGTAGAAGGTTATTGTGTCGCAACAATTATACAAAACAGAATCGCTCGACCAGAAACGATCGTCGGTGAAATTGTAAAGATTATACAACGATGTTGTCTGCTCCGATGTTTCGGAAATGGTAATAAACTGTCGCCGTAAAGCCAGATAGGCGCTTGATGCTGCCGCAATAAGTATTCCGGAGATAATCATAGCTGTCATCAGCTCTGCGATTGTAAATCCATCAACGTATCGCTTCATCAGTAGTCGGGTATCAGATATTTAAAACTACCGGCAGACTGATTGAGTCCGTTTCGGACATCAACAGTCATCACAACAATATTTTTTGCAGCCGGATAAGATGAAAAAGAAACATTGAAATTCAGATTGTTATGAGAGAATTCACGCTCCGAAAATGCTCCATCCTCTACAATTTGTTCGTGAAGACTATCAGCAATGCCAATTGCTTGTAGCTGTGGCATGCTGCTATGCGAACGAAACGATCCCGCAATAATCATAGATGAAATGCCAACAACGGTTAGTATAATAACAGATGCCACAAGTGTTTCAATGAGTGTTGTTCCGGCAACAGTGCTTTTCATTTAAGCATTTTAATATTCTTCATCTTTTTCGAATCCTTCATCAGATTGAGTCCAATAAAGTCTTTGTTTTTAGAGTTTTTCGTAATTCGGCAATTGTACAGCGTGTTTTCATGGGTTCCTCCGTTCAAATGAAGCAGTGTTGCTTTTGTAATCACATGACCCTCAACTGTTCCGTTTAGTTCGGTAAATCCGTTGCAGAATACATTGCCTGTTACATGGCTATCGGATGTGAGCTCAACCAAAAAGTGGTTTCTGATGGTTGGTCGCTGACTCCAGCATAGTATGGTGCCAAAAAAATCGGACTCTTTGCCAAGCGATATTTTAGCAGGCAGATTATCGTTGTTTTGTGAATATACAACGAAAGCACTTGGATATCCAAAAAAGCTGTTTCCACCGGTAATAATGCTGTCGCGTGCAAATGCCTGAACAGACCCATTGAAACTATCGTCGAAAATAATACTCTTGGCAATAATGACGATGTCTGTCATTTGAACATCGGCAGATATTGCCAGAATTCCATCGCAAATAATCACCTGATTGCCCGAGATATTCCCTTTATCAATTCGAGTGTTGTTCTCCAAAAAAGTTATTTGAGTAGCGTTGGCAAAAGAGTTATATCCTTCCAATGGATTGCTAATGCTCATTTCGTTCCGGGCAGGCAAATTCCCAATAAAGTCTTCGAATGTTAAGCGTATCAGGTAGTCTGGAAGCTCGGTTATTCTTTCGGCATCCGAAATTTGACCTGCAGGTGGAATAGTACCGGTGAAAGGAACTTTATTCATGGTGGTTTTTTCGAAGCGTAACCCCGGAATTTTGCATTGACCCTCTATAGTCGAATTTCCGGCAATTTTGCATCTGAATTGCGATGGACTAAGCCATAGTGCAGGCAATTCTTCGTCGTTCCAAAAAGTACTGACCAGTACACTCTGAGTCTGACTTGCCCCAAGTACTTTCGAAGAGGCTGTGACAGTCTCGTAAATCCCCCAGTAGCGTCGGGTGATTGATACACTGTCGTTTTTCCCTTCGAATAACGAAAACGATACGGTTTTATCAACAGGAAATAGGTTGGGCTCGGCCATTGCGAGGATGATAGCATTCTTTACGTTTGTTCGGCATGTGTGTTTTTGAAGCACCGATTCGTTGAAGCGACCATTCATGCCATTAAGACTAAGAATTAAAGACGTGATTAGCACCATCACAACCGAAATAAACAGCGCATAAAGCATGATTCCACCTTCGGTGCGAATATTTATCAATGTCCCAGGATTGAACCCATGTTTCATTCTTTCTGGTTTTTGGAGTGGAATGGCCACCATTTTCGTTGGGTTGCGTTCTTGTTTTTCTTTTCTGTTTCAGGTGAATCAATTGAATTTGTAGTGTCCTTTTCTTTGCCTGAAACTTTTTCTTTTTTGGTTTTATTCCTTTTAACCTGGCTGGTATCAATTTGTTCAGAAATGGTTGGTTGCTGAGGCAATGAATCAATATTTATACGATTCATTTCATTTTTACCGATTTTTTCAATTCCTTTCCGGAATTTTTTGGAGGAAATCAACACTCCGTTTTCAAAAATATATTGTTTTCCAACAAGCAATCCCCGTCGGTACTTTTCTTCAATTCTCGTATTTCCATCCTGGGAATATGTAGTTGAACAGCCTTGCTTTACTCCCTTTTTCCACGAAACAACCGATTTTGCTTTTCCGCTTTCGTACCAGCTTTTCCAAACACCATGCATCAAACCATTTCTGAAATAGCCATTGCTTCTTAGATTCATGTTTTTGTAGTACGAGATGTATGAACCCTGAAGAAGTTTTCCGCTATATCCGCCTTCTGAAAAATGAACAGAATTGTTGAGATACCAGTAATACCAAAGCAAATTATTGGTCTTGAGACGGGATGGATTCTGCCGGGCAATGGTGATTTTCTCGATGAAATCCTTCGAGTTGATCTCCATCGTATATGTTTTATCTTCTTTGGGTATTTCTTTTTGCGAAAAACCGGAAGCTGTTATCAGCATTATCAGAGCAAAGAAAATAGCAGAATGGGATATCAGTTTCATTTTTCAATTGTTTTTGATTCATCACCGAAAGAAACCACGGCTTTATTGTTGTCGGCACTCTCCACTCTGATTCCTTCGGAGGATTGTTTTTCGGAGAGCAATACCTGCTTGCCATTGATGTTGAAAACGGCAACCATTTTACCATTGATTTTGTTTCGGATGATTCCGAGATAAGTAATTGTGGGCCAGGGCTGTTTTATTTCGCTGGCTTTAGGAGTATAGCTGCCTATTTTGATGTTTGAGGCATTGTTGCTTTTGATAGACAAATCGGGCTCATATCCCATCAACTCGGCGGGTCTGTCCAGAAAGGGATCGCGGTAAACCCAAAGCATCCGGATGCTGTCGTTGGTCTCAGTTTGAGAATTGACAAATATTTCCTGATCAACACTCGAGCTGAAAGACTCATTTTGTCGCTTATAATCGATTATTCGGGAAATAATTAATCCCCAAACAGCCAATACTGCCGGAACAAGAAAATAAAGCGACTTTTTGCTTTTCATTGTTTATTCAATGGTAACTGTTCTGTAAGAGGAATAACTGCTTTCATTTCCTGCAGCATCAACCGATTTTACTTTCCAATAATAGATTCCTGTCGATAAAATCGTAGTAACTTCGCTGGCTTTAGTGGCTGTGGAAAAAACAATATTAGCGAAACCATTGTCATCCGATACCAAAAGAGAATCAGTAATGGAAGACCCGCCTGATGAATGTGTCCAGCTAAAAGTTATTGATGTGGTTGTTAAAGTATCATCTTCGGCAGGAAGCAGTAAGACCGGAGTTGCCGGCGACTGTGTGTCGATATAGATTTTCCGGGTGTAATAAATACTCGACGTGAGAGCATTCACCGCTTTTACACCCCATTCATAAGCACCGTCGGTCACAAATGTGTAGTTGGCATTATTTGTTGTTACAGACGAAGAATGTTCGGTAGTTCCGCCATACGCATTTTGCCAGATGGTGAAAGTATAGCTTTCTGTATATGGAATACTCTGCCACGAAAAAGACTGATTCAGGTTGTTGGTAGTGTCGTATTGCAGAGGAGAAGTCAGCGGAACAACCTGATACGTAAGATCCGAATCGGATTCAACAGAAAAAGAACGGACAACATAATTGCCGATATAAGCGCTGTTTTCGGGTCTGATACGCCATTCGTACTCCCCAAATGAAAGCAGCCACGAAAAACTCTCACCAACTACATTGGTATCAACCACCAGTGTTTGAACATTGCTGAAAGAGGGTTTTACAATCTGAAGATTGTACCAGTCGGCTCCATCAAGTTTATTCCACCAAAAAACCACCTGATTCGAGGGTGATGAATAGCCATCGGCAGGCGAAATAATACTGACCGATTTGCCGGCAATATCCTGTTCGAAAACTTCGTTGCATGAAACGGCAAATAAAGCCATCATACTTGTCAGAAGCAGTATTTTATATCTTGGTTTTAACTTTTTGAATATATACATGTGCGAAAAGTTTGAGTGTTTTTGTTCTGAGGTCTTCGGATGTAAAGAATTTTACCGATACTACTTTGCCGGGTTTCCAAACCATTTCCATGTTGTAAACCAACCGGAGGATGGTGCTGAAGTCGCCTTCTATTTCAAGAATGTTGGTTTCCAAAATAAATGTGCCGCGGTCAACATCAACCGGAGGCAAAAAACCGGATAAAGTTAGATTGTGATCGTTGCAGAAACGACTTACATAATTCATGATTTTGTTTCGTGTTTCGGTTGTGTCCGAGGGGTTGCCCGAAATCAGCGATTCGAATGCCGCTACCTGTTGTTTCAGTCCCGAAATACGTTGTGGGGCATCTTCAACTTCCGACGACCGGTCGATTAATTCGTTTTTCAGCTGATACATAGCTATGGTTTTTGAGAAACCAAAGTGGTACACAATCACTGCCAAAACAACAATCCCAGCCAACAGAAGTCTGTATCGGTTTTTATATGTGATCTGCTGCAACTTCATTCGTCGTTTTTGGTTTGAAGAGTTACTACAAAACTGGCAGGCCCCGATCTGGAATTTTGGGAATAATTCATCACCCGGGCTTTATCAACCCATTCAAGTCGGGCAAGCGTATCGACCCAGGTATGCAACATAACAGGGTCTGGCGTTTTTCCTCTGATTTCTATCAATCCAGCTTCCGGAACTATTTCATCTTCCAGTTCACCCGACATCGAAACCGGGTTGATGTTGAGCAAAGTGAGCGAAATAAGCTGTGGTGTTGTAGAGGCTATTTGATCGGCATACCACGAAATATTAGGTTCGTTAAGTAAGCCGGCTTGCGATAGAAAGTCTTTTTTGCGATTGAATTCTGCAAGCAGGCTATCGTATTCGGTTAGCATATTTTGATTTATTTCAACCACCGCTTGCATTTCGTTGGCCTTGTTTCGGAGTTGGCTGAAAAACAAATAGTTGATTACCAGAAGAATAAATATTGTACCCAGACTCCACCTGAGAGCAGTTGTGAATTTTGAATACCAGTGGCGGTTTACTGCCGATTCGCTGATCTCTGGAATGTGCTTGCCCGGTAGAGCAGGGAACTGATCGAGTGCGTCAAACCCGCATCCGATCAGAGGTAGGAAACAGGCCGAAATCGACTCGTCGCCAACTGCAATTTTGTCAGTAGAAGTTTCGATAGCCGAAACAGAAATTAATTCTCCATTACTAAAACCCAACATGGCCGAACCTGTAGAAATATTAGCAGGTCTGTTTGGAATAAATGGATACATGATGGAGGCAAAATGCAAACCACAATAGATCCCTGTAATGAAAACACCTTTGTCGCGAATCGATTTTAGAAATTCCGTTAACGATTGATATCGAAGAACAGATGCCCAGGTATTGTTTCCTGAATAGTTGGCGCTTACAACAAAATCAACTGCATTTGTGTTGGGGAAAAAAGAATTCAGTACATCTTCTTCTGCTAACGAAAGCATCGAAGAATTGAAGGTTCTTGTAATAACACCTTTCCCATTTACCAGAATTACCACAGGGATTGCTTTATTCCATGCATTTTTTGGAATATCTTCAATCGAATTGTATTTTCCGGTAATATCGAAATGGGTCAACCGGCCTGCTTTTTTCATGGTTACCAACCTGACAACACTAAGCCCGGTTTCGTTCAAAACCAGTTCAACACAAAGTATTCTATAGGTTGGACCCAGATTCATTCGGAATTAGTAGATAATGATTGGTCGGATGAAAACGCTTAGCCGTTTCTTACTTTTCTCCTTTGTTCGCGACGAAAACATCCACTTGATAACAGGAATTCTGCTAAGCACAGGTGTGCCTTCACCACTATCGTCCGACGATTTTTCTTCGAGCCCTCCCAACAGAATCATTTCCTGATTTTTGATGCGAATGCTTGAAGTAAATTTTCTGGTGACTTTTCCCGGAGGAGCACTGGGCGAAATGCGGCCGGTAAAATCGGATTGCTCTACCGTAATATTGAGTGTGATTTGATCGTCACCGTGTACAATGGGTAAAATAGTCATCACAAAATCGGCTTGCACGCTTCGGTATTGTTTTGTGATGATGTTTTGGGGATTTTGGCTTCCTATCACATTGTTCGACTCCTCCAGATAATACTCTGTGTTTCCGATTGACATGGTAGCCTCAGTACCATTAAGTGTTGATAGTCTGGGTGTTGATTTGATATTGACCTGGCCATTCGATTCCATGGCACTCAGGGTGATGTAAAAATTCTGAGTGACACGACCCAGATTGATAGCTCCAAAACCATTAAGACTATTCAGAATACTATTAATAGCGTCTGCGCCAAGAGTCATGTCGGTCGATGGAAATAATTGCCCTTGTGTTGTAGCCGGAGCATCGCCAATACCTGCGTTAATTCCTGTTTTTACAGTGTGCGATGTTTGCTGGTCAATAATAATCACTTCAATGAGTACCTGAGGAACATTTTTATCGATATCCCGCAAAAATTCGGCAAAAGAGTTTAGTGCCAGCTCGGGGCCAGAAATGATTAAACTGTTCAACTCGGGAAATTCAGTTACAGTAATATTTTGCTTGAAAACTTCGGGAATCGATTTCGATAAGTCAATTACACTCCGATGTTGGAACTGAATCACTCTGCAGGAGCGAAGAGTCTGATTGCCTTTGTCTCCGATTATGTAGATGCTGTCGGTTTGTTTATAGATGGCAGATGAACCACTCAGGATTACCGGCAAAAGCTCATCGAACGAAACATTGTTCATCTGCAGCGTTATTTTATCTTTTACCTCTGTAAGCTGAATGCACGGATTTCCGCTTGTGCCTGCTGCAGCTGAAACAATTTCGGATATTGTAGCATCCTGAGCGGAAATATTGAAACGGTTACTGTTTCCTGTAGCCTGAATTTCGATACCAGCCTCAGCACCCTGCTGTTTGGAATTTGTGTTTTTTCCGTTGTTTTTCTGATTGTCTGTACTCGTGTTTTTTTCTGTCTTTTCAGCCGAAAGCTGAGCATATCCATCTTGGGTTATTTCAAACGAAAGACCATTCATGAATGCAAGTTTTTCAACACCAGTCATCAAATCGACATTCTGTATGTAGCCATTCACCTTTCTGCCTCTGATGTCGGGAGCCAATAAAATGTTGAGCCCCGTTTTCTGTACGATTTCGCGCGAAACATATATTAAACTGTCGTTTTGTAAATCAAACGAAAGAAGACTATCTGCGCTATCCCACCTGATGTCTGGTTTTTTAGGAGAGTATGGCTTTTCAACAGCCGAAGGCTCTTGGTAATGTGAAAAAACAATAATATTTCCGATAACCTTAATATCGAGTTTGTGATTATCGCAAAGAAATACAAAAACATCAATCACCTTGACCCCGGAAAAGTTATTTTCTACCACATCGTTCAATTCTCCGTTAATCGCTACGTTTACATTGTTGCTGATAGCCAGACCTCTGATGAAATCGTTCATGGTGACACCATCCACTGATAAATCGACAGGTTGCAACAATCCGGGCATGTCAACCGACAGGGAATCGAGTTTCCTGCGAATATTGTCGGTTCTGCTTTGCGAGAAGACCCCAAGGCTCGTTGATAGTATAATAAAGAATATTGCAGTTTTTATGAAGGTGTTCATGAATTTCATTAATTAAAAATGATTGTTCATCAGGTGTGGGTAAATTTCAATCGCTGTGGTCATTCCATCTGCAAAAAGCTTGAATGCCTGGTCGGCAAGTGTTTTTATTCCTTTATCGGCCAGACATTCTGAAGCGTCGCCCGATTGAGTTCTGATAATGGTACGTAGGTCGTGATTGATGGGAATGAGTTCATAGATGGCTTTACGGCCACTGTAACCGGTATAATAGCATTGTTCGCAACCTACAGCTTCGTACACTTTTTCGGGAGTCAAATTTGTTTGGAAAGAAGGGGGGAGTACTTCGCGACTAAAATCAACGGGAATTTTACAAGCAGGACATAAAAGCCTGACCAGCCGTTGAGCAATGGTGATGTTAATTGTAGCAGCCAGCAGAAAAGGAGGAATTCCCATATCAATAAGCCGGTCTATGGTTCCCCATGCCGAATTGGTGTGAATAGTCGAAAGTACTAAATGTCCTGTCAGAGCCGCACGCGTTGCCATTTGAGCGGTTTCTCCGTCGCGGATCTCCCCGAGCATGATAATATCAGGATCCTGCCGCAAGAATGTTCGCATTGCGCTCGAAAATGATAATCCGATACTCTCTTTCAGTTGAACCTGATTTACACCTTCGAGTGTGTATTCAATGGGATCCTCGATAGTGAGAACGTTGGAGTGCTCCTGATTCAGAAGTTTGAGCGTAGCATAGAGGGTGGTAGTCTTTCCGGAACCGGTTGGACCTGAAATCATAATAATTCCCTGGGTTTTTTTAATCTCTTCGAGATAATCCTTGAGCTGAATATCCGAAAATCCCAATGTGGAAATATCGACCGAAGCAGAATCGTTGGCCAGAATACGCAACACTATTTTTTCGCCATGCAGGGTGGGGAGAACCGAAACGCGAATGTCGAATTCTTCGCTATTGTATTTGAAAGATATCCGGCCATCCTGAGGGAGTCGTTTCTCTGCGATATCAAGATGCGATTTGATTTTTATCCGATTTACAATTGCAGGGTATTCTGCCTTTTGAATCCGGTATCGTTCAATCAGTTTTCCATCAACCCGATATCGGACCTTTGAATAATTTTCGTATGGCTCCAGATGAATATCGGACGAGCGAATTTCGCGGGCTTCCGATATCAGATTCTCAATCAAATTGTCTGCGTTTCCGGCAACTACATTCAACTGACTTCTGCTTTCCTGATTGCCTTTGCGGTAATATCCGGCCAATGCAACCGATATATCTTCGCTCATCGCCGTTGCGAGAACAATTGGAATTCCCAACAAAACTTCAAGCTCTTCTTTTACTTCAGCTGTATTCTTCGATTCATCGATCAGCAATTCAATACCGTTTTCTGTTTTTCCAACCGGAACTACCCGATAATGCCAGGCTTGATCACCTGTCAGCAATTGCTGTAAATCGGCTTTTACCTGAATTTTATTAGGAACACTACTCATACAGCATTAAGCTTTGGCTCCAGAAAGTATCCGAAGAAAGGTTGACAATGTTGAACTTCGCAAGTGCTAACGTGATAAGTAGTATCAGTGCCATATAGCCGGCCAGCGGAATCCGATTTCCATTGCCGTGTGTGATTCGGACAAGAATAATATGGCAAAATAAGGCAAGCAGCAGAGTGCCAAGCAAAATATAAACGAATGCAATCGTTTCGTATTGAATGCAAAATGCAATTAACATTAACAAGTCGCCTGCTCCTCCAATTTTCTTTAAGGAACCAAACCTGTTTGGGTGAATCAGCTTTAAAACAACAATGGTTAGCGATAGCATGATGCCGGAAATGAGTATGTTTGATACAGAACTTACAAGCCAATGACTATCGGTGTTGAAAAAAATATTTGGAATGATAATAGAAAGTAAAAGCAGAACAAACCAGATTACTCTGATTCGAAACCGGCTGATATCTTCGGCAAAGATAAAAGCGAGTGTTCCTGCTGTTACTATTGGAGAAACCAGTTCCATTAATCTTTTACAGTTTCTTTAATATCCTTGTTTTCATTCACCTCCCAGATGTTGAAACTTCCGTCTCCATCGAAATCAACTACAGCGGTTGCTGTTGCCTTAAACGAAGAAGGACCTGCCTGAACAATATCTATTTTGTAATTAGCAGCGCCGTCCTGTGTGCTTAGTTTTTCCTGCTCAAAGCCAATATCTTCGAGACTCATCGAATACTTGGAATGAACATAGAAATAGTTTTTCTCAAGCGTGTACACATGTTCGAGCTGTAGTTGAGCTTCCGTGCTTTTGGTTTTCGAAATCATGGGCATCAGATTCGGAAGAGCCAATAATACGAGAATGCCAATAATTACAAGCACTACAAGAAGTTCGGCCAATGTGAATCCGGAGACCGAATGTGAGAATAACCGTTTCATAAAAATTCTTTGATTGCCCAAAATTAAAAAAATAATTGCTTCCTTCGTTTAAATATTGGTATTTTATTTCATTTAAATATAGAAATATTACTTTCGCAGTATTATTTGAAACATGGCAAAAATTGCAACGGCTCCGAAGTCGAAGAAAGATAACAATGCTGCTGATAACGACAGTGTTATTGGTAAATTGCTGTCAACAGAGATCAAATTCGGAAAGAATCAGGGCGTTGGAAAGAAAAAACAAGAATTTTTCAGCGAACTGGCTACACTTCTTGAGGCCGGAGTTGATGTGAAAGATGCGTTGGAGCTCATCGAAAGCGGTTTGAAGAAAGGTGGTTTTGCCAATATTGTTGCCGGTATCCGCGAATCGATTATCAATGGAAAAACAATGGCAGAGGCATTTGCTTTGTCAAAGGTTTTTAGTCAATATGAGATTGTAAGTATCCGTATAGGTGAAGAATCGGGGCAGATTGAAAGAGTAATGAAAGAACTCAGTGTTTTTTTTCAAAAGAAAACCGAGCAAAAACGAAAAATGACCAGTGCTTTTGCCTATCCGGTTATTGTTGTTTTAACTGCATTTGCAGCTATTTTTTTCATGATGCGATTTGTAGTACCTATGTTTGAAGATGTTTTTAAGCGCTTCAATAACGATTTGCCTGAAGTTACAAAACAAATTATTGGAATTTCGCATTGGCTGGGGAAAAATATTCTTTACATTATTGGTGCGATTGTATTGACTGTCGTATTTGTTATTCGTATGAAATCGAAATTATGGTTCAGGACAATATGGCATGCAATTCTAAGCCGGATTCCGTTTTTTGGAGATATGTCGCGGAAAATATATATGACCAGATTCTGCACATCGATGGAGCTGCTTATATCGAGTCAGACTCCTTTGGTTTCTGCCATGGAACTTGTTCGGAGCATGATTATGTTTTATCCGCTGGAGCAAGCGTTGCAGCAGATAGAAAAAGATGTTGTAGCCGGTATCCCGCTCCACAAAAGTATGAAGCAGTTTAAGGTCTTCGACAGGAAAATGATATCGATGGTGCGTGTTGGAGAGGAGGTGAATCAACTGGCCCCTATGTTTTCGCGACTACGCGAATTGTACGAAAAGGAAACCGATCATAAAACGGCAATAATGGGAACCGTTCTTGAACCCTTGATAATTATTCTTGTTGGACTTATTGTGGGTGTAGTGCTCATATCGATGTATTTACCCATGTTTAAAATGAGCAGCAGTTTTGGCCCTGGGATGTAGTTGTATTACTTGAATCTGATTTCCGGAACCCCGTCGTGGTAAATTAAAACCCAATTTTTGTCTTCAATCTTCACCGTTGTCTCCTTTTTTGAAGTCATCTTTTTTAAAACCGGCTTGCTTTCCGATCGCATGAGGTTAAATTTCTTCGTAAACTCATTAGTCCAATAGAATATTGTCGAGTGATCAACATTGATAAGTTCTTCAATTTTAGTGATTCCAAGTCCGGCTAAATACAGTATTATCGCATGACGTTTCAGATTGATATCCGATTTCACACCTCTGAATTCAACGGAGAATCTGTAATCGCAGTTTTTGCAACGGTAACGTTGCCGGCCTTGGACAAAGCCATCCCTAATGGTGATGGTGCTATTACATTTTGGGCAATCCATAACTCCCTCCATCTTATTTAATTAAAGGTACAACATTAATCAGGCCAAAACAATCAATTAAGGAAACATTAACCAGTGAGCCATTGTGAGGATTTTAAAAAAAATAAAACAATATATATATAGAGTTTTAAGTTTTATATTATATTTGCGGACAAGGTGTATTTTTTTAAATCAGAATTAACATGAATGCTTTTTTGAGGCTGGTTCTATTAATCATTATGTTTGGCTTTCGATATGCAGGTAGTCAGATAATGATAAACTGGATAAACATGGATGGGGTGTCAATTGACACTCTTGGGGTGCTTGTTAACGAACAAACTGATTCAAGCTATACCTATGGAGCTGAATCTCAAAATATTCTGAAATTCAACGAAGATGGTTATGTGTCTTATAGTGTTAATCAAACCGGAAAAACCAGAATGCTGGGACTGAAAAAATTGCCATATGCCACATCTTTTTCCTCTACATCTGTAAGTTATGGGTTTAAGATTAGTTACACTAACCAGCTTTACAGGGTTAAAAAAGGATCCGCTGATTTACTGATTGATACAGTTTCAGCAGGCGATTTGCTTAAGGTCAGCCGTACAGGCGATTCAATTTATTACTATGTAAATGACGTTGAAAAAGACAAGCTTTATTACAATAACGACACCAATATGACTGCTGTTGCCGTAATTTACAGCAGTGGGGGAAAGTTGGAATATGCACAATGCAATTTTATCCCGTCGGTTGTTGATTCATTCGACTTGTCTGTTGATGCAAGAATAAAAAGTAATATTCCAACAACACCGGGAGGTAGTGATACATATATTACTGCGTCTCACTCTCTGATTAGACCAAGTCCAAATGTTCGATCGTTAATAAAATTGCCAATGGATTCAATACCTGCGGATGTTGAAATTGTCGAGGCTAAACTCTTACTCTTTGGGAGTGCTCATTCTGGTTCAAATGCGAGTTATTTACAAAGAGTTACCTCAAATTGGGATGAAAGCACTGTAACTTGGGATACACAACCTTCAGCTGTTACTGACAATCAAATATCACTAAGTCAAACAGCTTCAACGAACGAAAACAAGGAAATTGATGTGACTACTTTTACTACTTTGTGGTATACAGGAGCTTATGATGATTATGGTTTTCTACTAATAAAACAAAACGAATCTACTTTAGGAGTTATGAATTTCGGTTCTTCCGATAATACCACTGCATCGTTAAGGCCTGTTTTGCAGGTTGTGTATCGTAAAAAACCAAAATACTCTAAGTTGTATGAGCAATTAGATGGTTCTTATTATCAAAGCATTTCTAAAAGGGTTGGAGTACAGTTCATTGAAGAGTATTATCCCGCAACTACAAAGAAACTTGAGTATAAAGTATATGATGATGCAATGAATTTAGTTGCTGCTGTTGATGCTCAAGGAGTTCCCAGTGGCTCTGGTGTAGCGGTTGTTTCGGTAAGTCATGGCGACAACCGAATTCTTCTTGATTTTTCGGCAGTTTCGGGAATGAGCTCCGGTGAGTATTATATTCTGGAAGTTTCAAACTCCAAAAACGAATTGACATACTTGAGATTTAAATTATAAAATCATGAAGAAACTGCATTTTTATATTCTTATTTCAACAACAGTTTTGTCGTTATTAACCGCGGTTTTTGTACTGGTTACGTATCAATCGCCTAAGCGGGTTGCATATGTAAATATTTCAAGAGTAATCAAAGAGTTTGAATTGAGTAAGACTTATCAGGCCGAAATTGATGCTAATATCAATAAGCAAAAAATGTTTTTAGATTCCATGACGGTAGAGTTTTCGGCAGTTGTGGCGGAACTTAATAATTCAAATAGTGGTAGCACTTCGTTTAAGATGCTTGAGGCAAAACGCGATTCATTGTATTCCAGAATTCAGTATCTCGACAATGCTTTTGCGAAAAACAACCAGGAAATGATAAATAAATACAATCAGGAAGTGTTTACTCAAATCAATCAATATGTAGAGGAGTTTGGTAAACAGCGGGATTATTCTTTGATTTTTGGAGCCAAAGGTGATGGTACAATAATGTATGGCAGCGAGAGTGTTGATATTACATCTGAAATTATTGTTTATATCAATCAAGCATATAGAGGAGAATGAAACTGTTCATAATTATATTGATTTGTGTCTCAATGTACTCTTGTTCCGGGGTTTCGCAAGCCGAATATGTCAGGTGGGTTGAAAATGAAGAAAACGGGATACGAAAAGAAAAAACAATAGGAGATTTTACGTTCAATATTCAGTATTGTCCTGCCGATTATTTAAAAATAAAACAAGGCAATAGAGATAAAAATATAAACTCTATTGCTCAGGATGAAGAACTTGATTTTTCTTTCATATTCAGAATTGTTCGGCCTGCAGACTTGACGGATCGTTCTGTTTTTCAGTTGATAAATGAGTTTAATTTCAGCCTTATTCAAGGTGAAGATACAGACCGAAGCGTTTTGGCTTTATACGAAAACAATTTTAATATCTCGCCAATTGAGTCGTTTACTGTTGTTTTTGATAGCAAACCGAAAAATTGCGACTTCAGGTTTGTTTATGATGGGCTTGCATTGGGAACCGGGCCTGTTATGTTTACTTTCAAGCAAGAAGATATTAATCGTATTCCTAAACCAAGTAACTAATTGTTGTGTTATGACACATGGATATATCAGCAGATTGAGGAAAAATGGAAGTTTGAAATATATTGCAGCTTTCATGTCGGTAATGCTTTTAAACAGTATGCTTTATCCACTCCGGACCTTTGCTCTTACGGGAGGCCCGGTTCAAAGCGAGTACGAATCGGGATATTCAAGTGGATCAACCGATATGGTTGACCCTTTTACCGGCGATTTTAAATATGGGATTAATTTACTCACTATTCCTGGAATGGATGGAGGATTTCCAATCAACCTCGATTATAATGCAGGTGTTACCATGGAACAGGAAGCTTCGTGGGTAGGATTGGGCTGGTCGCTTAATGTGGGCGCAATCAACCGGAGCATGCGGGGCATGCCCGACGATTTCAGCGGAGAAGAATATACCCGTGAATCGAATATGAAACCCCATTGGGTTATTGGGTTGGATTTTCAGGGACTCAAAAACGGAGGTATTCCCACAGAAGCATTTGGTTTTCCGGTTGATGGTTATAATGCGGGCGGAGGAATTTATTATGATAGCTATTCCGGAATTGGAATTAATGTTGATGCCGGTTTATATGGGCCTTTGGCCGGGAATCTGGGATTTGATGCGAGTATTTCTTATGATCCCAATACCGGATATTCACCCGATTTTGGATTACAGTATCGTTTAGGGGAAATTAATGGTGTCACTTACGGATTGGGGATGAATGTTTCACTCAATTCCTATGAGGGAATGACAGCACTCAACGGATCTGCCTATTGCAAGTCGGGGAGTGATACAAAAAATATGTATGGTGTTTCATTGCCATTGCGCCAGAATTACCCGCCAACTATTGAAACCCCAATGACCGGTACCAGTGTCGGTTTTAAGGTGAAAGTTGGAAAAGAGATTGCTACGGGTATTTCAACAGCAAAGGTTGTAAAAGGATATTATTCGGAGTTTGCAATAGCAAAAAAGGATCAGGAAAAAAGTTTCAAAGTTCTTGGATATATGTACGACGATGATAGCCATGCAAGCTACTTAAGAGATGTAAGTTATGGCAAATCGTACCCTCAGTCCAAAGAGCTTTCTTTTGTGCCGATGCCTAATCATACGTATGATATTTATTCGGCAAGTGCAGTTGGTTTAGGACTGAATTTCAGAACAAAACGGTCAGATATTCCAGTATTATCGCCTGTGAAAGTTGAGTCGGCAACAACAGACGTTCAAATGGGGATTGAATTTTCCGCTGCAACAAGCACGCATTTTGGGGGAAATTTTTCCGGAATGGATATGTATGGGAGCAGTGGTCGTTGGCTAGGTGGCGATGACCTCCTTAAAGCTTATGCGGATAATAACTATGCAGCTGCAGAGACCGGGTACAGGCAAAGCTATTATGTTTCGACAGCTGAAACAGGCGTTGAAAAATACAACGAAGATGCCAGGATAGGCGATGATAAATGCATTGGGTTACGCTTAGTGCCATATTTTCACACAGCGCTGACAACAGGATCATTTTTAACAATCAGGGCAAAAGCACTATGCAATTATCCGGGAGGCAAGCTCGAGGATAATTACCGGGAATACCGCGATCAGAGCTCGCAGAATATTGAATATTTTACCAACTCGGAGTTGCATAATTATGGCCTGGGAGTTCAGGGTAATCTTTATAGTTCAGGAGAATATCCCTGTGAATCCGGATCTACGGCAGGTTCATATAATTATATTTCACATTCCGGAAATCAGATTGGTTTGTATTCCATTTTAAACACCGATGGAAGCCGTTACGAATTTGGGCTTCCGGTATATAACAACAAGCAAGTTGATGCTGTGTTTTCAATTGACCATCAATCCAACGATAAAGTGAAAACAGTTGGATATTCCACTGCCGATGCTTCGGTTGGCAACACCAAAGGCGACGACAACCTCTTTATGAAAAATACCATGCCGGCATATGCTTCGAGCTATTTGCTTACTTCGATAGTATCGTCCGATTATATTGATGTACAAGGCGATGGTCCAACACCCGACGATTTTGGCAATTATGTAAAAGTGAATTACAGCAAAACAAGCAACGACTATAAATGGAGGATCCCTTTTACCGACGCCAACTACAGCCCTGGGTATTACTCAAAAGACGGAGATGACAAAGCAACTTATATGTACGGTGAAAAAGAATTGTATTATATCAATTCAATTGAAACCAAAACGCATATTGCCGTTTTTTACATAAGCGATCGTAAGGATGCACGAGGAGTTGATTTAGAAAAAAGTACAGGAATAGATGCATCGAACAAACCGCAAAAACTTGATAGTATTGCATTGTTCAGCAAAACATGCGATAATTATGGTGATTTGGGTTTAATGATTCCTGAAAAAACAGTGCATTTCACTTATAGTTACAATTTGTGTGAGGAAATTCCAAATAGAGTTACCGGAGATGGAGAAGGCAATGGAAAACTTACACTTACAGGTGTTTATTATACATACAAGATGAATAAAAAGGGCGTCCAGAGCCCATATACGTTTGACTACAATTTATCTACCGAAAATCCCGATTACTCGATGGGTCAAACCGATCGCTGGGGAACCTACCAGCCGGAGCGGGTGATTGGTACAAACACCATCACTTCGGTCGATAATCCATACACCAATCAGCTTTCGTCTTACTCTGACAGAAATACAAATGCAGGAGTGTGGAATCTGAAAACAATAAACCTTCCAAGCGGGGCCAGTATTGATATTACATATGAACCCGACGATTATGCTTATGTTCAGGATAAGCCGGCAATGGAGATGGCTAGAGTTATAGCAACCGGCGATGCGAACGGAGTTGTTGACGGAGCCGACTTTGGCCTGGTCGATAAAAATACACGAAGAATATATTTCGAACTGGATAATAGCAACACGACTGCCGATTCCATATTCAATTCGGTATTGGCTCAGGATGAATTGTATTTTAAAGCTTTCATGGACTTGATGGATAGATCGGAGTACGGACTTGATGAAGCCTACGATTATGTGGAAGGGTATGCTAAAATATCGAAGGATGCTGGTTCCTGGGGTGTTGTGGATTATGGAGGAGTTCATTGCGGATTTATAACACTCGAAGCGGTTCCGGTGCACGAAAATAGTGGCAACACACATCCGTTCTCGAAAGCTGCATGGCAGTATATGTACTACTCAAGACCCGAATTGCTAAACCCTTCGTTGAGCCACAATGGTTTCATCGGAGAGTTGATAACCCAGTTTATCGCATTATATCAAAACACATTTCAGACCTTGATGGGCTTGTATACTACATGCCACATTAATCAATATGCCTCGAAGATGCTGTTAAGCACAAGTAATTCTAAGTATCGCCCTTCGTTTGTTCGTATTCCGGTTATCGATGGCATCAAATATGGTGGAGGTCACCGTGTTTCAAAAATCATGTACCACGACAACTGGGATGATGTTACTTCGGGGCAAGGTTCCGATTATGGTCAGTCTTTCGAATACAGATTGCCCGACGGACGAAGCTCGGGAGTTGCTTCCTATGAGCCTTTGGCTGGTGGCGACGAAAACGCATGCCGTTATAGGGCCGAAACCTATAGTGGCGATAAAACGAAGGAATATAGAATGTTTAATATTGAAAAGCCATTAACCGAAGATTATTATCCTTCGCCTGTTGTCGGGTATAGTCAGGTTATTGTGCGGAATATTACTCCCGCAGGAACAGACTTCAAAAAGAGCGGAGCCGGAATAACGCGTTACGATTTTTATACAGCAAAAGACTTTCCTGTTACTGAAGAATTTACCGAAGTTTCAAAAATACGGAGTAAACAAACCTTTTATATTCCACTGATTGGTTCGAAAAAATACAACAACAATGCTTTTTCGCAAGGTTATCAGATTACGCTGAACAATATGCACGGAAAGCTTGAGGCTATATCGACGTATAAGACAAACGACAACCCCTACGATTTAACGATTGAGCCGGTGTCGAAGACAAGTTATATATACAAAACACAAAGTCCTTACAATCCCAACAGTTCGAATAAACTGAACAATCTTGTTCAGGTACAGTTTTCCGATGGTACAATCAGTACCGAAGAGATGGGAGTTGAGCGCGACTTGTTTGTTTCGGAAAACGAGAATCATTCTGTTGTTGAATCGGTAGGCACCCAGGTCAACGTCGAAATAACTCCCCCAGTTTTTGTCCCTTTACTTTTACCCGATTTGTTCTATGACGAAAACACGATACAAATCCTTTCGACCATGAAAGTGGTTCAACGAAACGGAATTATAGAGAAAGTAATATCCAAAGGTGAAGGGCAGAAATCGGAAGTGCAGAATCTGGTTTACGATGCTGCAACCGGCGATCCGGTGCTTTCGCAGGCTCTCAACGAGTTTGGCGATCCCATTTATACTTACAATTATATGGCTCATAGCTACTATCCCGGGATGGAACCGGCCAATGATAATTACAGATTGTCGATAGGAGGGCTGACCATGACTTCGGGAGGCGATGTGGGATTATCAAGCACTCAGCTTTCTTTCTATACTTCGGGCGACGAAGTTCTTGCCCAATATGGGGCAACGCCCACCTATACAAAATTGTGGGTAAACTCTATAGGAGCCAATTCCATTAACCTTATCGATGAAAACGGACAAACCACTTCGGCTACAGGTCTGAATATCACTACCGTTCGTTCCGGAAAACGAAATATGACCGGGCTTGGCTGCGGGAGCATTGTTACTTTGGATAATCCATTGGCTGGTGGAGGTTCGTCTCCATTGTTTCAGGTTATTAATGAACAAATTCTGAATATCGGCAACGGTAATGGGTTGGTTGTTGACATAACCAATCCCGGCTATCAGATCGTTGATAAATATACCGGTTATATTTATTGTAAAGATCAGTATTTGTTAAGCACAGATAATACACCGGACAATTCGGATATATATGTGGATTTTGAGCCTGAATATTTTTCTTTTGTGAGAGAAGGGGGATGTAGTGCCAGGGTGTATTTTCCCATAGGTGAGATTGAGGCAACTTCTATCGTGAAAGAATTTCAGAAAACAGGAAACAGTGTTGTAATAACACTCAGTACTCCTACAGGTGATGTAAATGTTTACGGTATCTGGTCCGATCCGGACAATTGTTTCGATGACTGTATGGCAGGTGTACTTCATGCCCAATCCACCGAATTCAGCGACGACTGGACATTCAATTATGCCGATGTAAACGATCCGGATGTAGATGGGCAACCCCTCAGTACGCGTTCAGTACAGAATCCCTACCGTTACGGAGCCAAAGGCCGTTGGTTCAACAAGAGCAGCCACACGTTTTTAGTGAACAGGATTCATGAATCGGTTACACAAAACGATATATCGGACGATGGAGAATATGCTTACTTTTCGGTTTACGATTGGATTTCAGGTAATAATCCCGATGAATGGAGGCAGAATTCAGAAATTTCGAGATATTCGCCATTTGGCTGGGCGCTTGAGAATCAGGATATCCTCAATAACAAAAATTCGGCTCTGTATGGCCAATATATCGAAGGTGCGCGCGATGTAGCTGTTGCAGCTGCCAGCAATTGCAGCTATTTCGAAATGGCTTTCGATGGCTTCGAAGATTATGCCGGAGGCAACTACGTCTTAAACAAAGGTCATGGGCATTTGAATTTTAAAGAAGGAACCGACGCGCCTGTTTTGAACCCGGATTATGCCCATACGGGCAAATACAGTTTACAGGTTTCGCCGGATGAAGATGTTTCATATACTACGGTTTCAACACCCAGCGAGAGCAATAATCCGTATTTTATGCCAGTACCTCCTGCATCCGGAACAAAAAAATACGTATTCAGCACCTGGGCAAATATTACCGGAGGTCATTCATCTTCTGCTGTTGCTACCATTAAATACAACGGTAGTATAATTAAAACAATAACATTGACCAACACCGGCGATCATATTGACGGATGGAGAAGAATGTATGGCGAATTCGAAATTCCTTCCGGTACCTTTACCAGTTTCCAGATCATTCTGTCGGCAGGCACCCGGTCGTATTTTGATGATATTCGCATTCATCCTTTCAATAGTTCCATGAAAACCATGGTGTTTGATGCCAAGACTATGCAACTGAAAGCCGAACTCGACGATCAGAATTTTGCCACCATTTATGTTTACAACAATGAAGGTGGAATCATGAATGTGCTCAGGGAGACTGCCAAAGGCAGAACATCGGTAGGTAGTATGTGGAAAAATGTACGGCAAAACAACTGATTATGAGAGCAATACTTCAGCTTTGTTTTTATGTTTCAATAGTACTGGTTCTGAATATTTCATTACCGGTTGCCGTGTTTGCTCAGGACTCGGGAGCAATGTCTCAGTGCCGCGATATTGCGAAGAATTATTCCACGGCTCTGTCGTACGAGATCGAAATGAATGTCAGCATGTTTTCGGGAATTGCCGATAAAGAACCTTCCCAAACCATGACAGCATCTACCCGAAAGCTTAAAAATCTGTTTTATCACGATGCGTTCGATCGTATTTCGGTGCATACAGCTTCGGACTTTGATCTTTTGATTGATAAAAGCAGAAAATCTATTCAGATTCAGAAAGTACGGGAGCAGGATTTCGATGCTCCCTGGGCAACTTTCACCGACGAAGACATGCACTACAAATTGGTGTCTTCCGAAAATAATATCAGTGTTATTGAAACCGGAACTGTTGAAAAGCTTGGAATTGATCGGATCAGAATAACGGTAAACAATGAAACAAACCTTCTGATCAGGGTTGAATATTTCTACAGCGATTTTGAGGGAGTGGTTTTCCGAAGGGTTCAGGTCGATTTCACAAAGACAATTCTGAATGAATCGATCAGTAAATCCTGGTTCGATCTGAAATCCTATGTGAAAAAAACACATGGGAAATATTCTGGTGTCGGAGATTTTTCAAGTTATAATGTAGTTGAATTACATTAAATTCAGGTGTTATGATTATTAAACGCTTTCAATTGTTAATGGTAATTGCTCTTACAAGCATTTCATTTCAAACTTTTTCGCATAATCAAACGATATTGGACGGATTGCGCGGCAGTGCTTTGTTGAATAATTCACAGATAAGTGTGGAAGATCAGCATTACGCTTATATGTTGGCCAACCCGACTACTTACGAGGATTATTTTGTGAACAACAGTACGGAAGTGAACGTTCGTTTGCATTACGATCAGAGCGATATTCTTCAGTATTATGCAAGCTACTGGAAGTGCACAATAACATATACATTGAGATTATATTCATCAACAGGTAGTTACTACGACTATACGGGACAAACACTATTGGTAGAATACGGTCCGACCGGAGAATATATTACCGAAGCAGTGAAAAATTACGCCGATGGAGGCTATAAGGCCGTATTAACCATAACAGGAATAGAATTTCGTGATAGCGGAGGACAGTTGCTAAGCATGGCTC
This sequence comes from Bacteroidetes bacterium HGW-Bacteroidetes-6, assembly GCA_002842495.1. Lineage (GTDB taxonomy): Bacteria > Bacteroidota > Bacteroidia > Bacteroidales > DTU049 > GWF2-43-63. The sequence continues at coordinate 55,174 of PHDB01000015.1, forward strand.
GTCCCAACGATTTATTATTGGATGTAGAGCTGACCACCGATCGTTACTACAAGATAGACACCTACAGCACCCCAACAGCAGGAGTAAGTTCCACCTTGTTTCAGCAACCCGGGAGTTTGGCCATATCGTGGCCATTTGTTTACGGAGCCGAGAGTTACGATGTGGAATGGGTTTTTGTTGATATCCCGGATATTACAAATATAGAGCCCGACCAGTACGAAGTGGATTTCAGCAACGCGTACCGTATCAATACAACCAACAACTGGTTCCGCATACCGATGGGTTATAGCAGTGGAGCCATCGTTTACCGTGTTCGCGGAAAAGGTTACTACTACGATATTTCCTATGTAGGGAGCCTTGAACAAACCCTTTGGAGCTACAACCCGGGCGGAAGTGTATATGTTGAAGACATCCCGACAGCACATAAATACTATTTTAGCGGGCTGGAAGAAGAAAAGAACTGGCAGCACAGCGTGAGCTATACCGAGCAGGGCAACTATCAGGAACAGATACAATATGTAGATGGATTGGGTCATGTACGACAAAGTGTGGGCTTTATCAATGGTAAAGAGAAAAAAGCTATTGTCGGAGAAGCCATTTACGATTACAATGGCCGGGTGGCAGCAGAGATACTTCCTTCTTCAATCGACAATCAGGGATTGGCGTTTTATGATGCTTTCAACGGAACTTTCGATAAAAATAATATTGACGGCGACACCAAGCTTTACAACCCGGATGGCATGAGTTCCGGTTATGGAAGTGGCAATTTCTATTCTGATGATAATCCAAACCAGCAGAATCTCGAAGCATGGCTGCCCGATGCCGATGGTTATCCGTACCGCCGTACAATATACCGTAGCGACGGTACCGGCCGTGTTCGCGGAAGCTTTTTGGCCGGCTCCGATTTCAAAGCCGGCAGCAATCATGGTGTGATGGTTTACAGCTGCAATGCCGACCAGAATCAGCTCGACATGCTTTTTGGCAACGAAGCCGGTATTGCCGAGAATTATCATAAACAAATCATGGTTGATGGTAATGGTCAGATAAGCTACAGCATCAGCGATCTTCATGGTCGGGTGATAGCTACGTCAATCGACGGAGGCAATGCCGCTAACCTTCTGGATGTGTACAATACGCCAGGAAGCAGTACTGTAAACAACGACCTGATGCTGCTTAACGAAGTACAAAACAACGAAAGTGTTGCAACCTATCAGCTTTTTGCCTCATCGGTAAACCAGGAGTTTCATTTTGGCTATGCATTATTCGGAACCAGCGGCACCGTTGATTGTATGCCCGATAACATTACTGCAAAATACAATGTAACCATTTGTGCATTCGACGAGTATGACGACCCGGTAGACATAAATGGAGCTGCTGCCGGAGATTGCTACGAATACAACGATATAACCGGAATCAATGGCGAAGAGTTTACTTTTACAGCTCCGGCTATCGGCGAATACACCATCGTGAAGCGGGTAACCCTGAGCGATAGCCCTGTTGAATGGATAGAAGCGAATTTTGCCGACCTTCAAACCTGTGTAGAAATGCCCGAATTGATGCCATCGCCCTGTTTGTTCGATTGTGAGAATGTATGTCGTATGCAATACGTATTGGGTTTGGATGCCCAGGGCGACACCATCTATATTGATGATGAAGGCGTAGTGATAGATAAACACGAAGCATGGGTACTTATGGTTGCCTGCGTGGAAGAGTCGTGCGGCGAGCAACCCATAATGAGTGAAAGCCCCTGTGAATTTACCCGCAGGCTGATGCTGCGTGATATGAGCCCCGGCGGACAGTATTTTGATAATCTGCCGGCACGCCTGGTATCTGACGGAAACGGTGGTTTGATGGTTAACTTGCATTATATCACCGAGACTTCCGGATATGAGTCGCAGTATATTGATTATATGATGGAATACATCGATGCACAAAGCAGCACAGATATACTCAACAATATTATCAATGCCTCCGGTGGCGGATACAGTTTTACCACCTGGGACGAAGTTCGCGAAGCGTGGGACGACGAAAAAGACAATTGGGATGGTCAGGCTTATGGTGCATTCTGGGATGAGCGATTACTTCCGTTTCATCCGGAGTATTGCCAATATCTGGAGCATTGCCAGAACAAATGCGGTGGACCGGATGGCGATGCATGGATGACCTTATCCGACGCATACGATTTGGACATGATCAACTGCAGCAACGATGCAACAGCATCGAGCGAAGGCTATTTTAATCCACTTGCACTTACGGTGTATTGCAATACAGGCAGCGAAGATGAGACAAGCGACAATACAGGATATGTTTGTTATTTAAACGCCAGTACCCCATCGGTAGTTGATCCGTTTGTAGATTGCAACGATACCATTTGTACCAGTGTTTATAATTCAGATGTGCTAGAGGATTATCTGACCCATTATTTTTATGAAACCCAAAACGATGTTTATTACAGCATTTGGTATGTTTTAGACGATCCTGACGATATAGCCTTAGGCAATGCCAGTGTATCGCAGGCAACCACCGACTTTTTTCAGGTGCTGCATGGCGGTGGAAGCTATTCGGGACTTATAGGTACTGGCACTGGTCAGATGTGTGCCTATGCATTTTTCCGGTCCACCTATCAGTTCTACAAGAACTATCTTATTTATGGCATAGCATCAAGAAATTGCAACAGCACCTTTGAGATAGACGACAATGGCTTGGTAACCTCGCCAGCTACATTTGCAGGCATGTCGGCCCGTTATCCCGAAAACTTCATTTACGAAGCACTAGGTACAAGCTGTCCGTTGGCAGCAGGCGAAGATTTGTTCGATGCTTTTATGCAGAATGTAACAGTAACAGAAAGCAGTGTGTGTACCACCAACTGCGAAGATGCAGCAGCAGGGTGGATGTCCGGATTATCCAACTGCACCCTGAGTGGCAGCTATACCACGCAGGATGTAAAGGGCTGGCTGACAGAGATATGTATGAACAGTTGCGGCGAAGACAATGGTTACTGGGGCGACGACGAAGGAACATTTGCTGTAGGTCCCAATAATCCTAAAGACTGGTACACCTTCGAAGATGTGGTGACCAATTGCTACACTTCGGGCTGTCCGGTGCCGGTGCATGTATATTCGAGCAATCAGGCTACCTGTAGCTGCGAAATTTTTACGAATTTTTACGAGTCGCACAACAGCGATGCTTATGAAACAGCCGAAGCACTGAACGAATTGTTTGACGCATCTTTCAGCGATAGCGATGTAAGCCGGTGGGTGAGCGAATGCAGCAGCAGCAATCCGTCTTGGACTACCCTTCAGGGCTATAGTTTCCCAGCGTATTTATCGTGTATCGATTTCGACCCCGCGGAACCCACCTTGGAGGATTTGATAACCGATTGCGAGACTCAGAACCAGGCCGAAGCCGATTTTCAGGAGCTACTACTCTACAACCAGTTGCTCGGTCAGCAGCTTCCTCTTACCATCGATGCTTATAATGAAATGGCACTCAATAATATCGAAAGCCGGGAGATTTTTGGTGTTTATTACGAAAGCAATGAATTTCTTTACACATTGTACTACTACGATCAGGCCGGTAATCTGGTACGCACTGTGCCACCCGAAGGAGTGCATCCGATTGCGGTACTCGACCTTCCCCAAGTTCAGCAGCACCGAAACAATCCGACTACTTACCCGGCTGTGTATCCCAACCATAGCATGGTAACCAGCTACGAATACAACAGCTATCAGCTGGTGACTGAGCAGACCATCCCCGACGGCATGAAAGAAACCTATCAGGGATCCGGCATCTACGATTTCGGCTCCACCACCCAATATTTCTACGACGACAAGGGGCGCATTATTGTGTCGCAAAACAAAAAACAGCAAACCGGCATCAACGATTACCGTCGATACTCTTACACCGTTTACGACGATTTTGGCCGAATCGAAGAAACCGGCGAAGCCAGCCTTTACGACGATCCGGGTGTGAGCGGCCAGGAGACCGATCCCTACCCCGATTACGAGGCATTCATGATATACAAGGACGACGATGCCCTTACCGACGATTACTATACCACCTGGTACAGTACCATCAGTTCGGGCGCATTGAGTCAGGTAATGCGAACGTATTACGACGAAAGCCTGAGCGGTATAAGCACCCTCTTTGGCAGTGCGGGACAGGAGAATATCCGCAACCGGGTGAGCAGTGTCACCAAGGATGAGAATAACGATGGTACCTACGAGAGTGCCATACACTACAGCTACGACGTGCATGGAAATGCCAAAACGGTGTTGCGCGATATTCCCGAACTCGATCCTTTGTGGATGCGGATTACCCGCACCGACTACAGCTACGATCTGCTCTCGGGCAATGTGAAGCAATTGGTGTATCAGAGTGGCCAGTACGACCAATTCATTCACCGCTACAGCTACGATGTGAACAATCGCCTGCGGGCCGTTTACACCAGCCGCGACGGTTTTGTGTGGTCGCAGGATGCCAAACAACTCTACAACAGTATGGGTACCATGGCGCGTTTGGAACTGGGACAATACCATGTGCAGGGTCTCGACTATATCTATACAATTAATGGCTGGTTAAAGGCCATCAATTCGGTGACCCTGAGACCCAGCCGCGACCCGGGACTCGATGGCAACGGACGGATTAGCGGAAGTTCCAACAACCCCGATGCCTGTTTTGCCGAAGACGCATTGGGTTTCGCACTGACCTATTTTAAACAGAATCCGGCTGATGTAGTTATCTGCAACAGCACCTACAGCGGGCGCAATCCCGAATTTGAACCCACTATCGATATTGGTTCCGATTATTATGCAGCTGTTTACGACTTGTATAATGGTAATATTGCTGCCTGGAATACAGGTTTGTACAACAGCCAGGAACAACAGATGGATTTACAAGGATACGTTTTTAGATACGACAAACTCAATCGTCTGAAAGAAGCAACCATGTATAACGATCCGGATATTCTGGATTATAATGAATGGGGAAACGGGTCAGGAGAAAGTCAGGCATATCATTCTTTATACACATACGACTTTAACGGAAATATATTATCTTTGTTCCGTAACGGAGAGGTTGGAAATTATAGTATGGACAATCTGACTTACGGATATACGACCAACGGGCTGACCAGCATCAACGACCGGCGCATGAACAACATGCTGCTGGGGTATAATGATATAACATCGACCTATACCACCGACATTGACGATCCGGGTCTGGGTACCTTCGATGAGAGCGACGACGAC
>PHDB01000093.1 GCA_002842495.1 Bacteroidetes bacterium HGW-Bacteroidetes-6
ATACTTTGAGGAGCAAGTATATCGGAAAACCGGTTCAGACTGAATGTTTTTATCAGCAATCGACGAAAACTATCATTTTTGATTAATCCATTCCAGGCAATATAAAAAAGATTCGGATCTCCGTTCGGGATACTATGCTTAATGAATTCGTATTTTGCCTTGATATAGTTCTGCGGATTCATATCGGTCTCCAACAACTTGAAAAAGAAGTAAATATCTTTTCCAATCACTTTCAGATTGTTAACAAAGTCGATAGTAACATCGTCGGGTGAAATTGAAATGGGTTTCTGATACACGATTTGCAGAAAGCGAATATCGTCTTTTACACTCTGCACCGAATAGCAATTATGAAATTCGGCATGTTCGCGCTGTGTAATGTTATCGTTTTGTCGTAGTCGGCCGATGTTAATGGGTTTTACTTTTTCTGCGGCCGCATTGGTTTCTCTCTTTTCTTTCATGATTCTTTCATATTTAAGCATTCCGGCGTAAAACAGATTCAGGCAAAATAGTTAATTCTGTAATATTTATGTAGAATATCTTTTTCACAACGAAACGAACGACAAAGATACAAAATCTCCGTTATGCCGGCTATTGCTTAACGGGATACATTGGTGTAGTATCAAACGTTGTTCGTCATTTTTTGCTTGTTTCGTACAGGATAAAAAATCAATGGTCATCGATCCCTATTCTGCCAACAATTCAATTATACTGAAGACAAAACATCAACGAATATTTTGATTATCAGCGCGTAAATGTTTGCAATAATAGCAGAAGTATCTGTTGAAGCCGGCTCGGAAATACAAATCGATATTAGTAAATAAACTTCTGTTGATTAATTTGTATTTTTGAATCAAAAAAAACATGAAATATATTGCAATCCTTTTGCTATTGGTCTTGTTTTCCTGTAAAAATCAAAAAGATATGACAAACGAAAAACCACAGATAGGGACAATCCTTTACGACTATCACGATTCGTCGGTACCACCACAATATCATCGTAGTTATTCGCTGTTGGTGACTTCCGATTCCATAGCCATAAAAGTGGACAGTTATGGCACCATTCTCACTGATACAGCGGTGTTAATCACCAAAGAGCAGTTTTCCGAAATTGTCGACACATATACTTCTCTTGCTTTCAAACAAGTCACAAAGCGCGAATCCGATGGCTGTGTCGGCGGAACAGGGGCATCGGTTAAAGTGTGGGATATTAACGACTCGGTGTTGATTGACGGGAACATTTATTTTTGTGGTGGCGAAGAATATGGAACCCTTCAAGGCGATGTAAAATTGCTTGCACAGAAAATAAAATCGTTTATCCCCGATTTCGACACAATGCTTAAAAGAGAATGATGGGCTATATTTGGGATAATCCGGACCATCTGCAGTTATTAGAGCCAAAAACTTCCGATTTCGAAGTTGCTTCTGTTTTCCATGGTCCAATGCATACTATGCGTGTTATGGCATGGGTTTGCGTGTTGTCCGAAAAGCTGAATATGCCCAACAAAGGACGACTTGCGTTTTTTGCAGCTGTGGTTCACGACATGGGGCGTTGCAACGATGCATACGGACCACGCCATGGGCTGCGCTCGGCCGATATACATCTACCGCTTTGGAAAAGCAAGTTCGAATACGTTGGGCTTAACGAGAAGGAATACAACACCGTTTACGAAGCTATTCGCTGGCATTCTAAAGATAATGAGCCGCCAGCCGACCACCCCGATATTGAAGTGATCAATTTATTGAAAGATGCTGATGGTCTCGATCGTGTGCGTATTGAGCCTGAAGGACCTCGCCCTGAATATTTACGTTTCCCTATAACTGCATCGCTGATTAAAAATGCTCAGACATTGTATAATCAAACCGAGTCCATGTCGAATCCGTCATTGGCTAAAATTGTGGAGTTAGCTTTCAAATATAAATAAAAAAGCAGTCGCCTCTCTTTTGTATTGACGACTGCTTCCGGGTTTAGAGCCGATAGCAAACTACTCCGGCATTTTCAGTCTATTCTTTTGTCTTTTTCTTCAAACTTCTTCTTTTGATGTAAACAACTGTTCCCCAGGCTAAAGCACCTATCAGGTACAGTGGCCACAAGGCAACAAGTGCAAATACCAAATATTTTAGTACCGACCAACCTTTTTCAATAGCCTGAACAATCATACTGCCAAAACCCGGTTTGTAAAAAGCTATTTTTTCTTCGTCTTTAAGCATGACATGACGTACCTTGTCGCGACCATATATGTGAAGCGATATAGTGGCAAACTTTACTTTGTCATCGAGTTCGAGCATTTCAATTCTGGCCTCATCGTTCTCGATTTGTTTCTGCAGTTGCTGCTCAATCGCTCTTAGTCGGTCACTCGAAGATCCCGAGGTTGAAAGGCTGCTGACCTGAATATTATACAAGTCAAGACGTTTGCGTTCCAGCTCTTTGCGAAGCAATGTAAAACTTATGTCTTCGGCTTTGATAGTCCGGTAATCGAGAAAATCGATCATGGGAGCAATCAGTTTAAGCGTTGTATCGAGGTTGGCTACCGGAACACGCAACGTCATATCATTCACAAAATGATAATAGGTCGATTCCAGGAGAGAGTCAGAACTGATACGCGTGGTCTGGGTACGCGATATTTCGCTCTCAATAGTTGTAAATTCGATAAACCCGTCCATTTTTCGAATAATGTCTTCGATTCGGTACGATGTGCTAACAACATCATCGCTTAGAAATTTCATGTCAACCGTTCGAATAAGTCTACGGGTCGAATCCACTTTTCCGATACGTGCAGCTGTCGAAGAAGCCATCATTTGAAAGCTCTCCGATTCTCCACCTGATTCATCTTTGAGACCTTCGCTTTTGCTTTTCGATTGCATTGAGGAAGGCGATTCCTCATAGCTTTCGGTCGTCATAATTGCATCGTCGCTGGCGCTGCTTGTTTCATTTTCGTAGTTACCCGACGATTTTTTATCACCGGAATCGAGCTTTTTGCCACCGCAGCCAACAACAAACAACGCTGTTAGCATCAGAGGGATGATGAAAGATGTTTTTTTCATGGTCTTTGGTTTTTATTGGTTTGGTTCTTCTGTCTAAAAATAATAAATTCTAGGATGAAATATTGCATTTATTTCATAAAAATTATTTTTTAAAATATTCATAAATAACAAATAATATAAGATAACTTATGTCGTATGCCTATAAAATAATTTCATTAGTGACAAAAAATGATTACTTTTGTACAAAATCAAACAAAAATAATTATGAAAACTCTGAATTTAATTGCTGTAATTCTTCTTTTTGGACTTATTACAGTTTCCTGCGAAGGACCCGAAGGACCAAAAGGAGCTAACGGAACCAATGGAATTGACGGCACAAACGGAACTGATGGCAATGCAAATGTGATGGTATATGGTTTTCCCGGCGATACCATTTCGACGACAAATACTTATATCTCCAACACGTTGCCCATAACATCAGGAATGACAGATTCTTCAATGATCCTGCCTTATTTTTCAGCTAGTTCCCTGTGGTATCAGGCAGGACAGGTTGGACCAAACGCATCGTATCTGACTCGATATTTCATATATCCCAACACAACATCATGCGATGTAACAATCAGAATTCACAATGTTGATGGCACTTCTTATACAGGTGCCGATAACATTTGGGATTCAGTCAGAATTTTTGTTATTCCGGCTAATGTTTTCCATATGGCAGAACAAAACAATCTCGATTTCAGTAATTTTAACGAAGTGAACGGTTATTTCAAGCAGAAATAAGTATTCCTGTTTTTTCAAAAAGCCTGTTGGAGTTTTTTCGACAGGCTTTTTTATTGGGAAGCTAAACGACAACAACCAGTTGTAAATGTTTATATTCGTTTATAAACGACTATAAACACTTAGAATCGATTAATTTTAGAATTGTTGTTCTATTTTTGTCAATGCGATGTTGAAAACAAATTTCCTTCATTTTTCGAGAATGTTGTACTTTTAACAAAATTTCTTCCCATGATTGAAAAAGGCACTAAAGCACCTGATTTTGCCTTCACCGGCTCCGACGGAAAGACAATGAATCTAAGCGATTTGCTTGGAAAAAAGGTGGTCGTGTATTTCTACCCGAAGGATTCCACTCCCGGATGCACTGCCGAAGCCTGCGATTTCAGAGATAATTATCAAATGTTGCTTGAAAAGGGCTTTTTTGTGATTGGTATTAGTGCCGATAACATGACATCGCATATTAAGTTTGCTACTAAATTCGACCTGCCATTTCCTTTGGTTGCTGACACCGAAAAGAAAATCATTCAGGCCTATGGTGTCTGGGGTCCAAAAAAATTCATGGGTCGCAGCTACGAAGGTATTTTGCGTAGCACATTCGTTATCGACGAAAAAGGTATTGTTGAGGAAGTGATAACCAAGGTTGAAACCAAGGCCAGCACTGCCCAAATTTTGGAATTATTAAAATAAAACAATATGAGCAAGGAAAAAGAAAATCCGGTGAACAGCGAAAAGATGAAAGCGTTGCAGATGACCATCGAACGTTTGGAAAAATCGTACGGAAAAGGAACTATAATGAAATTGGGCGATACACCACCCGAACAGCTCGAAGCCATCTCGACAGGAAGCATCGGTATCGATTTAGCCATTGGTATCGGTGGTTTTCCAAGAGGTCGGATTGTTGAAATTTATGGTCCTGAAAGCTCCGGAAAAACCACACTGGCCATTCATGCCATTGCTGAAGCTCAAAAAAAAGGCGGTATTGCTGCTTTTATTGATGCCGAACATGCTTTTGATATTAACTACGCTAAAAAATTAGGCGTTGATATCGAAAATTTATTGGTTTCGCAGCCCGACAATGGGGAACAAGCACTCGAAATTACTGAAAATCTGATCCGCAGTGGTGCTATTGACATTATCGTAGTTGACTCAGTTGCAGCTCTTACTCCCAAAAGCGAAATTGAGGGTGAAATGGGCGATTCCAAAATGGGTCTCCATGCACGTTTGATGTCGCAAGCTCTGCGTAAGCTTACTGCCACCATCAGCAAAACACGCTCGGTTTGTATTTTCATTAATCAGCTTCGCGAGAAAATTGGCGTTATGTTTGGCAATCCCGAAACAACCACAGGTGGAAATGCCCTTAAATTCTATGCTTCGGTGCGAATCGATATTCGCCGCATGGCTCAGATTAAAGACGGTGACAACGTACTAGGTAATCGTGTGAAAGTAAAAGTGGTAAAAAACAAAGTTGCTCCTCCTTTCCAACAGGCTGAACTCGACATTGTTTACGGAATGGGCTTTTCGAAAGTAGGCGAAATTATCGACATGGGAGTCGATTTGAATATCATCAAAAAGAGCGGCTCGTGGTTCAGCTACGAAGAAACTAAACTTGGTCAGGGACGCGACTCAGTGAAATCACTATTGCTCGACAATCCCGAATTGATGGAAGAGCTCGAACAGAAAGTTATCGCAAAACTCAAAGAACAATGAAAATACGGTCAATTATAATTGTTCTTGCGGCTTTGATTTCAGCTGTTTTGATAGCCTCTTGCGGAAGCGGAACCGATAAGAGTACCGAATCTTCGGGAATTGATTCGGTTTTAAACCCACTCGACGAAATAAGTAAGCGTATCGAAGCCAATCCCAATGTAGATAGTCTGTATAAAATAAGAGCCGAATTGTATCTGCAACAAAATCAGCCTGACAAAGCGCTGAGCGATATCAGAAAAGCAATTGAACTTAATCCGCAAAACACCAATTATCAGATTCTTTTGGGAGACATTTATCTTGCCATGGGCAATATTGAATCGTCGAAAAAATCGCTGATGAAAGCATTCGAGATGGATCCGCGCAATCCCGAACCCAGCACCAAGTTAGCCGAGTTGTATCTTTTCCTCGAGGATTACGACAAAGTGTATTTGTATTGCAATAAAGCACTTGAAATCGATAAATACAATGCCAAGGGATATTTCATCAAGGGTTTTGCTTTGCTCGAACAGGACGATACAGCAAAAGCCATTTTCAATCTGCAGCAAGCCACCCAAAACGATCCAGAGTATTACGATGCTTTTGTCATGCTGGGTCATGTTTTTCAGGTTAAAGGTGACCCTATTGCCGGTAATTATCTAAAAACAGCCGTACGCATTCGCCCCGCATCGGTGGAGGCTCGTTACCATTACGGTTTGTGGTTACAGGAACAGGAAATGATTGAAGATGCACTCATTCAGTACGATGCTATTTTGCAAATCGATCCACGAAACAAAAGTGCTTGGTACAATATCGGATACATTAATTTGGTACATCTACAGAATTTCAATACAGCCATAGAGAAGTTTTCAAGAGCCATCGAATACGATCCTCAATATGCCGAAGCATGGTACAATAGAGGATTGGCATACGAGCAACTGGGCAAATTCGATAAAGCCCGCAGCGACTACAAAAAGGCATTGGAAATAATTGATAACTACGATAAAGCAATCGAAGGTCTCAACAGAATTGAAGGCAAATAACAATCAACAATGAAGAAATATTTTTTATTGGCAATTTTGCCACTTTTGGTCGCCGCTTGTTGCGAATCCGGACATCAGGATAACAAAAGCAATATTATTGGTCCACAGAATCTGAAACTTGAAAGCGATGTAATGACTCCCGAAGTAATGTGGGCATTGGGTCGCGTTTCCGACATTCAGGTTTCACCGGACAAATCCAAGATCCTTTTCGGAGTTACATGGTATGATGCGAAACAGAACAAAGGCAACCGCGATTTGTATGTGATGAATATCGACGGTTCCGACCGTAAAAACATTACCAATACCGACGCCGGAGAATACAACGCAGAGTGGAAAGACACTGCGAACATCTTGTTTATGACAGCCGATGCTAATGGCGAAATGCAGATTTTTCAAATGAAAGCGGATGGCTCGTCGCGCATGCAAATCTCGACGGATACCGGCGGAATTACTGGTTTCGTACTGGCTCCAGACGGTAAAAATATTGCTTATTCCAAAGAATTGCCGCTCAAAACAGTTCAGGATATCTATCCCGACCTCGATAAAGCCAATGCCCGGATTATCGACGATCTCATGTATCGTCATTGGGACGAATGGGTAACCACCACCAGCCATTTGTTTATAGCTCCGTTGAAAGATGGGAAAATGGGGACTGGTGTTGATTTGTTGAACGGCGAACCATTCGAAGTCCCTCAAAAACCTTTTGGTGGTCTCGAACAGATTTGCTGGTCGCCCGATGCAAAAACGCTTGTTTACACCTGTCGTAAAAAGACGGGCGTCGAATATTCACTATCAACCAATACCGATTTGTATTCCTACGATCTGGAATCGAAAAAAACAATGAATCTGACCGAAGGAATGAATGGTTACGATTGGAATCCCGTTTTTAGCCCGGATGGCAAAAAGCTGGCTTGGGAAAGCATGGAACGCGAAGGGTATGAATCCGATAAACTCCGTCTTTTTGTGATGGATATTGCCAGTGGCGAAAAAACCGAACACACCCGCAATTTCGATCAAAGTGCAGAGCAATTGCGCTGGAGCGACGATGGACAGAAAATTTATTTTATGAGTGACTGGCATGGAACCCGTCAGATCTACGTGCTCGATTTCTACGATAACAGTATTGTTACTATTACTTCGGGAGTTCACGACTATGTGGCATTCGAGCCTTGTGGCGATAAAATTATTGCACAACGCCAGAGCATGTCTCAACCCGACGAATTATATTCGGTTGATACAAAAACAGGCAAAGCCGAAAATATTTCAATGATCAACAAAGATTTGCTGGCTCAGCTCACCATGGGTAAAGTCGAAGAGCGTTGGGTGAAAACGACTGATGGGAAAGATATGCTTACCTGGGTAATCTATCCGCCACATTTCGATTCTACAAAAACATATCCCGTCATCTTATACTGTCAGGGTGGACCGCAGGGAATGGTAGGGCAATTTTGGAGCTACCGTTGGAATTTCCAGATGATGGCTGCCAACGGTTATATTGTTGTAGCTCCTAACCGCCGGGGTGTTCCGGGCTTTGGTATGGAATGGCTCGAGCAAATTAGTGGCGATTATGGTGGACAAAATATGAAAGATTATTTATCGGCTATCGATGCAGTTTCAGCCGAGCCTTATGCCGACGAAAACCGAATGGCGGCAGTGGGCGCAAGTTATGGCGGATTTTCTGTTTTCTGGTTGGCTGGTCATCACGAAGGGCGCTTCAGAGCTTTCATTGCTCACGACGGCATGTTTAATCTCGAAAGCCAATATCTCGAAACCGAAGAGCTTTGGTTTGTAAATTGGGATTTGGGTGGTCCGTATTGGGACAAGCAAAACACTGTTGCTCAACGCTCTTATGCCAATAGCCCCCACTTATTTGTGGATAAATGGGATACACCTATTTTGATTTTTCATGGCGAGCGCGATTACCGTATTGCCTACACACAAGCCATGCAAGCATTTACAGCCGCTAAACTTAAAGGGCTTCCTGCACGACTTGTTTTATTCCCTGAAGAAAATCATTGGGTACTGAAACCACAGAATGCTATTTTGTGGCAGCGCGAATTTAAAAGCTGGCTCGACACTTATCTGAAATAAAGATTTATTTTCTCACACGAGGCGCTATTAGGGCGCCTCATGTGGTTTATTGAAAATGCATTTAAAGCTTTATCGTGTTTTCATAATTTCCAAACATCAAGACTATCTTTACACGTTAGTTTTGTATTTTGCAAATCAATTCTAAACGGAGTCTGGATCATCCAATTCTTCATCAACATTAATATCCACACTATTGAATTTTTCAAAGAGAATGCGCGCTTCGTCGAGTTGTGTATCGGGAACCATAAGGTCAATTCCACCTACCGCATTCGAAAGGAAAGGATCAACGGAAACAAGGGTTTCGTTGCGCGAAAAAACCGTTATTCCATTTGATTTGAGAAATGAAACAAGCATCATATACTCATGTGGATAGGTGAAATTAGATAAAGTAACCCAATTAAAGGTTTGTCCGGAGGTATCTTCGTTCATTTTTATTGTAAAGATACTAATTTAGTTGGAGACTGTTTTATAAATCGACAGTGTTCCCCAAAAACAATTTCGGAATTTGAATTGCTAATGCTAAAATGAAATTATATATCATTATTCTTCATCCTGTCCATATGCTAGCGGACATGTAATAAATATAGTGTTGGAACGAGTATAATAATTGAATTTCTTTTGGTCACGCGCAAGGAGGCTTGCCATTACTGTTAAGTAGCAAATAGTAATAAAAAAATTCCGGCGTTAACCGGAATTTTAAACCAAAAAACTAACTTGATAAAAGCAGTTTACGAAAACTATTTTTGTGCAGCCCTGTAGCGGGCATCTACTTTTTGCCAGTCAACAACTTTCAGAAAGTTTGCAATATAATCGCTTCTTTTATTTTGGTACTTCAGATAATATGCGTGTTCCCACACATCCAGGGCCAGCAAAGGAATCCCTTTCTGCACAGCTGTATTCATCAGCGGATTGTCCTGATTTGCTGTATTCACTATTTGAAGTCCGTTTTCGTCGGCAATCAGCCAAGTCCATCCACTTCCAAAAACCGATAATGCCGATTCCGAAAAAGCGGATACAAACTCTTCGAAGCTTCCGTATTGTTTCACGATGCGGTTTTTCAATTCGCCGTCGGGCAAAGGTTTGCCTCCATTCGTCATTCCTTCCCAGAAAAATTCATGATTCCAATAGCCACCACCGTTATTCCGGACTGCGTCCGGAAATTCGTCGATACGTGCAAAAATATCGGCCATCGAAGCCCTTTCCAGAAAAGCATTTCCTTTGATAGTGGCCATGAATTTGTTGTAGTAGCCCTGATGATGCCTGCTGTAATGTATCTCCATGGTTTGAGCATCGATATATGGTTCAAGTGCATCGTATCCGTATGGAAGAGGCTTGAAAACATGAGTCTGAGCGCTTAGACTTAAGCCAAAAAGAAGTATGCCCAACAACACTATTGTGTTTTTCATGAATTGGTTATTTGATGATGTTGATATATCGTTTCTCGGCTTCTTGCCAGTTTACAACATTCCAAAATGCTTTCACATAGTCGGGACGCCGATTCTGATAATTCAGATAATAAGCATGCTCCCACACATCGAGACCCAAAATGGGATATCCCTGCTTATCGGCGGTGTTCATCAACGGATTGTCCTGATTGGGG
>PHDB01000133.1 GCA_002842495.1 Bacteroidetes bacterium HGW-Bacteroidetes-6
CAACCGATTAACGATTGGATAAAAATTGAGCGAACCAAAGGTCGTTTTACAGTTATCATGGATGAAACCAGTAATCCGGATGCGACTCAAATATATCACAACGACAAAGTTGACCATCGCATTTTGAATGTAGCCATTAAGCTTTCGAATGAAAATAAAGACAAGAGAGTGATCTTGGTATCGAAAGATATCAATTTGCGATTGAAAGCAAAAGCGCTGAATATTTTAGCTGAAGACTTCGAAACAGGCAAAGTAGATATTGAAGGGTTATATGGAGGAAAAACGTTGGTGGAAGGACTATCTAAAGAAATCATTGATCGTATTTACAGCGAGGGATTTTGCCTCCCCAGCGAAATTGGCATTAAGAATCCGATTCCAAACCATTATTTCATTTTGCGCAACACTCACAACTCGGTATTGGCTTATTTCAATCCGGTAACTGGAAATATTGAAAAACTTGAGAAAAAATCGGCATACCGTATTACACCACGCAATGCCGAACAGGTTTTTGCACTTCATGCTATTATGGCTCCCGAAATCAAGCTTGTAACCCTTCAGGGAGTTGCTGGAACCGGAAAAACCTTATTGGCTCTTGCCGGAGCATTGGAGCAGAAAAAACTCTTCAAACAAGTGTATCTGGCCCGCCCCATTGTTCCTTTGAGCAACAAAGACATTGGATTTCTGCCAGGCGACATCAAAAGTAAATTGAATCCTTACATGGAGCCACTTTTCGATAACCTGAAATTTATCAAAAATCAATACAGCGAAAAAGAAGGAGCGCAACTCGACGATTTGCTCGAAAAAGAAAAACTGGTTATCACACCACTTGCCTATATTCGTGGTCGCAGTTTAAGCAATATTTGCTTTATTGTTGACGAAGCCCAAAATCTCACCCCGCACGAAGTAAAAACTATTATTACTCGCGCCGGTGAAAACACCAAAATTATTTTTACTGGCGATATTCATCAGATTGACACACCATATCTCGATTCACAAAGTAACGGTTTAAGTTACTTGATTGACAAAATCAAGAATCACGAGATTTATGCTCATATTAAACTCGAGAAGGGCGAACGCAGCGAACTTGCCAATTTGGCGAACGATTTGTTGTAAAAACAAAACTTACATAGAGAAAAGAGAAAGTGGTGACAATACGTCACCACTTTTTATTATTCAATCGTTATTTTCCGAAGTCCTTGTTGATCGGTTGTGCGAACTAAAACAAAATACATCCCTGGCT
>PHDB01000016.1 GCA_002842495.1 Bacteroidetes bacterium HGW-Bacteroidetes-6
CAAAGCTGCTGACGAAGCGCTTGAATGGCTGCGTTCTGGCAAAAAAGTCCGTGTGAAAGGGTTTCTGAACTACCGTGCATTCGAAGACAAAGACGGTAACAAACGCAGCATGTTCGAAACCGTTGCAACCGAGTTGACTTCTGTTGCATAGTTGTTGATAGTTTATCATCTTCAAGAGGCTGTCTCAAAATCATGAGCAGCCTCTTTTTGTAAGCAAAAAAGGCCACCTTTGCAGGCAGCCTTTTTGTAAAAAAGTAAGTCTGAAAATTACTTAACGCTGGTGGCTAAAGCAGCACCTGCTTTGAATTTAACGACTTTTTTAGCAGCGATTTTGATTTTCTTTCCTGTGCGTGGGTTAACGCCTTCGCGAGCGCTTCTTTTGGCTGTAGAGAAAGAACCAAAACCAACGAGAGAGATTCTGTCACCTTTTTTCAAAGCTTTTCCTGTAACTGTCATGAAAGCATCGAGAGCTTTTTTGGTATCAGCTTTAGTTAATTTGCTGGCAGCTGCCATTGCATCGATCAATTCTGATTTGTTCATTTTTTTGGGTTTTAAAATTTAATGTTGCAAATGTAGCACTATAATTTGAATTGACGGTGTTAAATCTCTCGAAAAACGCATTATTGTTGATAAATTCGCAAGTTTTCAACAAAAAACGTATGCTATTGCTTGTTTTTGGAGCTTTTTCGCTTAGAAAAATGCTGTTTTGCGATTGTTTTTAGAGAATATTTTCCGACAATTAGCTAATAATCATAAATACAAAAAGAAAAGTTTTAATAAAAAAGGCCATCCGTCGAACGACGGACAGCCTTTTCTTAAGCTTGGCGGTTAATTACTTAACGCTGGTAGCTAAAGCTGCACCTGCTTTGAATTTAACAACTTTCTTAGCAGCGATTTTGATTTTCTTTCCTGTACGTGGGTTAACGCCTTCACGAGCGCTTCTCTTTGCAACTGAGAAAGAACCAAATCCAACGAGAGAAATTCTGTCACCTTTTTTCAGAGCTTTGCCTGTAACGGTCATGAAAGCGTCGAGAGCTTTCTTTGAGTCAGCTTTTGTCAATTTGCTGGCAGCTGCCATAGCGTCAATTAATTCAGCTTTGTTCATTTGTCTTGGGTTTAGGTTAATAATTGTGAGTTAACAATCCGCAAATATAAGATTGAAAAATGATTTGTCAATACTTTTTGCCCGAAAAGCGCGATTTTGTTGATAAAATGCTTGTTTGGTTAATAACTTTTCGACAAAACACCCATATTTTATAGATAAAACAGGAGCCAAGTCAACTATTCATATTTATTATCTATCAATAAATATCCGTAACCCCTTAGAAACTCATCGGTTAACATCGCTCCGCGACCAGACAGTTGGAGTTTATTCACTTTTAACATTCCCGTCCCACATTTCACATGAATATATGATTTCACATCTGTCTCTATACTCCCAACTTCGCCTGGCAGTTCAGTATCCTCAACAACAATTGCAGAAAGTATTTTAAAGCTGTTTTCGGTGCCGTCTTTTCCTATCATGGTAGTCCAGGCGCCTGGGTAGGGCGACAAACCCCGGATTTGATTATTAATCTGCTCAGCCGTTTTGTTCCAATCGATTCGGGTAGTTTCGCGACTGAGTTTGGGGGCGGGTATAAGTTTTTCAGCAACCGATTCCTGAGTAATAGCCTGAACATTACCGTTGTCGATGGCATCTAGTGTTTCGAGCAAGAGTTGGCTTCCTGCAATTTTCATGCGATCGTGTAACTCGCCCATATTTTCTTCGGGATCAATGTCGATTACTTGCTGTTTAATAATATTGCCGGTATCGATTTTGTTATTGATAAAGAATGTGGTGAGTCCGGTTTGTTTTTCGCCATTGATAATTGCATGATTGATAGGGGCTGCGCCACGGTATTGTGGCAGCAACGATGCATGCAGGTTAATGGTTCCTTTTTCGGGAATGCTCCAAAGCATTTCGGGGAGCATTCGAAAAGCAACAACAACCATCAAATCGGGCTTAATACCTTTTATTATATTCAGGAATCCGGCATCTTTCAAACTTACAGGTTGAAGAAGAGGAATATCGTGTTTTTCGCAGAATATTTTTACATCGCTGAATGCTATTTTCCGGCCACGTCCTGCTGGTTTGTCAGGAGCAGTAACAACGGCTTCAACTTCGTGCTTTGAGTTGAGTATGGCTTCTAACGATGGAACCGCAAATTCAGGCGTTCCCATAAAAACTATTCTGAGCATATGAGTTTGTTTTACCGGAGAGACTGGTTTAGGGCTACCATGTTGATAGCGGTGGCAGCAGCTTCTGTTCCCTTGTTGCCATGTTTTCCACCCGAACGGTCAAGAGCCTGTTGCATAGTGTTGGTGGTTAAAACGCCAAATATTACGGGCATGGCGTGCTTAATTCCCACTTGAGCAATTCCATTGGCAACGGCATTGCAGATGAAATCAAAATGACGGGTTTCGCCCTGAATAACACATCCAAGACAAATCACTGCATCGAACCGGCGAGTTTGCGCAAGCATTTCGGCAGCAGTTGAAAGCTCAAAACTTCCGGGAACTTCAAATATCTCAATGTTTTGGGTGATAGCTCCATTTTCGAGTAATGTAGCGATAGCACCGTCGCGCAGAGCAAAGGTCACTTCGCTGTTCCATTGCGAAACAGCAATGGCAAACCGCATTTTTACAGCTGTCTGCAAAACATGCCCTACATCCGAGAGATTTTTTTTCTTTTCAATCATGCCTATTGACCGGCATTTTTCATTTCTGTAGCTCTGGCAATATATTTCTTTACCTCGCGGGCTTCGTATGACTTCCAGTACTTGGTTTTGATTTGCTCATACAGGGCGATGGCTTCATCCCACTGACCCAAAGCTTCATGAACCCATGCAGCACGCATCAGATACATTGGCGAAGTAAAAGTGTTTTCCGATTGCTTTGCAGCTTTGATGTAATAATCGAGTGCGTCTTCGGGCTGACCGAGTTCCATGTAAGCATCAGCAATAGAGCCAGTAGCCATGGGACCGATAATATCGTCGTTGCCATCGAATTTTTTTAACTCATCAATAGCATCTTCGAACATGGCTTTTTTTAGGTAGATCATTCCAACATAATAATGCGAAATGTTTCCGGAGGGAGTTCCGCCGTATTCGTCAATGATATCAAGGAACCCAGGATAAACACCGTCACCGTTCAATGCTAGATCAAGCGAATCCATTTCATAATAGTATTGTGCTGTGTAAATCTCATTTGCGGCTTTTTCGATTTTGGGTCCCATAATGAAGCGGTTGTATCCCCAGATTCCCATGATAATCAAAATAACACCGGCAACAACATAAGAAATGATGTTCTTGTTTTTTTCAATAAACTGTTCAACTTTCGATAATGAAGATGAAATGTTTTCAAGACGATCATCACCAGTAGGTATATTTTCTTTTGCCATAATTATGAGATTTCAGATTCGAGGTGCAAAATTAATGGTTTTTTTGAAACAATAGCCAATTTTTCAGTACAATATTCAGTCAATCAAAAGACCAACTAAAAATGCACAAACCTGTTTTCAGGAAGTTTTGTTTCAGAGTTATTGATAGAGCCTAATCCAGCGATTTTGGTTCCGATTGGTTTTCGATGGCCGCAGAGGTCATGGTAGTGATTGTTAACTCGTCGTTTTCGTTGAAGAAATCCATCGTTATTTCGCGGGCAACATCCTTGTTGTTGTTCTTGATGATTTCTTCGGCCAATGGATCTTCGATGTATTTTTGAATGGCTCGTTTCAGTGGGCGGGCGCCAAAATTGGGATCCCAGCCTTTTTCTACAATGAAATCACGGGCTTCGGTCGTGAGTTTTAGAGTGATTCCACGCTCTTCGAGACGACGAAAAACGCCTGTAAGCTCAATGTCGATAATTTTATGAATCTCGTCGCGCTGCAGATTGTTAAAAATAATTACGTCGTCAATTCTATTCAAAAACTCCGGAGCAAAAGCTTTCTTCAATGCATTTTCGAGAACACTTTTTGCATAACCTGCTTTTGACGATTCTTTGGAACTGGTGTTGAAGCCTACGCCAGAGCCAAAATCTTTCAACTGGCGTGTTCCAATGTTCGACGTCATAATAATAATGGTATTTTTAAAGTCAACTTTGCGTCCGAGGCTGTCAGTAAGCTGACCATCATCAAGTACCTGCAACAAGAGATGAAACACATCGGGGTGTGCTTTCTCTATCTCGTCGAGTAAAACAACACTGAAAGGTTTGCGGCGCACTTTTTCGGTGAGTTGACCTCCTTCTTCGTAGCCAACATATCCCGGAGGTGCTCCGATGAGACGCGAAACAGCAAATTTTTCCATGTATTCACTCATGTCAATACGAATAAGCGCATCGTCGGTATCGAACAGATATTTTGAGAGGATCTTGGCAAGATATGTTTTTCCAACGCCGGTGGGGCCCAGAAATACAAAGCTTCCGATCGGACGGCTTGGGTCTTTTAATCCAACGCGATTCCGACGAATGCTTTTGGCTATTTTCTGAAGAGCTTCGGTTTGACCAATCACTTTATCAGCAAGCTCTTCCTCCATTTTCATTAGCCGGTCGCTTTCGTTTTGAGCAACACGAGTCACCGGAACGCCGGTCATCATGGCTACTACTTCTGCCACATCTTCTTCGCCCACAGGCTCACGGTGTTTGTCGGCCTCCTCGTCCCATTTCAAACGGGCTTTGTCAAGTTTTTCGAGTAGAATTTTTTCACGGTCGCGATGTTTGGCAGCTTCCTCATATTTCTGCATTTTAATGGCAGCCGTTTTATGGGTTCTGGCATCGTCGATGTCGGCTTCCAAGTCCAAAATGTCCTGAGGGACATTCATGTGTTTTAAGTGAACACGTGCACCGGCTTCGTCAAGAGCATCAATAGCTTTGTCGGGCAAAGCGCGATCGCTGATATATCGCTCGGTGAGAGCAACACAAGAGTCGATTGCCTCATCGGTGTAGCGAACCAAGTGGTGATCCTCGTAGCGTTCTTTAATGTTGCGCAAAATTTCGCGTGTTTCTTCGATACTGGTGGCATCAACCAACACTTTCTGGAAACGGCGTTCGAGCGCCCCGTCTTTTTCGATATAGTTTCTGTATTCATCCAGTGTTGTAGCGCCAATGCATTGGATTTCGCCACGGGCGAGCGCGGGCTTGAACATATTCGAAGCGTCTAGCGATCCACTTGCTCCTCCAGCTCCAACAATGGTGTGTATTTCGTCGATGAATAAAATAACATCATGATTTTTTTCGAGTTCGTTTAGCAAAGCTTTCATGCGCTCTTCGAACTGACCACGGTATTTTGTGCCTGCAACCAGCGAAGCCAGATCAAGCATCACAATGCGTTTGTTGTGTAATGTCCGGGGAACTTTGCGTGCAGCTATACGCAACGCAAGGCCTTCAGCAATAGCCGACTTGCCAACTCCCGGTTCGCCAATAAGGACGGGATTGTTTTTTTTTCGACGGCTCAGAATTTGTGCAATACGTTCCAGCTCCTTGTCACGGCCAACAATGGGATCGAGCCTGTTCTCCTCTGCGGCTTTTGTAAGGTCGCGACCAAAATTATCGAGAACAGGTGTTTTCGACTTCGATTCAGCTCCTTTTTTCGAAGAGCTGCTGAAACTGCTGCGTTCGTCGGCTTCGTCGTCATCCATGGGCATATCGTCGCGGATACGTTCGGAATAATTTTCCTCTTTCCCTGTGATATTACGTATTTCGTTCATGACCGATTCGTGAGTGACATTCTGTCGTTCAAGAAGTAGCGATACATTGTTTTTGCCTTCTTTCAAAATAGCCAGAAGTAAATGTTCGGTTTCAATCAGGTCGCTTTTCAGATCGCGGGCAAACAAGTAGGTGAGTTTCAAAATTTGCTCAACCTGTCTTACCAGAGGAATGTCGCCCTCCGAAACAGGGGTCGATTCGTCGTTTACAGCTGCAGTTTTTTCAATAGCTTTACGTAATTCGCCCAAATTCACTCCAAAATTCCGGAGAATATGAATGGCCAAACTGTCGCCTTCACGAAGCATGCCCAGAAACAAATGCTCAACGCCTACATAAGGACTATTGAGGCGATGGGCTTCTTCTTTGCTGAAACCCAGTATATCCATTACCCTTTGAGAAAATTTTGATTCCATAATTATTGATAAGAGTTACTCTAATCGTACTAATTTTGTTCCAAAGGTAGGTGTTTTGCGAAATTCTGCAAAATTGTCAGGTTAATACTTTTGAACAGTTGGTTGTTATTTTGTTTGAATTTCTGTTTTGAACAATTGACAGAGTGAATCAGCTTCAGTTCGCATTCTATTGTAGTTAATGATGAAAATTTCAATAAAGGATAAGGCTCGATAGCAAAATTTATAAAATAAACACAAAGCAACTGGTGGTCATACTTGTTGACAACTTATTTATTTTGTATGGTATTTTTTAGTAATTTCGCATGCTATTTGTGATAAAACCCATTTGGGTCTAATTGGTTAAAAAAGAGTTGATTACATGAGTGAAATTGAAAATACCGGCGAAAGAATCGTACGCGTAAACATCGAAGATCAGATGAAATCGGCTTATATCGATTATTCGATGTCGGTCATTGTCTCACGTGCCCTTCCCGATGTAAGGGATGGAATGAAACCAGTACATCGTCGTGTGATGTTTGGCATGCACGAACTGGGTGTTTTTTCGAACCGACCAACCAAGAAATCTGCCAGGATTGTAGGGGAGGTACTTGGAAAGTATCACCCCCATGGAGATACATCTGTTTACGATGCCATGGTTCGTATGGCCCAGGATTGGTCGTTGCGCTATCCCCTTGTCGAAGGACAAGGAAACTTTGGCTCTATTGATGGTGACAGTCCTGCTGCAATGCGATATACCGAGGTCAGACTTCGGAAAATTGCTGAAGAAATGCTGGCTGATATCGAGAAGGAAACAGTCGATTTTCAACTTAACTTCGACGACTCGCTCGAAGAGCCCAAAGTGTTGCCTGCGAAGGTTCCCAATCTTCTCTTGAATGGTGCAAGTGGTATTGCTGTTGGTATGGCAACCAATATGCCTCCTCATAACCTCACTGAAGTTGTTGATGGTATTATTGCTTATATTGATAACAACGACATCACTATTGATGAGCTGATGAAGTTCATCAAAGCACCCGATTTTCCAACAGGCGGAATCATTTATGGTTACGATGGTGTTCGCGAAGCCTATCATACAGGTCGTGGACGGATTGTAATGCGTGGAGAAGCTACCGTAGAAGATACTGATAAAAAAACTCAGATACTGATTAAATCAATTCCTTATCAGGTCAATAAATCGGAATTGCTTAAGAAAATTGCAGATCTGGTTAACGAGAAAAAAATAGACGGTGTTACTGACCTTCGCGACGAATCGGATCGTGATGGAATGCGTATTGTTCTTGACCTTCGTCGCGATGCTGTTCCAAATGTCATTATTAACCTGTTGTACCAGCATTCACCACTGCAGACAGCCTTTAATGTGAATAATATTGCCTTGGTAAAGGGCCGTCCGATGATGCTGAATCTGAAAGACCTTATTCGCCATTTTGTTGATCATCGCCACGAAGTAGTTACTCGCCGAACTCAGTTCGAGTTGCGCGAAGCCGAAAAACGTGCACATATTCTCGAAGGATTGCTGATTGCTCTTGACAATATCGACGAAGTAATTGAAATTATGCGCTCGAGTAAAATTGTCGATGAAGCCCGGGAACGTTTGATGGAACGTTTTTCGCTCAGCGATTTACAAGCCCGTGCCATTGTTGACATGCGCCTTCGCAGTCTTATTGGTCTTGAACGCGATAAACTCCGTGCTGAATACGATGAGTTGATGGAACGCATTGCATGGTTGAAAAAAATTCTTGAAGATTTCTCAATGAGAATGCAAATAATCAAGGATGAGCTGTCGGATATTAGAGCAAGATTTGGCGATGAACCCAAATCGCAAATTGTATATCAGGGCAAAAATTTCCGTATTGAAGATACCATTGCCAACGACAGTGTTGTAATTACCATTAGTCGTATGGGATACATTAAACGAACGCTTTTATCGGAGTACCGCACTCAAAACCGTGGCGGACGAGGATTTAAAGCCAGCAAGGTGCGCGAAGAAGACATTCTCGAGCATCTTTATATTGCGTCAAATCATGACTACCTGCTGTTTTTCACCAAGAAGGGGAAATTATTTTGGCAACGTGTTTTCGAAATTCCGGAAGGATCGCGCGACAGCAAAGGTCGTCCGATTCAGAATCTGATTGCTATAGAGCAGGACGACCGTATCCAGGCGGTTATCAACACACTCGATCTCAGCAATGAGGAATATGTAAAAAGCAATTTTATTATTCTTTGCACCGAATTGGGAGTAATCAAGAAAACGAGTCTCGAGGCTTACAGCCGACCACGCCAAAATGGGATCAATGCCATTGGAATTCGTGAAGGCGACACACTTATTCAGGCCAGTATGACCAATGGTAAAAACGAAGTTCTGATTGCTTTACGGTCGGGTCGTGCTATTCGCTTTCCTGAGGAAAAAGTTCGCCCGATGGGTCGTAATGCCAGCGGTGTTCGTGGTGTAACTCTTGCAGGAAAAGATGACCGCGTGATAGGAATGGTTTGCATCGAAAATAAAGAAGATCAGATTTTGGTTGTTTCCGAAAAAGGCTTTGGAAAACGTTCTGATATCGAAGACTATCGTATTACCAACCGTGGTGGAAAAGGTGTAAAAACAATTAATGTTACCGAAAAAACCGGAAAACTGGTTGCAGCCATGGCTGTAAAAGACGGTGATGAGTTGATGATTATCAATGCAAGTGGTATTGCCATTCGTATGTCGGTTACCGATTTGCGTGTTGTTGGTCGTGCCACACAAGGAGTGAAGCTTATCAATCTTTCTAAAGGTGATAGCATTGCTTCTGTAGCAAAAATTGTTTCGGATTTTGTGGAAAACGAAGAGGAAGTCATCGATGAAAATACAGTTGAGTATTCAACAGCCTCAATATCTTCGACCGACGAAAATATTATCGCCGATAACGATGATGAAAATATCGAAGAGAAGGAACAGGAGAATAATGATGAAGACTAGCACAATTTTTATGGCAACATCTTTGTTTTTTAAAGATAATTGTATTTTTGTGGAACCTTTTAAATATATCGTATTATGAAACGAATCATAACCCTGACTTTCGGACTTTTGTTTTCCGTTATGTCTTTTGGGCAGAGCAACTTGGTAATCAGTGCTTATAACT
The DNA here is from genome assembly GCA_002842495.1 of Bacteroidetes bacterium HGW-Bacteroidetes-6. Taxonomy (GTDB): domain Bacteria; phylum Bacteroidota; class Bacteroidia; order Bacteroidales; family DTU049; genus GWF2-43-63. The sequence continues at coordinate 9,266 of PHDB01000016.1, forward strand.
ATTTAAATAGCGGCAAGCTTGATAAAGCTCTTGAAAGCATCGAACCTACCATTGTACATCCTAAAACCATGGGAGAAGCGAAGACTTGGTTATACAGAGGTAATATTTATCTGCGTATTGCTCTATCTGATGATGAAAAATATAAAAATCTGGTTCAAGGGCCTCTGGATTCTGCATATAGCTCATATCAGAAATCAATCGCTATTGATAAAGACTTTATTGCTCCTGCAGGAAATCCACCCAAAGCTGAATTGGGGCTGTATATTATTGGCGAACAATATTATAACAAAGGCGTTGAATTGTTTAATATGCAAAAATGGCTCGAAGCTAAAGACTATTTTGAGCGAACACGTAAGATCAATTCAATTTTTGGCGTGAAAGATTCCCTTGCAACTTATAACGCAACGCTTTGTGCTTTAAAACTTGAGGATAAAGAAACAGCCAGCAAGTATTTGAAAGATCTAATCACCATGAATTTCCAGAAGCCCGAAATTTACTCGATGCTTGCTGGTATCTATAAAGAAGATGGCGATACAACCAAAATGATTAATACCATTAAAATGGGTCGTAAGCGCTTTGCCGGTGATTTGGGATTGATTATTTCTGAAACCAATTACTATCTTGCTAAAGGTGATTTGGCCAGTGCTCAGGATTTGCTGAAAGTAGCTGTTGAAAAAGACCCAAACAATCCGGTATTGCATTTTACAATTGGGAGTAATTACGATCGTCTTTCGCGCGACACAAGTATGAAGGTCGAGGAGAAAGAACTAATGTTGGCCGAGGCTGAAAAAGCATACCTGAGAGCCATTGAGCTGAATCCGGCTTTCTTTGATGCTTATTACAATGTTGGGGCTTTATTTTTCAATAAAGGTGTTGAGGTTTTCGAATATGCAAATACAATTCCTCCCGACCAGTTTAACGAATATGAAGCAGCTAAGAAAAAATACATGGGATACTGGGAAAAAGCGTTGCCATATCTTGAAAAGGCAAGTGAAATTCAACCTTCCGATATGGGAACATTGCAAGCACTCAAATCATTGTATGCTCGTTTGAATATGCCCGAAAAACTCAAAGCTGTAAGTGATAAAATCAACGAATTGAAATAACATCGAATTCCCTGGATGTTAAAAACCCCGGATTCTGAAAAAATCCGGGGTTTTGTTTTTTTGAGATTGTTTCAGCTATAATTTCATCTTCTCAAGACAAAGTACAATTTCCTCGTTTGTTGCAGGAATACCTAACGGAGGCTCTTTGGTATGATCGAAAACAGCCGAAATGGCATCTTTGATAGCCAGCCACACCGAAATAGCCAGCGGAAACGGAGGTTCACCAACAGCTTTGCTCCTCCGGATAGTATTATTGTTGGGCGCATTTTCAAGCAATTCCACCCGCAAGTCAACGGGAATGTCGGTGATGGTTGGTATTTTGTATGTATCGGGGGAAGAATTCAGAAGTCGCCCCTGGCTGTTCCACTTTAATTCTTCGGTTGTGACCCAACCCAATCCTTGAACAAAGCCGCCCACAATCTGGCCTTTATCAAGCATGGTGTTCAGGCTTTGGCCTGCATCTTCAATCAGATTGACATGCAACAAAACCACACGACCGGTGAGTGTATTCACTTCTACCTCCGAAACTGACATGGCGTAAGCATAATAATGAAAAGGTTTTCCAACACCATTGGGGCGATCGAACCAGATATCGGGTGTGCGATAGTAGCCTGCAGCACTGAGTTGGGTTTGCTTGAAATAGGCCTTAGCAACAAATTCATCAAATGAGCACGAAACGGCAGGTTGACTTCCATCAATGATTTGGTCGTTGTCAATAATAATATTTTCAGCCAAAATGGTTTTGTCAGGAAACAGATCGCCCAGTATTTCGGGAGCAATATCAATGAGTCTTTTTTTCAATTGATCGATGGCGTTTTTTACAGCCATGCCATTGAGATCGGAACCCGATGAGGCTGCTGTTGCTGAGGTGTTTGGAATTTTTGAAGTGTTTGTAGGTGTAATCCTTATGCGTTCAATTTTAACACCCAGCTCGGCAGCCGCAACCTGTAGCATTTTCGTGTTGAGACCCTGACCCATTTCGATTCCGCCGTGATTTACCTGAATACTACCATCTGAATAAATATGAATGAGCGATCCTGCCTGATTGAGGAAAGACGTTGTAAACGAAATGCCGAATTTGACAGGAACAAGAGCCAGACCTCTTTTTATATGTTTGCTGGTTTGGTTGAATTCATCGGCTTTCTGGCGGCGTGTTCTGTAGGCCGACGAAGCTGTAATTTTTGAAAAAATAGTTTCGAGCCTGTTGTTTTCAACCAAAGCACCATAAGGTGCAGTATTACGGTCTTTGATGCCGTAAAAATTGATTTGTCGGATTTCGGTTGGATCTTTTTTTAGAAAACGAGCCATTTGGTCGATCGCATTTTCGATTACGGCCATACCTTGGGGCTGACCAAAACCCCTGAAAGCCACATTGCTGGGCAGATTTGTTTTCCACGAATTGCCGATGATGCGAATATTGGGAATGAAAAATGCATTTTCGGCATGAAGCATGGCTCGTTCGAGAATGGCCATGGTAAGATCAGATGCGTAGCCCGCATCGACGTTGAAAACGACTTCGTATGCTTTTATCAATCCGTTTTCATCAAAGCCCAGCTTCCAGTCCGATAAAAATCGGTGACGCTTGCCGGTAATAGCCTGATCGGTGTCACGTGTAAGGCGAAGCCGAACAGGTTTGCGGGTTTTTGCTGCAAGCAACGATGCCCATGCCGCGATGTGGTTCCCCTGAGTTTCCTTTCCACCAAAAGCACCGCCCAAACGACGTGTTTCAACCACAATTCGGTTGCGGTCGGTGTTTAATACCTCTGCAACTATAGCCTGAGTCTCCGAAGGATGTTGAGTGCTGCTGTAGCAGGTCATTTCGTCGTCTTCGCCTGGAACAGCAATGCAAATCTGTGTTTCTAAATACCAGTGTTCTTGTCCGCCGCTACTGAATCGTCCCTGCAATACATGTTTACATTCATTGAAAACCTGATCAACCTTACCTCGTTCAATTTTTCGTTGGGGCTGCAATACTGTGTTTTGTCGTATTGCATCTTCAATTGTAATGATAGGAGCCTCTGCTTCGATATCGGGTTTTACAGCCTCGGCAGCATGCAATGCTTGTTCTAGTGTGTCGGCAGCTATTAATGCTATCGTTTGGCCCATGAAATCGACCCGATCGGTTGCAATACAGGGTTCGTCATGGAAAACCGGCCCCATTTGATTGTCGCCGGGAATGTCGGCTGCAGTGATAACACATTGCACGCCAGGCATTTTTGCAGCAGCTGAAAAATCGATATTTTTAATTTTCCCTTTGGCAACGGGCGAAGTTACAAGGCATGCATGCAGTTGCCCTTCAATAGCGGGCAAATCGTCTATATACAATGTGGTGCCCTGGACATGTCTGAGGGCACTGTCGTGTACGGGTTCGTTGTAGCTATGTGTATGTTGATATTGCTTTTTCATGAATGATGGCTTTGGGTATCATCGAAAAATTGTTGCAACAGATTTGCAGCTGCAAGATTGCGAAAATCAGCTCCGCTACGTGCATCTGATAATGGAGTAAATTCAATTTTTAACATTTCCATGGCCTGGTCAACAATAGATTGTTCCCATTTTTTACCAATCAGAAATGCTTTGCATGCTTTCGCTTCGATGGTGGTTGCAGCCATTCCGCCATAATATACAGTGAATTGCTCAATGGAGTTTTCGGATCCGGTTTTTAAGCGGAATGCTGCACTCACTGTAGAGATATCCATATCGTGACGCTTACTCACTTTATACATCTTTATTTTTTCGTCCGGTGCAGGAAGAGGAATAATGAGGTTTTCGATGAGCTCGTCTTTTTGCAGTTCTGTTTGTCGATAACCTGTAATAAAGTTTTTAACTGGGAGTGTCCGGCTTCCGCGAACTGAAACGAGTTTTACTTTTGCATCGCAGGCAAGCAATAGTGGAGTTGTGTCGCCAATGGGAGAGGCCGAGCCAAGATTTCCTCCGAGCGTTGCGACATGACGTATTTGACGCGAAGCAAACACTGATAGAATGTTGTTAAGTGCCGGAAAAGAATCTTCTACAAGCAAGCGAAGGCTTTCGAGTGATAGCCCGGAGCCAGCTTCAATCTGAAAACCATTGCAGACAAACTGCTTGAGCTCATCAATTCCGGAAATGTCCAAAATGAATGGAATATGTTTAAAATGTTTGCTCTGTTGTAATGCCGTATCGGTCGACCCGTTTACAATTAGTGCTTCGGGATGCGCAGCTCTTGCGTGAAGAGTTTCAGTAAGATTCGTGGGCCTTATATAGCGCTGATGCAAACAATTGGAATCGAACATAACTTGTGGCTGCATTTCGAGAAGCATTTCTATAAAATTTGCTTCCATTTCGTCGAAACGATCGGGTTGGCGGTCGTCGAGAGCAACTTTGGCAGCTTTGCGTATGCTGTCGTAGCCAGTGCATCGGCAAAGATTTCCTGCAAACGCATTATTGATTTCGGTATCGTTGGTTTTGTCGTTTTTGTGATACAAGGCAAACAAACTCATTACGAATCCGGGAGTGCAAAAACCACATTGTGTTGCATGCTCCCGCACAATGGCTTTTTGAACGGGATGAAGAAGCAAAATGTTGTCGGTTTCAGGAGCCAGTCCACGCGAAGTGATTAGCAGTTTCCCGTCGATGGCCGGCAAAAAAAGCAAACAGGAATTTATTGCTTTATAGATGAGTTTTTGTCTGCTTTCGTCGGGTTCAGCCACCACAACAGTACATGCGCCGCAATCGCCTTCGGCACAACCTTCTTTCACTTCGGTATGATGTACATTGTTACGCAACCAATTTAAAACGGTTGTTGAAGGTTTGATTTTCTGTTCGTTGAAATTGATGCTTACCGGTTCTCCATTGAGCAGAAACGAAATGGTGTTTTTCGTATTCATCGGTTCGTGGTGTTTTTTGCGTCAATAATTTTTGCCAAAATAGAAATGGCAATATCTTCGGGAGTTTCGCAGGCAATGGGAACGCCTATTGGCATGTCGATGGAGTCGATTTGCTGAAGCGATAGACCAAATTCGTCGGCAAAACGTTTACGGGCAAGTTCAACTTTGCGTTTCGACCCGATCATTCCAATGTATTTGTGTGGTTTGCCAATGAGCATGGCAACAACTTCGCTGTCGAACGAATGTTTGTAGGTGGTAGACACAATGTAGCTGTTGGAGTGGAAGTTTATTTTATCTGCAGCTTCTTCGAACGGCATTTCGTAGGTTTCGGCCAATCCCTGCGGCCAGGAGCCAAATATGCCTTCCCGGTTGTCTGCGGCAATCACTCTGAATCCGGCAATTACAGCCATTTTGGCGAGAGCTTTTCCTACATGGCCTGCTCCGAAAATAACGAGCTGAGGTTGTGCCGCCAAAGGTTCAAAATAAACGGTCATGCGACCACCACAATGCATTTCGAGGTCATTGGCCAGATTGTACGCTTTGGTTTGCGGACTGTCAGAATTCATTATTGCTAAGGCATCGTCAATGGCTTGTTTTTCGATACTACCACCACCAATGGTGCCGCTTATGGTTCCGTCGGCAAAAACAAGCATTTTTGAGCCAGGCTTGCGTGGAGTGGAGCCTTCGGCGCCAATTACAACGCAGAGTACAGCTGCTTTTCCGCTGTTGATCGCTTCGGATATTTCGTTGAAGAAGTTCATAGTGTGCAATTTTTCAATGTAAAAGTAATGATTTTTGGGAAAAGTTTTTGAAATAAGGAAATAGAAATACGAAATCAGAGATAAGAAATGTGAAAGTAGAAATAAGAGAGTTGAGAATGAGAAATTTGAAATTGTAAATACGAAATTTGAGTTAAAATCGTTGTATCTTTGGTTCGGAGATTAGATGGTCTTAGATTGAAAGCTAAGTAATTGAAAACAATATGAGAGCAATTTTTTTAACAATTCTCCTTATGGGAATTATTGTTGTTGGTGAAGCGCAGTCTTGCGATTGTAAGAAGTGTTTTGATTATTTGGTGAATAAAATAAAAGTCGATTATCCCGGATACAACGATAAAGTAACCGAGAAAACAAAATCTCAATTGCTTCAACTCGAACAAGATTTGAGGATGAAAATTAAGCAATACCCCGATTCATGTGGTACATATTTGTCAACATACACCTCTTGGTTTAAAGATAACCATTTGCGTATCAGACGGGTTTGGCGCAATCGAAGTGAAGAAAGTGATTCGAAGGGTAATGAGAAATATTTTGTTGGGAATATCGATTCTACCTTGCAATTGACAGAAAACCGCGATTCAGTAGTAGGATTATGGCATTCATTCTGGGGCGACATTGCCATTGTGAAATCGGCAGACTCGGAAAGTTATCTTGGTGTTTCAATATCTTATGACAGATATGAAAAAAATCAGATTGTATTTTCAATGAAGCAAATTCTTGAAAATGAATTTGCAGTTACCTCTTATCCGTATTATTATAATTTCGAACCCGAAGAAGGAGAAGCATCTTTTAGGCTTAATAAACAAGTTTTGGAATTGCACGACAATACGCGATTTGTGAAAAAAACAAACTCTCCAATAGCTGATGACGCTTTTCTTTATTCCTATTTTCCCGAGTTTCCGAATGGCGCTAATGTTTACCCCATTGCTTTAGCCTTGACCGACAGCACTTTCTACCTCAGAGTTCCTTCTTTTTACGATAGTACGGCAATTGAATTTACTTTGAAACATTGGGATGAGATTACTTCAAGGCCCAATTTGATAATTGATATCAGAAACAATGGGGGAGGGCAGGATAATTATTTTAGTACTTTGACCGATTTGATTTACAATAGACCATACGAAAGCAAAGGTGTGGAATGGTACGCCTCTAAAAACAATATAGCGCTTTTTGAGGATGCTCTGAAAAACGGTGAAATTTCAAATGGCGAGGAGGGAATTGAGTGGACAAATGCACTTCTCGAAGTTATGAGAAAAAACGTTGGAGGATTTGTAATTCATCCACTTATGGGGAGCGACAAAACCATTGTTAACGATACAATATATCCAATGCCTCGAAGAATTGGAATCATCATCAACGAAGGGAATGCATCTTCGGCAGAACAATTTATTCTTGAAGCAAAAAACAGTTCTAAAACAATATTATTCGGCAATTGCAATACTGCAGGAGTGTTAGATTATTCCAATGCTGTTTCCGAAACCTTGCCCGGTGGCGAATTTGAGCTTGTTTATCCAATGACTCGATCGCGTCGACTGCCAGAGCAACCAATTGACAATGTTGGGATTGCTCCCGACGTGTATATTCCATATTCATCATCGATGCAACTCTTTGACAGACTTGACCAATGGGTATATTTTGTGAAAGCTTATTTGGAATTGATGAGCGTTGAAAAATGAAAATGACTATTTTTGATGTTAGAAATTAGAGATAATAAGTTAGAAATGAGAAAGTAGAGATACGAAATTTGAAATGGGAGTTGAAAAAGTTTTATCTATTGGTATAAAATAAACGTATATTTGTATTTGAGATATTGTCGCATGATGGGTTTGGAAAGCTATCGTAAGTATAGTTTGGGGAATAAGAAATAACCGCTTTTCAGATTCTGATAGCCATCAGAATGACGAAAAAACGGTTTTGACTGTGGTGTTCAACCAACGGCGAAGCATTATCCGCCTTTTGAGGTTTGCGATTTTTGCGGACGATGGAATACCGCTTGCGAGCAGTCACCCCCAGCCCAATCTTTTAGCATCAACCCAAGGTCAATCTGAAAGCATTGGCGATAAACGCCAGACATAATTTGCCATTTCGCCAATTCGCCGTACCTTTGTGGCGCATGTACGAAGAGCATTTACAACACCCGATTTTCAGCATTATTCATGGCTGGGCCGTCGAACACAGCAAGCGCTGCTATGTTGTGGGGGGCTATGTGCGCGATATTTTGCTGCATCGTTCTTCGTGGGACATCGATGTAGTTGTGGAAGGCGATGGTATTGTTCTCGCTACATTTGTGGCATCGCAGCTGAATCCTTCTCCAAAGGTTTCGGTGTTTAAAACCTATGGCACAGCGCATTTTGTTTACGACGACCGCGAATGGGAATTTGTTGGAGCCCGCTCCGAAAGTTATGCCCAAAATAGCCGCAATCCCGAAGTGAAACCGGCTACCATCGAAGGCGACCAGTTGCGACGCGATTTCACCATCAATGCCATGGCTTTGAGTTTGGGAAGCGACTTTGGTGCATTTCTTGACCCGTTTTCGGGAGTTGTCGATCTCAAAGCAGGCATAGTTCGCACTCCGCGCGACCCCGATGTTACTTTTTCCGACGATCCACTTCGCATGATGCGTGCTGTGCGTTTTGCTTCGCGTTTTGGTTTCGAAATCGACAGCAAAGCTTTTGAATCGATTCGTAAACATGCCAATCGACTATCGATTGTTGCTCCGGAACGTATTGCCGAGGAACTCAATAAAATAATGCTTCATCAAAAACCATCTGCCGGATTTCGTCTGCTCGATATGTGTGGATTGTTGCAGCTTGTACTGCCCGAACTTCATGCACTCAAGGGCGTCGAAAGCCGAAACGGCTATATGCACAAAGAGAATTTTGCGCACACCTTGCAGGTGTTGGACAATGTAGCAACCAAATCGGATTCGCTTTGGTTGCGCTGGGCTGCATTGCTTCACGATATTGGAAAAGCGCCCGTGAAAAAATTCGACAAAGTGCGTGGCTGGACATTTCATGGGCACGATGCAGTTGGAGCTCGTATGACCAAAAAACTTTTCAGGCGGCTGCATTTGCCACAGAACGAAAAAATGGATTTTGTATCGAAATTGGTTGCATTGCACTTGCGCCCCATTTCGCTGGTTGAAGATGGTGTAACCGATAGTGCATTACGTCGATTGCTTTTTGATGCCGGTGACGATTTGGATGAATTGCTTGCTTTAGCCGAGGCCGATATCACATCGGGCAATGCCGTGAAAGTGAAGCAATACATGAAAAATTTTGCTAATCTACGCATTAAGCTGCTTGAAACGGAAGACAAGGATAAGGTTCGGAATTTTCAACCACCATTGAGTGGCGAAGAAATAATGATGTTTTTTGGAATCGAGCCTTCGCGGGAAGTAGGAATCATAAAGAACTCCATCAAGGATGCAATTCTCGATGGTTTGATTGGAAATAATTACGACGAAGCATTTGCCTTTATGTTGCAAAAGGGCAGTGAGCTTGGGCTTGTACCGGCTCAAAAAAAATAAATCTTCTTTCCGGTTGCGAAGATTTTTGTAATTTCGTACTAAAATTGAGTGTATGCACGCCTATAGATTTAGAGTCACTTCCGACGAGAACGACGAATTTTTACGCGAGATAGAATTGCTGGCAAGTAACACATTTGAGGATTTTCACAAAACCCTGGTGGAATCCTGCAAATTTCAGGGCAATGAACTGGCATCGTTTTATATGTGCGATAATCAGTGGCGCAAAAGAACTGAAATTACATTAGTGGATATGAATGCCGACGAGGATGGTGAAGCTAATACGGGCGGTACTCTGATTATGCGCAATATTAAGCTCAATCAGATTATCAACGATCCTCATCAGCGCTTCATCTATGTTTACGACTTTTTGAACCTTTATACAGTGTACATCGAATTGATGAAAATTTATCAGGCTGATATTACCTTACCTCATCCACGGGTAATAAAGGAGGTTTCTGAAATCGTGCTTCCTGTTGTTAAATCGGGTATTATTCTCGAAGCCGAGGAGGAAGTTTATGACGACGAGGGTATCAAGTCGCAGTTTGGCGAAGAAGAAGATGATGACTTCATGAACGAAGACGAAGAGCTATTTAGCGACGATAGCCCTTTGAACTAATCCGGAGAAATATTTATGGGTAACGATCCTTCCGATTACTACTACAGCGATGAAGAAGTAAACAAGCTGATTGAACGTTTTCGGAACATGATTGCCGGTGACGAGGTTAATTTTTTTGAGCCCGAAGAGCTGGAAGTAATAATCGACACGTTTTTGAAAGAGGACGATTTGAGCAATAGCCGTCAGGCTATTGATTACGGGTTGAAAATGTATCCCGGAAATGAAGGATTGCAGATTTTAAACATCCATTATCATATACTCGACAATAAAATCGATTCTGCTGAAATGATGGCAAACCGATTTATTGAACTTTTTCCTGATAATGTAGAGGCATATATTGTTTTAGCATCGGTTTACGGAGAACGTGGGAAACACGAAGAGGCCGTTGAATTGCTCGAAAAAGCACTGGGAATGGATCCTGATTCGGAACAGCTCATCACTGCATTAAGCATGGAGTATCAGATGCTTGGATTCAACAAAAAGGCAATTAAGTTGTATATTGATCTTCTGAAACGAAATCCCAATGACGAATTTGCCCTGAATGAACTTGTGTTTGTATATGAGCTCACTGGAAATATAGAAGAAGCCATTGTGTTTTTGCTTGAATTCACTGACGAACATCCGTTCAACCAGCATGCATGGTTTCAACTTGCCAACGCTTATAATCTCAATAATCAGCCAGACAAAGCACTCGATGCATACGAATTTGCTTTGGCTGCCGATGCCACATTTTCGCCTGCATTGTTTGGAAAGGGGCATTCGCTTCTTTTTATGGGCGAGATACATAGTGCTATTGACTGCTTTCAGGAATCTGTTGAACATGAGGGGTTTAAATCAGTCTCGTATTTTTCGTTGGGTGAAGCCTACACGCAACTCAACAATTATGGTTCGGCTGCCGATAATTATATGAAATGTCTCAACGATGATCCACTTAACAACGAGGCACGCATTGGCCTGGCTAACAGCTTGTATATGTTGGGTTTGGACGATGAAGCAATTGAGCAGGCCGATAAAGCTATTTTGAATGAACCTGAACGTACCGATGCTTATCAGCTGAAAGGCACTATTTTGATGAATACTGATAGGTATGCCGAGGCTATTGTTGAATTTCGCAATGCTATTCGCTGCGAAAAAGACAATTTATCGGCCTGGCTCGATTTGAGCGAAGCGAATCATTTTATGACCGGCCCCGATGAAGCATTGGCCATTCTTGAGGAGGCTGAAAAAGCGCAGGAGGACGAAAGTGCTCTTATCTACTATCGAAAAGCAGCTATTTTGTTCGAAACCGGCGAAAACCAACGTGCGGTGTCCGAATTGATGAACGGGCTTACTACCCGTTTCGAACTATATACTTCCATTTTTGACTATAACAAAGCGTTGGAAGAAAACGAGATCATTATTGAAATCGTATCACTTTTTTTAAACCAGTAACACAGCCATGTACAATTTTGATTTGTCTCATTTGCCCGAAAGAGCAAAAAAACCACGCACAAGCGGCGTCAATATGATTATGGACAAGGGCCTCAGTATTCGCGAAGCCGAAGATATGATTGAGGTAGCCGGACATTTAATTGATTTCGTGAAACTGGGCTTTGGAACTTCAATTGCTACCGGAAAGCTGGAGGAAAAAATTGCAGTCTATAAAAAAGCCGGAATCAGTATTTACTTTGGAGGTACACTGTTCGAGGCGTTTTTGATACGTGGTAAAACGGATGAGTATCGTCGTTTGCTTGATCGTTTTGGTGTTGACACTGTTGAAATAAGTGATGGCTCGATGGATATTGACCACGATGCCAAATGTAACTATATTCGTGCGTTTGCCCGCGATTACCGCGTTCTGAGCGAAGTGGGATCGAAACGTGCCGATGTCATTATCAGCGATAAAGATTGGGTAAGCCAAATGGTTACCGAGCAGAAAGCAGGTTCGTCGTATATTATTGCCGAAGCCCGCGAAGCTGGTAATATTGGAATTTACGATGCTTCGGGAAGTGCTAAAAAAGGACTGATTCATCTCATCTCGGAATCATTGCCGGTTGAGAAAATATTGTGGGAAGCTCCGCAAAAAAACCAGCAGTTGTATTTTGTGAAAGAATTTGGCGCCAATGTAAATCTGGGAAATATTGCACCTAACGATATCATTCCACTCGAAACAATTCGTTTGGGACTTCGTGGCGATACTTTTTTTCATTTTTTGCCAGACAACCTGAAGCAATTCGATCAAAAATAGCGATGAGAAATTTTGGAATTATCGGAAAACCAGTTGCTCACTCTTTGTCGGGTTACTGGTTTTCGTCGTTTTTTGCCGAAAATTCTATTGATGCACAATTCCAAATGTTTGAGCCATCGGCTATCGAAATGCAAAACTTCGGCGAATGGATTCACTCCAAACAATTGAATGGTTTGCTTGTAACCATTCCCTTTAAAAAAGAAGTGTTGCCGTTTTTGACCGAAACCGACATTCATGCACATGAAATTGGGGCTGTAAATGTGATTGATATCAGTACAAGCAATCGTTTGACAAAAGGCTACAATATCGATTGGCTCGCATTTGAGTCTGAAATACTGAAACACCGCCCCAATGGTTATAAAAAAGCGGTTTTGCTTGGAAATGGAGGCGCAGCAGCAGCAGTAGCCTATGCGCTTCAACGAAATGGGGTGTCGTTGGTGAAGGTTTCGCGAAATGCAACTGAAAACTGTGTTTCTTACGAAGAATTACCCGCCGAAGAGTTGCAAAATGCCGACCTGATTATCAATGCCACATCGCTGGGAATGAAACCTATGGAGAATGATTGCCCGCCAATCGATTATCAATTACTGAATCCAAACGCATTTGCATACGATTTGATTTATAATCCTGCCGAAACACTTTTCTTGAAAAAATGTTCTGCTGCTGGTTGCCAAACTGAAAATGGAAAAGGAATGGTGGAATTTGTTTATAGGCGTGCAGTCGATTTGTGGAACATATAGTGTTTATTCATACATTTGAAAAAAAATACCATGAAGCGACTTTTGTTTGTTCCGGTATTGCTTATTTCGCTGTCAATCAGCGCTCAATTTAATACAAAAGGACTTTTGACCAGCAACATCCCTGTTGAGGAAGATGAAGTTCCATTTTACAAACGATTCAATTTTGAAGTGCTGGGCAGACAAAATGTGGAGATATTGTCCACGAATGAGATTGTACAGGCGCGTTCGCAGGTAGGTTTTGGTGCCAGTTTGATTTATTGGTATTATCCCGATTTACACCCCGAAACCCGTATTGGATATCGTGTGGTTGATTTGTCGAACATCGACTCGATAGGAACAAAAAAATACCAGAACTTGTATTTCATGATGGGGGGCCGTTTTTTGCCATGCGATCAGGATTTTCTTTTCGAGGGAAATCAGTTGCGTCTTACGTTTGCAGCTTTAGGCGGTATTTCTATCCGTGGGGCTTCGCTTGCCGATCAACTGGCATTCGATATGCTTCTGAGTGCGGGTTTGGCCTATTCGTTCCAGCGGAGGTATTACACGTCGTTTGTGATGCTCGAATTTCAATATAGTCCTTTGGGAAGCGATGCCGTTGGAGGTATTTATTTGCCCCCTTCCTACACTTTTTGTCTTAGTTTTGTTCTGTAGCTTTTTGTTGTATATTTGTTTGTAAATCAAAAGCCTCGTCCTATGAAATCAATTATTTTTCGAATTGCAATTTTTGTCTTTCTTTCTGGTAGTGCATTTGCACTCTCTGCACAGACAAAAGCGGACGAAATGGTTACGGCCGATGTAAACTGCGATTCTATTGGAATGTTGAACGGTGAAGTTGTGTATCAATACGATGTAACATTGAAAAACAACACAACAAATAAACTTAAGGTGAAGTACACCGTTTTTCTGAAAGCCGGCAGTACTGTTAAAAAGCAGCACAACCATTCTACTATTCTTATTCCCGATGAAGAATTATTCGAATCGCATGAGGGCAATATTTCGCAAAGCGACTGGAATCTGATAAGCTCATTCAGGATTGAAACCGAGGCAGAGGTGCTGTGAAATATTTTATTGTTTTTGCATTGTATTCAATATAGGAGAAAAACGTATTGAATAAAAATTGTAGTATGGGAAAAATCCGCCATATCAAGCTGTTTTTTGGAGCAGTTTTGTTGATGCTGTTTGGCTCTTCAGCTCAATCGTGTTCGGGAACACTTTGTTATGTGCCAACGAATTCTAAAATTCCGGTGAATAATGTGAGAGATTTGGGATCGGATACAACACGTGTTCAGCAAGACGGAAACGTTCAGAATGCTGATGATTAGCTGAGTTGCTGATGATTACTTTTTGTTGTATGCAATCGATGTAAGAACTCTTGACGGAAATGCCAATTCAATTTATTCTTGTTTAGTATATTATTCAAGCCCTTCGGGTCAGTTGCTTTGCCAAAAAATCATTAGGTTTGCAAATAAATCTGAACCAATGAAAGATATCTTTTTCCATACTTCAATGGAGATTGGCTCATGGGACATTGTTCTAAGGCTTTTTTTGAGTTTTGTAGCCGGATTGATTATCGGTATTGAGCGTGGAAGACACAAACAGATTCTAAGTTTGCGTCCGCATATTCTTATTGCGGTTGGTTCAACGCTGGTGATGCTCATTTCCATTTATTTGCCACAGGAATTTGGATTCGACAAAAATTACGATCCAGGGCGAATAGCAGCACAAGTTGTGTCAGGAATTGGTTTTCTGGGCGCTGGCGCAATTATCAAAATGGGAGTTAATGTAAAAGGAATCACCACAGCAACAACTATTTGGGTGGCTGCAGCAATTGGTTTGGCCATTGGTGCCGGATTCTATTTTGCTGCAATGATTACTGTGGTAATTATTTTGATGGTTCTCATTCTAATTGACATACTCGAAAAAAGCTTCTTCCGCGAAAGTTTGTACAAAGTCATTCATCTTTCCTATCAGGGACTCGACGACAAAAAAGAAATTGTGGTTGAGATTCTCAAGCAGAATAGGGTTCGTATGCTTACCATTAATGTGGAGAAAAACTTTGAGAAAAACTATTCAAACATTCACTTTCATGTTCATATAGCCATGCATGCCGATACTGAGTTGCTGTGTTCCGAAATAGCAGCCTTGTTCGAAGCCGGAAGCATCCGATATGTTCAGTTTCAAACTATGGAATAGATGCATTCAATTCGCGAGATATACAGAATTGGTTATGGACCATCAAGCAGTCACACCATGGGACCATCGCGTGCTGCAAAACAATTTCGGAACCGGACTCCCGACGCTGTTAAGTACATTGTTCATTTATATGGAAGTTTGGCGCTAACAGGCAAAGGGCACCTCACCGATGTAGCAATTTCCGAAATGCTCAAACCGGCCACAACAGAATTTGTGTGGCATAACACCGAAACACTACCAGAACACCCCAATGCCATGATTTTCGAAGCCTACGATATTGCAGGCAAAAAAAGCGATCACTGGAGGGTATTCAGCACAGGCGGGGGGTATATTACCGAGAAGCCGGGATCAGTTGAAGGCGAACATGTATATGCTTTGCACACGATGAAGGAAATCATGGATTGGTGCGACGAAAATGGTGCTCAACTTTGGGAATATGTAATTCATTGCGAAGGAGAAGCTGTTCTGGATTATTTGAGTGAAGTGTGGATTGTAATGAAAGCTGCAATTGAGCGCGGACTCGAGAACGAAGGTGTCTTGCCGGGGCCACTCAAACTTGCGCGAAAAGCGGCGAGTTATCATGCAAAATCGATTGGCTATAGCGCACATATTATGCGCCGCGGACTGGTTTATACCTATGCGTTAGCGGTTTCCGAAGAAAACGCTGGTGGCGGAAAAGTGGTTACGGCTCCAACTTGCGGCTCGTGTGGCGTCATTCCTGCGGTGTTGTTTTTGTTGCATAAACACAACGATGTGTCCGAAGCACGTATTTTACGGGCTCTTGCGACAGCGGGGCTTGTTGGGAATCTGGTGAAGCAGAATGCAAGTATTAGTGGTGCCGAAGTTGGGTGTCAGGGCGAAATCGGTACTGCCTGCGCTATGGCAGCTGCAGCAGCAACACAAATTTTTGGAGGAACAGTAACCGAAGTTGAATATGCAGCCGAAATGGGCATGGAGCACCATTTGGGCTTAACCTGCGATCCAATTGCCGGTTTGGTTCAGATTCCATGTATTGAGCGAAATGCATTTGCTGCTGCACGCGCACTCGATTCGTCGACATTTGCCATATTATCAGACGGACGCCATCGTGTATCGTTCGATTCGATTGTGGAAACTATGAAGCAGACGGGTCAGGACCTGTCGCAGAAATACCGTGAGACTTCGGGCGGAGGCCTTGCTACAGTTGTTAAATAAGAAGCAGACTTATGAGCATTTTGAAAGTATCATCTTTTCTCTTTTTTCTACAGGTAGTAACAATTCTTTCGGCTCAGGTAGTTCATATTCCCATTGGCGAAAAGTCGACACCCGATGATGCGTCGGTAAAACTAGAACTCATTGCCCGTATTCAGAACTACAACTATAATGTGAAGTCGCCTTTCGATTTTGTGAATAAGCATATCGATAGTCCAAAATCGGTCAATATTTTCGACGAGAAAAATAAATTTTACATTCACAGCCTTGAAGGTTACGAAACACTTGTTTTAAGCCTCGATTCGTTCAAATTGCTCAAGGTGATTCGTCATAGCTTTGGAGCATCAGACGCATCGCTTTTTCTCGAAAATACAGCATTAGGCTATTCTTTTGCATATAAGGGAAATCCTAATGTTTTTAGTGGTAAACCTGTTGAATCGTGTTTTACGCATAATAAACGATATTTATGGGTGTCGTACTATCGCCGTTCGTTCGATCCCAATGCTATTCAACCTTCAGCGGTGGCAATCATCGATACGGAATGCGACAGCATTGTACGCGTGTTGCCAACAGGACCACTGCCTAAAATGGTTGCAGCGTCTCCTGATGGAAAATATCTGGCCATCACACAGTGGGGCGATAATACCATTGCTATAGTAGATATTTCGTCGGAAAATCCTTCAGAATTTCATTATGTGAAGCAATTTGTAGTTGAATATAAGTTGCCTTTGAACAACATGGATAATACACCGATCAATCGTGATTCGGACTGTGGTTTTTGTCTGCGGGGAACAGTGTTTACACCTGACAGTAAATATTTGCTTGTTGGACGCATGGGCGGGGGAGGAATAGCCTTTTTCGACATGGACAGTATGAAATACATGGGAACCATGTGGGGTATGAAAACCAATGTCCGACATTTGCTTATACAGGATGGATATTTGTATTTATCAGCCAATAAGCCCGGATTTGTTCAGAAAGCATCTGTCGATACGTTGGTGAAAATGATTGAAGCCGGACAAAATACCTACAGTGATTGGAAGGGAATTTATGTTGGTTTGGGTGCTCGCACCATCGATATTACTCCCGATGGGCAGTATATTTTTGCTGCAGTGAATAACGAAAGCAAGATTGTAGTTGTAAGAACATTGGATATGAAGATTGTAGCCACAATTAAAGCCGATTCATATCCGGTTGGACTCGCTGTTGCAGCCGACGGACGGAAAATAATTGTCACATCACAGGGGAGACCAGGTGGTGGCGGAAATTCGGTAATGATTTTCTCAGTAGCCTATTAGCGCCAACTTGGCGAAGTACGTTTATTGCGTATAATGTAATTTTTGTTGATAGGCATGGTGGTGCGTTTCAACTTTTTCTGGTAATGACTGCGGTAACCCAATGCAGTATTCTTACGTTTTACATAGCGCTTGTAGTTGCGAAATTGACTTGATGAGCATGAGCTCAGAGCAATGGCTCCAACGAAAACCATGATTAAAAGCAGATATCGGCTAAAAGTTCTTTTCATGCAACATGAAAATTTTTGTGTAAAACTATACTTTTTTTTTTGAATATGCAAGTAAAACAAATTTTTATACGGAAAAATTTGCATTTTGATACGTTGAAATGAAATTTTCAGTGATAAAAAAGTTTTATACAATTTAATTGTATGGCAAACATTAGCCTGAATACCAAATATGTATGTTCCGGTTTTTTTCTGTTGAAAAAAAATAAAAAAAAAGACAAAATGAATTTGTGAGGGTGAAATTTTTGCACTTACTTTGTCGCGAGTTTGGTTCTTCGGAGGCATTTCGCCAATGAAGCTAAGAGGGAACCGGGTGTGAATCCCGGACAGTACCCGCTGCTGTGAGTCCTGCAAAAAGGATACGGCTATTCCCCTGCCACTGTTGGTTTTGCCAACGGGAAGGCGCCGTAGTCCGGGACAAGTCAGAAGACCTGCCAGGCGTTTTTTCATAAACTTTCGGGCGTAAGGTTTGTGGAGTTGTTTAATGTTTTAATGTTTTTGCTTTATGAGACATTTCTTTTTGAAGACGCTTTTGTGGCTGGCTCTGGCTTTGCCGTTTCAGTTAAATGCGCAAATCACCATGAACGACATTAGTTTCTGGATTGGCTCGGGAACGTATTCGGCCGCGTTAGTGGTCGATTTCAACGACGGCACTTCACCCCAATGCTTTGTGTGGGGTTATCGTTTCAGTGACCCGTCAACCACTGCTGAAGACATGATCCGGACTATCGATTCGGTCGATCATGCTTTGCAGGTATCTTTTGTTGGTGGCTTTTTGTCGGATATTAATTATTTAACGCATTCGGGAATCGGGGGAAATCCTGACTATTTTGCATCGTTTTTTGGCGATGGCGACTCAACAAATTGGGTGATGAATATGGGAACATCCGAAGTGCTTACCGACTCGGTTTGGTTTGGACTTTCCTATACTCCGTGGGACACAGCCTTCAATCCGGTGTATGTGCCTGGACTTCCTGTTGCAGCAAGTCCTGTAAATGCTGTTGCCGGCATCGAAAATGCAGGCTACAGGCTTTGGCCTAATCCGGTTGCAGCCGGAAACAGCGTGAGAGCAAATTTCAGTTACGATGAGTATATTGTTTATGATGCTTTTGGACGCATGGTGCTGAAATCGAGCGGCAATAACAGCGCTGTTGTTGATGTTTCGGGCTTGCTCAATGCATGCTACACTATTGTTTTTATGAAACAAGACGGACAATCGGTTCAACAAATTCTGATTGTTCAATGAGGCTGTTTTTGCTGATATTGTTGATAACTGTGCATGTGAGTGGGCATGCACAGTATCCTCCTGCCGCAGGAATACCCGGATCGACTGCGATTGCCTACGACAGTATATGCTTTATCGATTGGGCTTCATCGTGTACTGTTTTTCGTGGTTTTATTAATATTGCAGATACAACAGCAACCGATTTAGGCTTCAACAGAGCTTCGTATGGTATTGAAACCGATGCAACAGGTATTGCTGACAATTTGGTTGTAAGCCTTGGCGATTCGGGCTATGCCGATTTGTATTTTTCTATTCCGCTTGCCGATGGACCGGGTTTCGATTTTGCCGTGTTCGAAAATTCGTTCACCGATACATTCCTTGAGTTGGCTTTTGTGGAGGTGAGCTCCGATGGAGAGAATTTTTTCAGAGTTCCCTCTTATTCGCTTATAGATACCACGGTTCAGACTGCATCGTTCGGCAATACCAATCCGGAAAAAATTCATAATCTGGCAGGAAAGTACCGTCAGTATTATGGAACACCTTTCGATTTGAGCGATGTTGCAGATAATCCTTTTTTACGAAAAGATTCGGTGACGGTAATCAGAATTATTGATGTGGTTGGAAGTATCGATCCGCAATTTGCGCAACGCGATGCTGAAGGACGTATTATCAATGATCCGTATCCAACAGCATTTGCATCGGGTGGTTTCGACCTCGATGCAGTTGGCGTTATTCACAACCGAAGCAATACGGCGATGGCTGAATTTCAAAATAATATTCGGGTATTTCCCAATCCGGTTAGCAGCGTGCTTTATTGGACTGGTAGTGACGAAGTGCGAATTTTTTCGGCCGATGGACAAACAATTTTTGAGGGAACAGAAAATGATAATTCTTTCGATTTTTCGGAGATGGTTCCCGGTTTGTATTTCCTGAAAGCATTGAATAGCGCAACAGCGGTAAAAATTGTGGTAACCCGATGAAGCAGAAAGCCCTGCATATATCGATTTTGTTTTTTTTGCTACCGACACTGGCGTTTTCGCAGGCAATCAAAGATACAATTTTGCTCAAACCGGTCGAAATAAGTGGGTCGGGCTCCGATTTGTTTTTTATGGAACCCATTTTGGCCAGTATTTCACAAGCCGACCGCAATATGCCTGTCGATCAGATTTTGGCGCATTACACCACTGTCTTTATGAAATCGTATGCGCCTGGCGGAATGAGTACCATTTCGCATCGTGGGTTTGGAGCCTCACAAACGTTGCTTTGCTGGAATGGATTTGTGCTCAATCAGCCAACGCTTGGGCAGCCGTCGTTTAGTGGATTGAATACATCGGTTGATATGTCGCTAAGTTTATTGTCGGGTTCGGTTGCTGCTGCCGATTTTGCTGGAGGACTTGCTTCGGTAATTCGTTTGCGAAATATGGCTCCAACCGATACACTCACGCATCTTGGTTTGATGTTGCATGGTGGAAGCTTTTCGTCGGAAGGATTGGTCTTTAATGCAGGTTTTGGCGTTGGCAAAGCATTGATCCGAACAGAACTTTCCCTCAATAGAGCCGAAAACAATTATATTTTTACCAATAATTCCACTGCTGCCGAACCCGAAGACTGGCCGTTGCAAAACCGCACCAATTCAGCTTATTCCGATATCTCGTTTCGGAGCACCATTTTATTCCCCGTTGGTCAGCGACGAATTGAAGTGTCACTTTGGGTAGCAGGTCAGAAAAACGATGTGGCTGCGTCATTGTTGAGTCAGCAAATTGCAGGAAACGAAAGTCAGCAGTCCCGTTTTATTCGTCTTTCGACATTGATTCCTCTGAAAACAGGTGGAAAAACGATTGTGAATGCCCGTTTGTTTTTGAGTGCTGACACTTTTTTGTACGAAAATAAACAACTTTTTATCAGCGATGGAACTGCTGCTCAGGTGCTTGCTGCTCAGTTGGAAGCACGTTCGATGGTGGCAAAAAACAGCAGTTTGCATTTGCAGTATTATCCCGAAATGATTCGTGTTGTTTCCGACAATTATGTAGAGCCGGTACATGTTACCGATCAGCGATTGAAAGCTTTGTGGTCGCAAAGGAGCCAATGGGGTCGTTTCGATTTGTGGTCGCACGCTGTAAGCCGAAATGCGGAAAATTTGTTTTTGTTGCCCGGATTTGCCTGGTATGCGCCAACAGATAGTATTCCATTGAAAATCAGGTTGGGAATTGCCCGGAATATGCGCCAACCAACCATGAACGATTTGTATTGGGCAACTGGAGGAAATCTCAATTTGTTGCCCGAAGAAGCCTGGATGACCGATTTGGCATTTGTTTTTGAGCCTTTGAAAAAGCATCGTTTCGATGTGAGCGCAAGGTTAATTCCTTTTGCAGCTCAAACCCAAAACCTGATTCGGTGGGTTCCCGATTCTGCAACTTCTATCTGGCATGCCGATAATGTTTCAGAATCGCGCCAGTATGGAATTGAGTTTTTTGTTGATGGAAAATACTCAGTCGGGTCGCTCGACTTTTTCTCATCGCTGAATTTGTCGCGCGTGTTTGCCTACGATTTGTCGGGCGAAGAAAAAAGAATTCTCATGTATGTGCCCGATAAAACAATGAACTGGAGCCTGAAAATTGAACATGGTTCATTGTCGGCTGGTTATGGATTTCATTATACCGGAGAACGCTACACCGATTTCGACAATATGCGCTATATGCCTGCTATATATTTGCACGATGTATGGTTATCGGCCAAAAAGAAAATGGGTAAACAGACGGTTTTGTTGTCGTTGCAAATCAACAATATTCTCAATGCCGACTATCAATATGTAGCCTGGTATCCGATGCCACGACGCAATTTCCGTTTCACTTTGAGCTGGAGGTTCGATGGGTAATTCTATTTTAATCATATCGAATAAAACAAAAGTCAGGCTGAGCGAGCCTGCCCTGAGCGCAAACGAAGGGAAGTCGGCTTTTGTTTTATCAAGTGATAGCGAAGTTTTACAGCGAAATGGAAAAGGCAGCCGTGCTTCGATGGAGTTCATTAAGCTGTCTCACACTTCGACTCCGCTCAGTGTGACAGCGGTAATCAGCATGACTACCTTTTTTGTCGAAATGCAAAGAAGGCTTTCTTCAAGGACTCATAGTGTGGTATTTGGTTTTGTGTTGTTATTACTCACACTCACATCGTGTACCAACGACGATTTTGGCGAAGTAAATACCGAAACAAACACTCCTTCTGTATTTACGAATGGAGCATGGGTTGTAAACGAAGGTTTATTCAACTCGGGCGGGGGAGACCTTTCGTGGATCGATTTTGAAACCAATACCATTAGCAATAATGTTTTCAGAGCCGTAAACGGTTATCCGCCCGGCGATGTTCCGTTTTTTATGGCTTTTAATAGCGACTACATTTTATTGTCAATTAATAATTCCGGTAAATTGTATGTGCTCGACAACGATTTTCGGGTAACCGGTGTTATAAATGGAATTGCTTCGCCGCGCGAAATTTGTTTTGGAACAGGGAATAAGGCTTATGTGTCGTCGCTTTACAAACCCTATGTTTATGTGGTCGATGCTGCACAAACAAAGCTGGTCGATAGTATTTATACCGAGCGCCCGGCCGAAAATCTGCTTTTAAGTTCTGGAAAACTTTGGGCTACCCATTGGTCGAAGCTAACATCAGCATTTAATAACAATGTGGTTCTGGTGATTGACACTGCAACCAATTTGCTTTCCGATTCCATTGTTGTTGGAATTGAACCCAACAGCATGGGCGTTGATGGATTTGGCTTTGTATGGGTTTTGTGCAGTGGTGGCTACGACCATGCCGAAGCAGCCCGTTTTTGTGTGATCGATCCGGTATCGCAAACCGTTATTCGTCAGCTTGTTTTTCAACAGCCCAATGATTACCCAAGTGCAATGGTTTTTAATGCCAACGCCGATTCACTCTATTTTATCAATCAGCATATTTACAAAATGGGTGTTTTGGATGCATCGGTTTCAACAAACATCTGGGCGAGCGGTTCCGGAAAAACATTCTATCGTTTGGCTGTGAATCCTTCTGGCAACTCGCTTTGGGCAACCGATGCCGGCGATTATATTCACGCCGGTCAGGTTTTACAGTTCTCATCCGGTGGCGATCTTCAACAAACTTTCGATGCCGGAATAATTCCGGGGTATATGTGGTTTCGGTGAAATCAAAAGCGATAGATATTCTTTTGAATCTAAAATTCGTCAGAAAATTTTCAAAGGGCAATATCATATCTCATTGAATTAACCGCAGAGATATTTCAAGAGAAAACTGCCATGCAGAGAGCCGCAGAGAGTTTTCGTTAAACACAAAAGCCATGTTTGTCGAATCTGCATAAATGCTTCAAGCAAGCTTGGCATTTATGCAGACCCAACAAACCAAACACAACTTTGTTGTGTTTGCACTTTAGTGGCTTTTGTGCTTTTCTATGTTTTCCCATTAGAAAATAATGAACTAATTTTACTAAGTAAATTGATTCAAATGCACGAAAACGAAATAACAGAGAAGATTATAGGATGCGCAATAGAAGTGCATAAAGCACTTGGCCCTGGACTACTAGAAAAAACATATCAAGAGTGTCTTTTTTATGAATTGGGCAAGCTGGGGCTTAGGGTCAAAAAGGAGTTCGCATTACCAGTTTCGTACAAAGAAATATCGCTTGATATTGGTTATAGGATTGATTTGCTAGTTGAAGAAAAGGTTATTGTTGAGATTAAAGCTATTGATGCAGTTCATGGAATTCATCTTGCCCAAGTTCTCACGTATTTGAAAATGTCTGGACACAAAGTTGGCTTATTGTTGAATTTCAATGTTGTTAAACTCACTGATGGAATTAAAAGAGTGGTGAATAATCTTTGATTCTCCATAGAGCTATCTCAAAAAGAAGATTGAAAAGCAAAAGTCGCATTTTGTCATGAGCAATAGAAATTCAAGCTCGCTTGGTATTTCTATTGCTTGTGACAAATAATCCACAACATAGTTGTGGATGCAATCGCAGCGACTTTTGCAATACGAATCCCCTCTGCGATTTCTCCGCGCAAAAACTCTGCGGCCTTTGCGGTTGGAAAGAAGAATTTTGATGGGAAAAGAAAATCTGATAGATACTGAATTGATTGCACTACTTGACAGCGGTTATTGTCAGTTGTTTTCAGTTTTAGAATGTGTTTTGTAAGGTTATTACCTGACATCAACAAATAAAAAGTAAGGCTATTGCCCGACAAATAGTTGTAATCCGTTCAAACAATTCTTAAAAACGAGTTGATGATTGAATATACTGTATCCAACTCCTCCTCCGAAATACAATAAGGCGGCAAAATATACAGTGTATTGCCCAGCGGGCGCAATAAAATGCCGTTTTCGGGGAAGAATGTCAGAATTTTCTGACGAAGCGAATTGAGATAACCTGTTTGCTCGTTCGAAACAATATCGAAGGCCAAAATGGTCCCTTGGCGGCGAATATTTTTGATTTTGTTGTTGTCGGCAAGTTTTAGAGCGGCTTCTGCTTGCCATTGGCAAATTTTTCCAATCTTTTCCATGGTGTTTTCGATGGCAAAAAGATCGAGACTCGCCAAAGCAGCTGTGCACGAAAGTGGATTGGCGGTGAACGAATGTCCGTGATACAAAACCGTTTCGCCCGATGCATTGAATGCGTCGAAAATGAATTCTTTGGCAGCTGTTACGCCCAGCGGCATTACGCCTCCGGTGATGGCTTTCGACAGACACATGATGTCGGGAACATCGGTGCAATGGTCCGAAGCAAACATTTTCCCGGTGCGGCCAAATCCGGTCATTACCTCATCGGCAATGGTAAGCATTTGGTGTTTGCGGGCGATTGCAAGCATGGTTTCCATGGTTTCGGGCGAATACATCAACATGCCGCCAGCGCCTTGAATCAATGGTTCGTAAATGAATACGCCACCGGCGGTTTCTTGGCAACAGGCTTCGAAACGTTCCAGCTTTTCGGGCGAGTCGGGCACAGATGCATGAATGGTACTGAACATGTGTTCGCTGAACCATTTGTTGAAAGTTCCTGGCTGACCGGCCGACATAGCACCGAAAGTATCGCCGTGATAAGCGTTTTCGAGTGCCAGCACTTTCACATCGGCTTTGCCCTGCATTTTCAGAAACTGAATGGCCATTTTCAGGGCCACCTCAACTGCGGTGGAACCGTTGTCGCTATAAAAAATCCGCCGGGGTGACCCGGGCAATATGGGTTGCAATTTTTCGGCCAGTTCGGCAGCTGGTTGATGGGTATAACCGGCAAAAATAACATGCTCGAGCTTCAGAAACTGTTCGTACACTTTGCGGGCAATGTAGGGATGCGCATGTCCGTGAATATTGACCCACCACGACGAAATAGCGTCGATGAGTTCGTTGCCGTCTTCATCTGTCACACGGCTTCCTTGGCCTGAAACAATTACGCGTAGCAGATCGTTGTCGCCCGGCACCGCAAACGGATGCCAGATGTGATTGATATCGCTCGATTTTGTGCTCATTGGAATATTTCTGGCTGCAAAGCTACGAACAAACGTGGAATTGGTGGCTTGGGTGGCTGAGTGGGGGAAGAGTGGAATAAAATTGCCGGATTTTCTTGTTTGTCGTTAATGGTTATGTGGTTGTCTTAAAACGAAGTTTTGCCCCCACTGTACAACTCTATCCTAAATTGGATGAACATGTGTGAGTAAGTCAAAACTTCAAAAACAAAAATTTTTCATTGTGCGTCAAAGGGCATTAAAGCTCTTGGCCAACAAATCAACCATCTCAATTGTTATGTTAGGCATTTCCGGAATGCGCAGCAAAGCAGGTAATTGGCTGATGCGGCAAATGATTTTTTCGTTTCCGAGCGGATCGTTGCCGTTGAAAACAAGGCCGGCAACCGGAATTTGGTGGTTGCGGCAATAATCGATACTCAGCAAGGTGTGGTTGATGCTGCCCAGATAATGGCGCGATACGATAATGGCAGGAATTTGCCAATGCTGAACCAGGTCGCCGAATGTAAAACCATCGCTGGTAATAGGAACCATAAGGCCGCCGGCGCCCTCGATAATGAGATTGTTGTTTGTTTCCGGAATCACCAGCTTTGCCGGATCGATAATGGTGTTTTCTTTTTCTGCTGCTGCGTGTGGACTTAGTGGTTCACGTAACAAATAGGTTTCAGGGAAAATATGAGTTTGGCCGCCAGTGAGTTTTCGCACTTCGTTCGAGTCGGTTCCTTCGTTGCTGCCACTTTGAACAGGTTTCCAGTAATCGGCATTCAACGCACGGCAAAGTATGGTCGACGCAAGCGTTTTTCCAACTCCTGTTCCGATTCCGGCAACAAAAAAAGTCTGGTTTTTACCTGCCAACCCGTTGAACATCATGTGGTTTTGAGTTTATAAGTGCAGAATTCAACCACCGGGCATTTGTTGCAAAGTGGTTTGCGGGCTTTGCAGATGTAGCGTCCGTGGAGGATAAGCCAGTGGTGCAGGTTATGAAGTGTTTCGGACGGTGCAATTTCAACCAGTTTTCGCTCAACCGCCAGAGGTGTTTTTGCACCCGGTGCCAGTCCAAGGCGAACCGAAACCCGCTGCACATGTGTATCGACAGCCAACACATTTTGACGAAACAGAACAGATGCAAGCACATGGGCTGTTTTGCGACCGACTCCAGGCAATTCCTGCATTTGTTCGGGATCTTCGGGCAGCTTGCCGCCAAATTTCTCCAACAAGGTGATGGCCATGTTTTTCAGGTTCTTCGCCTTGTTGTTGGGATAGGAACACGATTTTATCTTCTCAAATATCTCTGCTTCCGAAGCCGTCGCCAGTACATCGGCGTCGGGGAATGCTTTGTAGAAGTCGGGGGTGATTTTGTTTACACGCACGTCGGTGCACTGAGCACTAAGAATTACAGCCACAATAAGCTGATATGAACTTTCGAAATGTAATTCGGTTTCCGGTATAGGTTGTTCCCGTTCAAAAACGTCGATAATAGCCTGTAGTCGCTTTTTTCGGTTCATTAAATACGGTTTTAGCTCTTCTTTTCATGTGTTTTCATATCGGCGAGGGTGTTAGATTTCAGATAGTCCACCAACTCGTCGGTAAGCTTATGAAAAACACCTCCCATCAAACATTTCTCGAAAGGACAAATAGCTTTCTCGAAAGGACAGGCCCTCATGCTGATTTTACCTTCAATTGATTCGAATACATCAAGTAGTGTTATTTCGTTAGGATCTTTGCTGAGCGAAAAACCTCCAGCCGGGCCGCGTACCGAGGTTACAAAATCGGCTTTTACCAGATTTTGCATCACTTTGGCAATATGGTTCTTGCTCGAGCCTGTACGTTCGGCAATAACATTCACATTCATGAAATTGTTTTCGCTGTTCGAAATTAGCACCAAAGCATGAATCCCGATGGTGGCTGCTTCCGATATCTGAATGGGTTTCGACATAAGGCATTGATAGTTAAATAGTCAATTTAGGTACAAAAATACTTGTTTTTGTTGTAATGGTCAAATTTGATTTTGTAAAGCAAAACAAAAAGCCGTGTCCTATATGTAACTCATGGGCTGACTTTAAGTCAGACCGCGAGTACTCTGAATCCACGGCTTTAGTTTCTGATCTTTTCTTAGAAATTGTTACTTTTGCAATAAAAAATGAAAAATGTTGATGATTTGGGGATGAACACTCAGCTGGTTCATGCCGGTGATTTCGAAGATGCTTTTGGCAGTGCGGTTACCCCTATTTACCAGACTTCTACTTTTGCTTTTCGCAATGCAGCTCACGGAGCCGATTTATTTGCAGGTCGCGAAAAAGGTTTTATATATTCCAGAATTGGAAACCCAACCATTGGAGCTTTAGAAGATAAACTCGCAGTCATGGAAAATGGTTTTGGAGCCATTGCCTGTAGCTCTGGAATGGGCGCAGTTTCTACTGTTTATCTTGCTTTGTTGTCGAAAGGCGATCATATTGTCAGCTCGAATGCAGTGTATGGGCCAAGTCGTAACATTATGGAAAATCATTTTGTTCGTTGGGGAATCGAGAGTTCATATGTAGATACAAGCGATATTAATGTTATTCGTGAAGCAATCCGGCCTAATACAAAAGTGTTGTATCTCGAAACTCCGGCCAACCCGACAATGACAATTGTTGATATTAAAGCTGCGTCCGATTTGGCTCATCAGCACGGAATTATCGTTGTAGTTGACAATACTTTTTGTAGTCCGATTCTTCAAAAACCTCTTGATCTTGGAGCCGATATTTCGTTGCATTCACTTACCAAGTATATCAACGGTCATGCCGATATCGTTGGCGGTGCATTGATAGCGAAAACAGAAGAAATGTACAAAAAGTTACGCGCAATTATGGTTGGATTTGGTTTCAATATGGATCCACATCAGGCATATCTGGTAATTCGCGGAGCCAAAACGCTTGCATTGCGCGTTGAACGAGCCCAGGAGAATTCGATTAAAGTTGCTGAATTTCTCGAAGCACATCCCAAGATAGCATGGGTTAAATACCCCGGATTGAAGTCACATCCTCAGTACGAATTGGCTCAACAGCAAATGAAAGGCCCCGGAAGCATGATTTGCTTCGAAATGAAGGGTGGCTACGAAGCCGGAGTGAAGCTCATGAACAATGTTCATCTTGTAATGCTTGCGGTATCGTTGGGTGGTGTTGAAAGTCTTATTCAGCATCCTGCATCGATGACTCATGCGGGTGTTTCAGCCGAAGGAAAGAAAACAGCTTTCATTACCGAAGGTCTTGTTCGTCTCTCTGTAGGTATTGAGGATGTAGATGATGTTATCAAAGATTTGGAATATGCCCTTGATCAGGTATAATATGAAATGAAAAAAATCGCCGTCATTGTCCTGCTTCTTTTTGTTTGGACTGTAAATGCCAGTTCACAGAAGGTTGCCGTGGTTCTCAGTGGCGGCGGTTCTAAAGGTACTGCTCATATTGGAGTGCTTCGGGCACTCGAAGAAAACCAGATTCCCATCGATTATATTGCCGGCACTTCTATTGGAGCTATTATTGGCGGGTTGTATGCCAGTGGCTGGACAACCGACGAAATGGAAGCGCTTGTAACCTCGCCCCGATTTCTGCAGTGGGCTAGTGGAACCATCGACGACCAGTATGTTTATTATTTTAAACAGCCCGACCCCGAAGCATCGTGGGCTTCGTTTAGGTTTACTACCGATAGCGTTTGGAAATTCGACATGCCCACCAATATTGTATCGTCGGGGCAGATGGATTTTGTCTTTATGGAGCTTTTTTCGCAGGCGAATGCTGTTTGTAAAGGCAATTTCGATTCATTGTTTGTTCCATTTCGATGTGTTGGAGCCAATATAACCGACTCACGTGCCGATGTTTTTAGAAGTGGCAATTTGACCCAATCTGTCAGAGCGTCAATGACATATCCTTTCTATTTTAAACCCATCACCATAGATGGGAAAATGTATATGGATGGTGGAATGTTCAATAATTTTCCGGCCGATGTGGCTTTGAACGATTTCAACCCCGATATTATCATTGGGTCGAAAGTTGCATCCGAAAATTCCGAACCCAATCCCGACGATATTGTTTCACAGCTCGAAAATATTTTCATGACTGGAACTTCGTACAGTTTGCCTTGCAATAGCAGTGTGATTATTGAACCAATTTTGCCTGCAACAAACGTAATCGATTTTTCGTCGGCTAAAGAATTTATTGCTTTGGGTTACGATGCGGCAATTAAACAAATTCCAAGAATCAGGGAATTTGTTACCGACAGCGTTTCGGTCGATTCCATGAAACGAAAACGCGAAGCTTTCGTAAGTAAGAAGCCACCCTTGGTTTTTGATAAGGTATATGTAGCTGGGGTAAACAAAACGCAGCAGCACTATGTGATGAATTATTTCGAGAAAAAAGATACCGTTGGAATTGAACGTACCCGTACCGACTATTTTCGTTTGCTCACCGATCATGCTATTCGCACCATTTATCCAATGGCAGTTTACAACGATTCATCCAGTACATTTGCTTTGAATCTTGATGTAAAGAAAGAGTCGAATTTAATTCTAAGTTTTGGTGGACTGGTATCGTCGAATCCAGTAAACGAAGCATTTGCTGAAATAAGCTATAAAACCTTGCAACGAACTGCTGCAACTGTAAAGGCCAATACTTATATGGGTCGTTTCTACAGTTCGGGTTTGGTTGGTTTGCGACTCGATTTTCCCGGCCGACCACAATATGCTTTATTCGGTCAGGTGGTTTATAATCAGTGGGATTATTTTAAAACTTCCACACGCTTTTTCGAAGATCGCAACCCAAGCTATTTAGTGATGAACGATTATCACTGGGATTGTGGATTGATTTTGCCTGCTCGTAACCGCGGAAAAATCACACTTGTTGGTTCAGCAATGATAATTGACGATGAGTATTTTCAAAATAATTATTTTACACGTACCGATATTCCAGATAAGACACATTTCAAAGCATGGAGTGTTTATGCGGCTTGGGAGCGCAATACGCTCAATAAAAAGCAATACGCCAATAAAGGAACATTGCTGCGCTTTACAGCTGGATATATCTCAGGTAAGGAACGTACAAAACCTGGAACAACATCGCCATTGGTGAGCGAATATGCAGCGCCACACAATTGGCTGTATGCAAATTTTATTTACGAGAATTATTTCAAAAAATGGGGGCACTTCAAACTTGGTTGGTACAACGATATTTATTTTTCGAATAAAGATATTTTTGGAAATTATACTGCAACCATGTTGTTTGCCAATGCATTTCAACCGTTGCCAGAAATGTCAACTTTATTTATGCCTCAATTCAGAGCTCATCAATATGCCGGAGCAGGATTAAAAACAATATTTTTATTTCGCGACAATTTCGATTGGCGAGCCGAAGCATATCTCTGTCAGCCTTACAGGGATATTACAAGTGGCGCGAGTAATATATATGCCGATTATGGCCCTGTGCTTAGCAGTCGGTATTTTATTGCATCCTCTTCGCTGGTTTTTCATAGCCCGTTTGGACCTGTAGTGCTTGCATTGAGCTATTACGACAAATATGCCGACCCATTGGTTTTGTCATTCTATTTTGGATATGCTTTGTTCAATCCCAAAGCAGTGCATTGATTGTATTAACATCAGGAGTTGTATACCCAGACCATCTTGGACGGAGTAGTAGGAAACGGCTATCTATCGAACAATCGTTATGTTGCCTTTGTGGTCAACATGGGTTCCGTCGATCAAATCAACATTGATAAAGTAGTGATATACACCTGAAGCAACTGGCTGTCCATTGTATTTTCCATCCCAACCATTGTCGATATTGTTACTTTCAAACACTTTTTCGCCAAAACGGTCGTAAATCAGGAATTTCATGTTTTCGATAAAATTGCTGCGTACATATAGTACATCGTTGAAACCATCACCGTTTGGACTGAAAATGTTGGGAATATAGAAATTGACTTCACCGCAGGGAAAATCTTCGGCAAGAATAAACACACTGTCAGTTTCAACACAACCTCTGGTGTCGAGAACAAACAAGTTGTAGCCCGTTGGTATCAGATTAGTTGTTGTGTCGCCAATCAGAACAGTGTCGAGAATGAATGTATATGGTGCGGCACCACCTGAAGCCGAAACAATCAAAGTGCCATCGTTTGCGCCTGCACAGGTTTCGTCGGTTGAGACAAAAGTAAATGAGGGAACCTCGGCAATCTCGATGATAGTACTGTCGGTATCGCCGCAAAACCCTCCAATCGTATAATAAACACTAAAGAATCCAACACCAGCAACAGCGGGATCGTAAGTTCCGGTCGATGGAACTGTGATACCTGTTCCACTCCAGATGCCACCTGTTTCGGCAGCTGTGAAATCGAATGTGGGATTATTCTCACAGACATAAGGAATACTGTCAATTGTAGCGTTGGCATAAGGGATTACAGCAACGTTAATGGTGTCGGTGTATCGACAATTGTTCGAGTCGGTTACCAAAAGCGAATAATCGCCGGGAGTGTTAACAGAGATGTTGGCTGAGGCAGCGCTTGTACTCCACGAATAAGTTGCGTTAGTGAAACTTACAGTCAAAAGCAGTGAATTTCCCTGACAAAGAGTGGTATCGTTCCCCAAGTCGAAAACCGGAAGAGAAAACACTTCGATGGTTTGAAATGCTGTATCGATGCATGAGTTGGTGTCTGTAACCACAACATAATAATTGAAGAACCCTGATGTGCTTTGACTTATTTCAATGGTTGAATCGGTGGTTGTGTTCGACCACAGAAATCCTATTCCACCATCAGCTTCAAGTATAAGTGTATCGTTCATGCAGACTGTAGTATCACCTGTGATTGATGGAACTGGAAGCGGGTGTACTTTAATTGCAACGCTGTCGGTTGCAGAGCAATTGTAGGAGTTGGTGACCGACAGTGTTAGTGTGTCGCTGACGAGAGGAACATATGTAACCGTGTCGCCAAGCAAGCCGTTTCCCCACTGGTAATCGATTCCACCTGATGCAAAAAGATGTACCGTATCGCTGAAACAAACAATTGAGTCGCCGGTAATTCCAATAACAGGGAGTGGTTTCACGGCAATGGTAAAAGTATCGTGTTCTATACAGCCCCAAAGATGTGTTGCTGTAATTGAAAATAAAGTGTCCGAAATAATTGTAGGCATCAAGGAGTCGGTAACTGATCCATCGTCCCAAAGATAGCTGAAAGAGCCCGTTGACACAAGGGTGTCGATGCTGCCAAAGCAAGCTGAATCGAGCCCTGAAATTGTGTTGAAATTGTCCGGACAAGGGATGAATTTCATGATCATGGCATCGCGGGTACCGCCATTGAAAGAATTATCGAAATAGGAAACGCCCGGATTTAAGTCAAATGTTGGGTGATTGTTCGATCCGGTATAGCCAACTGCAAAAACATGGTTTGACGGAGAAACCCTGACATCGAGAATTGGATCATCGGAACTTCCTCCAATATATGTTGCCCATTTGGTGTTGAACGATGAATCGAGTTCAACCAGAAATCCATCGTAGCCACCGTTTTGAGAATTGTCGAAATATGATCCGTCATTGGGGTTATAGGTGAGTAAACCCAGCGACTGAGAACTTCCTACTAAATAAAGATTATTAGTAGAATCAAGCGTTAATCCAAAGCCGTAATCGTGTGCGGTTCCTCCATAATAACTGCAATATAGCATAGAGCCTGTTGAGTCGAATTTCATGAGAGTCGCATCGTATGTACCTGCCGCACCACTTTTGGTTGCCTGATAAAATCCGGCACCAATGCTGTTGATTACAGGAAAATCAGTCGACGAGGAAACACCTGTAAATATCCATTGATTTTTGTAGTCGCAAATAACATCGTTGGCATAATCGATTGCAAGACCTCCCACATAAGTGTGCCAAATGAGTTCCCGGCTCGAATTGAACATGGTGATTCCTTGATCGTATGTGCCAACAAAACCACTGCTGTAGCTTCCAACGAGAGTGTTATTTAATGGAATATCAGTAGAAGCTGTTTGGTAAGTAATCAGCAATCGACCTATTGAGTCAATGTCGCAATATGAATATAAATCAACATCGCTACCTCCATATAGAGTACTCCAGGTAAGGTTGAAAATGTTGTTGAATTCACTTACATAAACATCCATGTTGTTAATGGTGTTGTCGTAGTACGCGGTACCGTTTGCTAACATTGGGAAATCGGCCGATGTTGTTTGTCCGGTTATAATCAATCGCATATTTTTGAATGTGCAATCGGTTACGTCGTCAACCGCCGAGCCTCCAAAATAAGTAGACCAGATTCGGGTATCGCCTAAGCTAAACGCAATAATAAACCCATCGCGTGTTCCATTGAGAGTTCCATCAAAGTATGCTCCCAGACCAGGATTTAGTGTCGGAAAATCGGCCGATGCAGTAGTCCCAACTACCATCAGGATAGCACCATTATAGAATAAATTACTGGGGCTGTCGTCGCCACTACCCCCATAATATGTGGCCCAGGAAAGCACACCGTCTTCGGTAAATTTCAAAATGGCAATATCAACAACTCCCCCAAAAGAACCCTGGTAGTACGAAGTGCCTCCTTGATCGAGCAGAGGGAAAATACTCGAAGCTACTCTGGCCAGAACATACATAAACCCATTTGCGTTTCGTTCCATAACCAAAGCGCGATCGTCGGCCGATCCGCCATAGTATGTAGCCCAAACCAAAGGCGGGTCTATAATGAGAGTTTCGTCAACACCGAGTTCAGGCATCTGGTCAACAGTGTAGGTGAGCAAGTTGTTTTCGAGAACAGGTCGCACATCAATGGACTTTCCTTTCGAAGTGAACGACTCTATCTCATTTTCAGTCAAACTACCCAAGGATGTTGAGACGATAAGTTTGTTTTGTTCAAGCGATATTTTGTCTTGCCCTTCAAAGAGTAGTTTTATTTCTGAGATATCTGCTCCGTTATGCACTATGAAATTATATTTCAAGTTGTCATCACTAACAACAAACTGCCAGTCGATTCCCGGATAAACATTGCTGATGGTTATTGACTCGATGGGTTGAAGGTTGATGCCATTGGAAACATTCTGATTGTATATGCTTACACCTCCATCGGTTTTTGAATAAGCAGCTTTCACCTGCTGGCTGCTTATTTTTCCGTTTTGTGGGGTTACATCTACCCGATGCCAATCAATTTCAGTAATGGGATCAGGAAGACGCAAATCAGGTGTGATTGCGTCGGGATCAGCGCTGGTCCGACCATTTTTAAATACGTAAGTAATTCCTTTGTTGGTAACAAAAAAATCAAGTTTTGGTGTATTCATGTAATACAAAACCTGACCAGCCGGTGTTCCATCCGAATTGGATAATTGGCCTTTGTTTTCGAGCAGATATGGTGTTTGATGGCCTAAATCGGTGGTTTGAGACCAACCCGAAAAAACAATAAAAAGAAACAATGGTAGTATGAGAAATCGCATGATAGAAAATTTACGGTATTTAGACACGAAATAATACGACAAAGTTGCAAAAAACAAAATTAATAAGAATATTAATGCAAATTATATAGGTTTCGTATGCATTGCTGTGAATGAAAGTAGGTGTTCTTCTGTCAGGAAAGGAAGGTTTTCTTAAATTAAATGCGGATTTTAAGTAAATTTGCAACCAAAAATGCAACGCTACACCCCAGCTCAACTACAGGCTCTTGTTGAAAAGATATTTATCAAAGCCGGTTGCTCCGGCAGTCATGCAGCTATAGTTGCCGATATGCTTGTTTCGGCTGAGCTTCGCGGAATTCCATCGCATGGACTTATGCGGGTAAAAGACTATATAGGCCTTTGGCAAAAAGGAAGGATGAATATGCAGCCTCAAGTGAAAGTGGTTCACGAAACACTTTCAACAGCTACTGTTGATGCAGATATGGCACCAGGAATGATTGCGGGAAAATATGCCATGGAATTGGCTATTGAAAAGGCATTGCAGGTGGGATCGGGTTGGGTTGCTGTACGAAATTCGAATCATTTTGGAATTGCCGGATACTACACTATGATGGCATCTTCCAAGGATATGATTGGTTTTGCAATGACCAACGCCAACGCTTTGGTAGCTCCTACTTTTAGTCTTGATAGGATGCTGGGAACCAATCCTATCGCATTTTCGATTCCAGGAAAGGAAGAACCTGTTTTTACCGCTGATTTTGCAACTACACCTATTGCACGTGGTAAGCTCGAGCTGATGGAAAAACAGGGGAAAGAGTCGCCTCAGGGGTTTGTTCAAGATAAAGATGGAATTCAAACAACTGATCCTTCTGTTCTACGGCGCGGTGGAGCAATACTTCCGCTCGGGGGTGACTATCAGCATGCTAGCCACAAAGGATACTGTATGGGAGCCATGGTCGATATTTTGTCGGCAATATTGTCAGGTGCCAATTTTGGTCCGTTTGTGCCCCCGCAGGTTGCATATCTCGATCCCAGGCCAGATGCTCCGGGTGCAGGTCTTGGCCATTTTTTCGGAGCTATTCGTATCGATGGTTTTCGTCCGGCAGAGGAGGTGAAGCTGTATATGGATAAGTGGATCAGAACTTTTCGCGCTGCAAATGCAAGTGCTGAAGCCGAAAGAGTAGTTATCCCCGGTGAGCCTGAAATAGCAAAAGAAAAAGACTATAAAGAAAATGGAATTCCGGTAATGCCGCAAGTATGGGCTGAGCTTGTTGCAACTGCATTGGGTATTGGCCTGAGTGAAAATGATTTAAATAACTGACAAAACGACACTGGCTTTCGTGCTGGCAAACTTTTTGACAGGCAGGCGAAGCCTGAATTGAACACTTTGGGGCATATTTATGAAAAGTTGGAAAAAGAAAAAGAATATGAGTGAAAGGGAAGAACAAGAGAATCTGGAAAAAGAGATTGTTCCTGATGGAACTGAAAAGGGAACTGAAGAAAACGAGCAGTCGGTTGATTGTCCTGAAGCAGTAATGGAAACGATGGAAAGCCTGCAGATGAAGGCCAATGAATGGCAGGATAAGTATATGAGGCTTTTTGCAGATTTTGAAAATTATAAAAAGCGCATGAGGCAGGAGCGTTTCGAGCTAATAACGGCAGCGGGATCAGACATGATTTTGGAGATATTGCCTGTTGTCGATGATTTTGAGCGCGGTTTGAGTAGTATTGACTCGGTTAAAGATATTGAAGCTGTAAAACAAGGCTATTTGCTTATTTACAATAAGTTGTTGAATATTCTAAAGCAAAAAGGGTTGGAACCTATGAATTCGCTCGATACCGATTTTAATACCGATTTTCACGAAGCATTAACGATGGTTCCCAATCCCGACAAGAAAGGGAAAGTTGTTGATGTGATTGAAAAAGGCTATTTGTTGAAAGAAAAAGTTTTGCGTTTTGCGAAAGTTGTGGTTGGAAACTAATCTGAAAAAGTGTGAGTAAAAGAGATTATTACGAAGTGCTGGGTGTTTCGAAAGGCGCATCTGCCGACGAGATGAAAAAGGCTTATCGGAAGCTGGCTATTCAATATCATCCCGATAAAAATCCTGACGATAAAGAAGCGGAGGAGAAGTTTAAAGAAGCTGCCGAAGCCTACGAAGTACTGAGCAATGACGAAAAACGTCGCCGATACGATCAGTATGGCCATGCCGGAATGGGAAGTCAGGGTGGTTATGGTGGAGGAATGAGTATGGACGACATCTTCAGCAATTTCGGCGATGTTTTCGGCGATTTTTTTGGAGGTGGTTTTTCGGGCTTTGGTCGCGGACGTTCGTCGCAGCATCGGACACCTCAGGGTTCGAATCTTCGGATTCGAGTTAAGCTTTCTCTCGAAGAGATTGCTCATGGTGTCGAAAAGAAAGTGAAGGTGTTGCGTCAGGTTCATTGCGATGTTTGCTCAGGAAGTGGTGCCAAAAGCGGAAGTTCGCCAACTACTTGTACCACATGTCATGGTTCGGGGCGCGTTGTTCGTGTTACAAACACTTTTTTGGGACAGATGCAGACTTCGGCTACCTGCCCTCATTGCAATGGCGAAGGGAAAATTATTACTGACCGCTGTACAAGTTGTAATGGAAGTGGCCTGAAAAAAGGCGAGGATGTTATTTCAATAAAAATTCCACCCGGTGTCGAAGAGGGAATGCAGCTAAGCCTTTCAGGAAAAGGAAATTCAGCCCCTCGTGGAGGTATTCCGGGCGATCTTATCGTTTTAATAGAAGAATTAGAACACGAATTGTTTAAGCGAGATGGCATCAATTTGCTTTATGAGCACAATATCTCGTACTCCGATGCTGTTTTGGGAACACAATCCGATATTCCAATTCTCGACGGGAAAGCCCGGATCAAAATTCCTGCAGGAACATCGCCAGGGAAAATGTTCCGTCTTAAAGGCAAGGGGCTTCCAGAACTGAATGGTTATGGACGTGGCGATATGATTGTAAGTATCAATATTTGGGTTCCTTCTTCAATATCGAAAGACGAAAAGTCTCTCCTTGAGCAAATGCAGACAAAAGAAGCATTTCAACCCAACAATTCCCAGAAAAATAAATCGTTTTTTGACCGTATGAAGGAATATTTTGATTAATGTTGCATTATGAATTATTTTGAAGCCAGGCAAGTAAGTAAAGCATACGCAAATCATAAGGCTCTGGATGATGTTTCGATTGAGGTGGCCGAGCAAAGTATTTTTGGATTGCTGGGGCCCAATGGAGCCGGGAAAACAACCTTGATTCGCATTATTAATCAGATTATCGGTCCCGATACTGGTTCCTTGTTTTTTCAGGGAAACCCCTTGGCACCCAATCATACAGAGCTGATTGGCTATCTGCCCGAAGAGCGTGGACTGTACAAGAAAATGAAAGTAGGTGAGCAAGCTTTGTATCTTGCGCGTTTAAAAGGTCTTTCGCGCGATGAAGCTTCGCGTAGATTGAAATATTGGTTTCAGAAATTCGAAATCGAAAGCTGGTGGAATCGAAAAGTGGAAGAGCTATCGAAAGGAATGCAACAGAAAGTTCAGTTTATTGTTACTGTTGTTCACGAACCACCTTTGTTGATTTTCGATGAACCTTTCAGCGGTTTCGACCCCATCAATGCCGAACTGCTCAAAAATGAGATTCTCGAATTGCGCAAAAAAGGATCTACGATAATTTTTTCAACGCATAACATGGCTTCTGTCGAAGAACTTTGCGACGATATTGCACTTATTCATAAATCGAAGGTAATCCTTGATGGCAATGTTGGTTTTATTAAAAAACAATACGGCTCCGACAATTATCTGGTGAAAATGCGTGGCGCTTGCGACAATACTTCGGTTGCACTCGCTTCGCTGGGCGAAGTGAAAGAAACTGTTTCGAAAGACGATTTATGTGTTTTTAAAATTGAACTGAAGCAGGGTGTCGATGTCAATGATTTGCTGAAAGTCATTATGCAAATGGGTCGTGTTATTGGTTTCGAAGAAATCCTGCCATCGATGAACGAGATATTTATTTCGAAAGTGACCGGAAACGGCATCAACAAAAAGATTCTGGCATGAAGAAAATATTAATTATTATACGAAGAGAGTATTTATCGAGGGTTCAGAAGAAGTCCTTTATTGTGATGACCATACTTGGCCCGATTCTGATGGCAGCATTGTTTGTTGTGCCTGTTTATTTGGCCAATATGTCCGATCAGGAAAAGCGCATCGCTGTTATTGACGAAACCGGCTTGTTTCAGAATAAATTTCCCGGCACAAGCAATATTAAGTTTGAGAATTTGTACATGTCGTATAGTGCAGCATCGGAGCAATTCGACGAATTAGGTTACGATGCTATTCTCTATATTCCCGAAACGGTTGTTAATAACCCCAACGCTGCAAAACTGAGTTCGGAAAAAGATATGGGATTGGGGGTTACCAGTATGATCGAGGGAATCATTAAACGTGAACTCGAAGCGCATCGGCTGGCACTAACTGGGATTGATAAAGATGTACTGAAAGATGTGAGTGTAAATGTACATGTAAGTACTTTTTCGCTAAAAGAAGGTAAAGAAGAACGTAGCTATTCGGAAATTCGACTGGCACTTGGTTTTATCAGTGGCTTTTTGATTTATTTATTTATTTTTCTTTATGGTGCTCAGGTGATGCGTGGTGTGATTGAAGAAAAAACAAACCGCATTGTCGAAGTGATTGTGAGCAGCATCAAGCCATTTCAGCTTATGTTGGGAAAAATTGCCGGGGTCGCAATGGTTGGCCTCACACAGTTTATTTTGTGGATTGGATTTACATTTGTGATTGTTTTTGGATTGCAACAGAGCAATCCCGACATGTTTAAATACAAGGAACCACCTAAGGTATTTGTCGATAGCAAGGGTTTATCGCCAACTGAAGTGATGCAGCAACAGGAAGCTATGCAACTCAATCAAAGCCAGCTTAATCAGTTGCTCGACGGGGTTAACCACATCCAGTTTGGAACGATGCTGATAACTTTTGTGTTCTTTTTTCTTTTCGGATATCTGCTCTATGCAGCTATGTTTGCCGGAATTGGATCGGCGGTCGATAACGATGCCGATACGCAGCAGTTTATGCTGCCAGTTACAGTTCCATTGCTTCTGGGGTTGATAAGTCTCAATTTTGTACTCAATAATCCTGATGGACCGGTTGCTTTCTGGCTCTCGATTATTCCATTCACATCGCCTATTGTAATGATGGCACGCATTCCATTCAATCCGCCAGCATGGCAAATTGGACTTTCGATGCTAATGCTTGTTCTTGGTTTTATTTTCACAACCTGGTTGGCCGGACGTATATATCGAACCGGAATTCTGATGTATGGTAAAAAACCATCGCTCCGGGAACTTTTTAAGTGGCTTAAGTATTAGTCAACAACAGTGTCGCATACAAAACAAATCTTTTGCGGAAATACAGGGCAATATTATGAAGGCCTGTAAAGATGCGGTTTTTGAGAAAAATTTGCGGAAAGAAGCCAATGTGGCGATG
This sequence comes from Bacteroidetes bacterium HGW-Bacteroidetes-6, assembly GCA_002842495.1. Classification (GTDB taxonomy): domain Bacteria; phylum Bacteroidota; class Bacteroidia; order Bacteroidales; family DTU049; genus GWF2-43-63. Next base: position 49,702 of record PHDB01000016.1, read on the forward strand.
AGAATTATCTTTCTGACAGATTGACAAAGGTGCTTATAGAAGGCTTTGGGAAATTATTGATGAGTGTTTTACTTTCGTCAGTTGATTTTTGCATGCCAGACCAATTGGGATTGTCGATGTTTTTTTCAATTGTTGTAATGTGAGTATGAAACGAAGCCAATTCAAAATGATTGCCGTAGTTTTTATAAATAAGCAGCGAATCGATAAGCATGTTAGTATATTTCTCCACTCCACCAATATCTCCGGGTTTGAATTCAGACGAAAGCGAAACTATATCCTGCATTCCATCGTTATTTAAATCGATAATCCACGATGTCTTTTTGTAAGTGCAACTTCCCTCATCGCCCCAAATATCCGATAATGTAATAAAACCAGTCATTTTCCTGCTTCTGAGATTGAAAAAGCACATATCAGTGACAGCAGCCGTAAGCGAAAAATTGTTTCGGGCAAAAAACAATGCTTTAATAGAATCATTAATGGAAAACATACCCTGTGTGTACAATACGGGTTTTTTGTCCCTGATCTCAGTTGTGATAAGCGAAAAATAATTATTGTTAAGCAGGGGTTTCCATATCTCCAGAACATTTTCGGGCTTTTCGGAGCCGCTCAATAATTCATGGGGACTGCCAACCACAATTGTGTCGGCTTCAATTTCGTTAAAGGGAGCGCAGAAATCCAGATGTCTGAGAGTTGTCTTTTTGCCATCGCTTATGGAAATAAACGACATAAATGACAATAGCAACGCCATTGTAAATGTTATCAGTATAACTGCATTTGTTTTCATCAACCTCCAAAATCGTCGAACGCAATATTTTCGGCAGGAACACCAAGATTATCGAGCATTTTCTGAACGGCATCGTTCATCTGTGGCGGCCCGCAAAGGTAGTATTCAATTTCTTCAGGTTCAGGATGTTTGCTGAGATAATTGTCGAGAATAACCTGATGAATAAAACCTGTGTATCCAGTCCAGTTGTCTTCGGGTTTGGGTTCCGACAGAGCTACATTGAATTTGAAGTTAGGATTGTTTTTTTCGATGCGTTCAAAATCGTCAAGATAGAACAATTCGCGGATCGAGCGACCCCCATACCAAAAAGTAGCTTTCCGGTCGGTATGTTGAGTATCGAATTGGTCGAAAATATGCGAACGCATTGGCGCCATCCCGGCTCCACCACCAATAAACATCATTTCTTTTTTGGTATCTTTGATGTGAAATTCACCGTAAGGGCCGCTTACCATTACCTTATCACCCGGTTTCAGCGAGAAGATGTAGCTGGAGCAAATCCCCGGATTAACATTCATAAACTTGTTGGCTTTGTGATCCCAAGGTGGAGTTGCAATGCGGATGTTGAGCATGATGATATTCCCTTCGGCCGGATGATTGGCCATAGAATATGCGCGGTAAATGGGCTCAGCATTTTTCATTTTCAGCCCCCACATGTTGTATTTGTCCCACTCGTCGCGGTATTCATCTTCAATAGCCATATCGGCATAATTCACTTCAATATTGCCGGGAACATCAATCTGAATGTATCCACCACTGCGGAAGTCGAGATGTTCGCCTTCGGGAAGTTTAATTACAAACTCTTTGATGAAAGTAGCAACATTGTGATTCGAAATCACTTCGCATTCCCATTTTTTGATGCCGAAAATCTCAGCAGGAATCTCGATTTTCATATCGTTACGAACTTTCACCTGACAGCCTAACCGCCAGTTTTCCTGAACTTGTTTGCGCGTGAAATATCCAACTTCGGTGGGGAGAATGGTTCCGCCACCTTCGGTTACCTGACATTTACACATAGCGCATGTTCCACCTCCGCCACAGGCCGATGGAAGAAATATTTTTTGCGTACTGAGTGTACTCAGTAAACTTGACCCGGGAGCAATTTCGATTTCGTTTTCGCCATTGATGTTGATTTTTACCATACCCTGAGGCGATAACTTCTTTTTTGCGTAGAGCAGCAGCCCAACTAACGCTAATGTAACTACCAGAAACACAAGTACGCTACTAACAATAATTGTTGTTTGTGAAACAGCCAAAAAAACCATGTTCCAATCGTTTTAAATGGTGATACCGAAAAAGCTCATGAAGGCAATGCCCATCAGCCCCGTGATAATAAATGTGATGCCGAGTCCACGCAATGGTGCCGGAATATTTGAGTAGCGAATTTTCTCACGGATGGCAGCAATTGCAACAATAGCAAGCAGCCATCCAATTCCCGACCCCAATCCAAATGCAACCGATTCGCCTATTGTTTGTAATTCACGTTCCTGCATAAACAGCGATGCTCCCAAAATAGCACAGTTAACAGCAATCAATGGCAGAAAGATTCCAAGAGCACTGTAAAGTGCTGGCGTAAACTTCTCCACAATCATTTCGACCAACTGAACCATGGCTGCAATAACAGCAATAAACATGATGAAGCTCAGAAAACTCAGATCAGTATCGGCAAGCGAGGGACTAATCCACGACAGGCTTCCTGCAGAGAGTAAATATTTATTGATCAAGAAGTTAACAGGCACAGTAATAATGAGCACAAACACAACAGCAATTCCAAGTCCCATACTGGTTTTTACCGTTTTGGAAACTGCCAGATAGGAGCACATGCCTAAGAAATAGGCAAAAATCATATTGTCTATGAAAATGCTCCTGACGAATATATTAAACAAGTCCTGCATAATAATTAGCTTTTGTCGATTAATTCACTGTTTCTCGAACGCTGAACCCAAATGATAACTCCTACTGTGATAAGCGCCATTGGTGGAAGTATCATCAGTCCGTTGTTTTCGTATCCGGCAGCATAAAAACTGTCGGGGATAACTTTGTATCCCAATATAGTTCCCGATCCCAGTAGTTCGCGGAAGAAACTAACAATAAGTAAGATAAGACCGTAGCCAAGTCCATTGCCTATTCCATCAAGCAGCGATTTCCATGGTTTGTTTGCCATAGCAAAAGCCTCGAGACGACCCATAACAATACAGTTTGTAATAATTAGCCCAACAAATACCGAAAGTTGTTTGCTTACATCGTAAACAAAGGCTTTTAATACTTGGTCAACCAGTATTACCAAAAGCGCAATAACCACCAATTGAACAATAATGCGGATTCGCGAGGGTATGGTATTACGGAGCAGAGAAACAATTAAATTCGAAAGTGCAACTACCACAGTAACGGCTACTGCCATAACCAAGGCCGGTTTCATTTTTACTGTTACAGCCAGAGCCGAACAAATACCCAGTACCTGAACAGTAATCGGGTTGTTCAGATTCAGTGGCTCGGTGAGCAGTTTCCGGTTTTTTTCGGAAAACATAGGTTCCTTATTACTCATCGCTTAATTTTTTTTCAGTTTGGATATAAATGGCAGATAAATGCTCAGGCAGTCCTTAATCATCTTCGATGTACCGTTGCTGGTAATGGTTCCGCCCGAAATGGCATCGACATCATGCTCGGGACGATACAAGCCGTTCGATTTGCCACCTTTTACAAGCACAATCGATGCCAACGAATCGTTTTTATCGAAAATAGTTTTTCCCGGGAACTGGCTTTGAAATATGGGTGTGGCAATTTCGGCTCCAAGACCAGGCGTTTCGCCTTTGTGGTCGAAAACAGCCCCCTCAACGGTATTCAAGTCGCTTTTTAGAGCTATATAGCCCCAAATTGGGCCCCATAAACCTTTGCCTAGCATCGGAAAAACATAAAGTGTATCGGCATCTTTAGCACACAGGTACACAGGAAATTCGCCAGATTTGTTTTCGTTGTACTGTTTCAACTGAACTTTGAAATCGACATCGAAAGGGCGTGCAGAACCAGTTTTTTCGTCTTTGCTATACATTCCTGTGATTTCACCTTTAGGATTTACCAGATATTCGGCAAAAACATGTTGATTGTAGAGCGTTTCGGCATCTTTTGTTGTGTTTTCGATATGTGCGCTGTTCAAAATATATTGCATCTTTTCGACGCGAACATTTTGATCCTGAAAAGGCTTGAGCGCTGTGGCTGCCAGTGCCAGCAGAACAGCTACCACCACAACCATGATGGTGCTGAAAATAAATATGTATCTGTTACTGAACATAGTGCCTCCTTAAGCTTTTATCGTTTTCATCCTTCGCAGCCTGCGGCGGATATTCGATTCTATGATATAATGGTCAATCAAAGGCGCGAAAACATTCATCATCAGAATGGCCAGCATCATACCTTCGGGATAAGCCGGGTTGACGACGCGCAGCAAAACAGCGAAGATGCCAATGAGCAATCCATAAATAATTTTACCCCTTTCGGTTTGTGTAGCTGTAACCGGATCGGTTGCCATAAAAACAGCTCCGAAAGCAAAACCTCCGATTATGAGGTGGTAATATGCCGGCATGTCCATATACGCATTGGCGCCAATTGCATTAAAAAGCAAACCCATGCCCAAACCACCGGCAAATACACTGGCCATAATTTTGAATGAGCCAATTCCGCTGAAAACAAGCAAAATTGCTCCAAGAAGAATCATCAGTGCCGATGTTTCACCAACAGAACCAGGCATAAAACCAATTGTCATATCCATAACCGAAGGCATGTGATCGATTGCAGAGGGCAGATTATTAGCTACCGACGACGCCCCAACTGCCAAAGGTGTTGGTCCGCTGATAACATCGGTTGCAACAGCCCAGGGTGCATCGCCCGACATGTGTGAAGGATAAGCAAAAAACAGAAATGCACGGGTTAGCAATGCCGGGTTCATAATGTTCATACCTGTTCCACCAAAAACTTCTTTGCCGATAACAACGGCAAAAATGGTTGCGATGGCAAGCATCCACAAGGGAATGGTTGGTGGAACAATCAATGGAATGAGCATTCCAGTTACCAAAAAGCCTTCGTTTACTTCGTGTCCTTTTACCTGAGCAAAAATAAATTCTACTCCAAGTCCACTCACATACGAAACAATAATGAGCGGAAGCACTTTGAGGAAGCCAAACCAGAACAGGTTGAAAAATCCGGCAGCTGGAATCAATTGCTGCCAAGTGAGTCCACGGAATTGGGGCATCAGCAAATAATGCTGTACACCAACATTGAACATTCCGAACAGAAGTGCCGGAAGCAATGCAATAATAACAACCGACATGGTTCGTTTCAGGTCGATGCTGTCACGAATATGCGATCCTTGTTTGGTCACTTTGTTGGGAACAAACAAAAACGTTTCAAACGCATCGAAGGTGGAATGAAGGAATTGAAGTTTTCCTCCTTTCTGAAACGATGGCTTGATTTTGTCTAAAAAACGTCTGAGTCCTTTCATATATTCAATATTAACTCATTTCTTTAATCATGGTGTCGATGCCGTTGCGAACAATTTCCTGTGATTCAATCTTCGATGTGCAGACATATTCGCAAAGAGCAAAATCTTCCTCAGCTACTTCGTAAATACCTAATTTTTCCATCAGGTCGATGTCGTTCACCAAAATTGCTTTCAACAGGTGAACAGGGTAAATATCGAACGGAAAAACCTTGTCGTATTGATTGGTAACCACAAAAGCGCGTTCGCCGCCATTGAAATTGGTGTGCAATCGGTATTTCTTTTTGGGAGTGAGCCACGAAAAGAATGCATGCGACATACTATGCTTTTTGAAACCAGGCAAAGCCCAACCCAGAAATTCGTAATGGTCGCCTTCGGGAATCACCGAAATCATTTGATCGTAAAATCCCAGAAAACCATCTTTGCCAATTGATGTTCCGGTGAGTACATCGCCGCTAATAATGCGGACGTTATCCTGAGTAAGATTATCGGTAAGCAAACCTGAAACCGAAGCTTCGGCAAGCATTTCGATCATAGCAGGTTGCTTCAGTTCGGAACCGGCAAAAGTTACAAGTCGCCTGATTTCGCGTTTTCCTGCAACAAAAAGCTGCCCAATGGCAACAACATCCTGCGGATAGAGATACCAAACCACTTCACCTTTGTTGATGGGCGAAATCCGGTGAATCTGAACACCAATATTACCTGATGGATGTGGCCCATCGAAATGATGTATTTCAATATTACCGATACCGGAATATATTGACTCGTCGTTCTTGCGAACGTGTAAGCCGAGGTGAATGGCGCCGGTTGTAAGCATTTTAAGCACGTCGATGCCGGCTTTGAAAACGTCTTTGTGTTGGGCTACAAAAGCATCGGTGTTTGCTGCCAGAGGCGCACTGTTAAAAGCAGAGATAAAAATATCGCGTGGAGTATCGGTTGGAGAAGCAATAACGGCATAAGGGCGCTGACGCAGGAGTGGCCAGATTCCCGACCTGAGAAGCTTGTCAATAATAGCTTCGCGGCTTGTGCTGTCGGGAGTTTCTTTGCCGAAATCGATATAGTTGTTTTTGTTATCGTGTTCGATTTCGATAGACAAAAGTTTGCGCTTATCGCCCCGGACTACACGTTTCACTATCCCCGAAACAGGTGACGTAAGAAACATGAGTTCGTTGAACTTGTTCTGAACAACCGGAGTTCCACATTGAACAGTGTCGCCTTCCTGAACCAAAAGTCGGGGATTCATCATCCTGAAACGGGTAGGTTCAACGGCAAAAAGGGTAGGAGAATAAATTCTGGGTTCCTTTAATTCTACCTCGCCTTTCAGCCAGATGTCCAATCCTTTACGGATTTTAATTACTTTATGCATAAACAATCGCATTTTACCGAGCAAATTTACAATATATTCTATTTGTACAAAGTTTTAATACTTCATGCAGCTTCTGTCAGCTGATTCTTTATTGAGCTAAAATCAAAGGTTTTATCTATATTTGCCAATGAAAATTGTAATCATGAAATCTCTGCTGATATTTATCATGACCGCATTTGTGCTGGTTTCCTGCAAGACTAATCCAATTTCGGGAACCGACTCCTCTGTGCAAAACGATTCGCTTAAGACTACGAAAAATACGGATGAGACTGACGATTACTATCAGCCAAATCGCGAAAAGAATATCGATGCGGTGTACGTCGATGCTATTCGTACGGTGCAACTCTACGGAAGTGAATGGGTTTTTAGCCCACCGGTGATTTATTTGACCAAAAATAATCAGTTGACATTGTCGTTCGATGAACTTAGCAACGATATGCACGATTTTTATTTCACTTTCGAATTGTGCGATGCGCAATGGAATACTGTCGATTTGCCACAGCAGGATTATCTGGATGGTTTTTTCGAAGATCGTATTACCGATTATGGCTATTCACGAAACACACTCACAAACTATATTCATTATAGCGTTAATTTTCCGTCGGAGGACATGAAACCAAAACTTAGTGGTAATTATATTCTCAAAGTTTGGACCGATGATAATGGAGACCGAAAAACAGTCATTACCCGACGTTTTTTTGTGAGTGAACAAGCTGTTGGAATTAATATGGATGTGAAAAAAGCCACTCGTATCGAAGAGCGTGACTATCAGCACGAAATCGATTTTACTATTAATAAAAGTGGTGTTGAAATTATCGATCCGTATCGGAATATGACGGTAATGCTTCAACAGAATGGGCGTTACGACAATATTATAAGCGATTTAAAGCCCAGATTGATCAAAGGTGATGAATTTGATTACAATTATGAAAGCGGCAATGTGTTTGATGCCGTGAACGAGTTTCGTCATTTCGATATGAAAAGTCTGACTTATTATACCGATCGGATAGCAAAGATTGAAAAGAAAGACGACGGGCAATTTCATGTGTGGCTCAAGGACGATTCTCGACGTCCCTATTTACGCTATATCAGCGAAGATGATGTGAATGGGCGCTTTTTGATCAAAAACGACGATGGGAACGACACCGATTTGGAGTCGGAATATGTGTGGGTTCATTTTTTTCTGGGCTATGATGCTCCTGTTCTTGAAGGTTCGTTGTATCTGATGGGTGGATTTACCGACTGGAATTGCTCTGATGCATATAAGCTCGATTACAGTTACAAGCTAAAAGGTTATTCCGATTCTTTATTGCTGAAGCAAGGGTATTATAACTATCATTATGTTTTACTGGGAACCGGTACTGCTGTTGCCGATGAGACTTTTATAGAAGGACGTCATGCCGAAGCCGACAGCGATTATACTATTTATGTTTACTATCGCGAACCTGGCGAATTGTGGGATCGATTGCTTGGAATTCAGATTATGAAAAGTGCTAAGGGTTTGTAAAATAGTATTTGATGTTAACCGTGTATGCAATGCCTTTTCTGAAATTATTATCAAAGAACTGGTTTGCATAAAACAAAAACCCACTGGCAGCTTTTACACTACGCAGCAGGCTTTTTGTATGAGGGGTTATCGTAATGCTTAGAAAAAACTTTTATTGAACGATTTATTCTGGTAGCGGAACGGGCTGGGATTAATAAAGCGGAAGAAAACTTCGAGACCTCCACGACCATCGGATGCGACTGTTAGCCCCGATGTATTGAAATCGTATCCTACACCAAATGCAAAATTTGAAATTTCGAGGCCAATCTGCGGAATAAAAGCATCGCCAAATCGATAGGCTCCGCCAATGGTGAGAGCAGACTCTTTTATAAATCCAGTGTAGTGCGATTGTTCCGAAAGCATGAATCGGAAGCCAAGTCCGGCAACAAGTTCGCGTGTTGGTCCCTGATTGGCAAACAATCCCTGAACAACAAGTGATGTGTTGGTGCTGAAAAGTCCAATTTGAGCACGTGTGTGAACAACAAATTTGGCAAAAAGTTTTTCAATGTCCGATGCCGAAAAGCTAAGTTTTGGTGTGTTGATATGGTAAGCGGCTCCACCTATATTGAATTTAACGCCATCGTTCGACGCCATAGCACTCTCTTGAGTTGCATAGCTATACATCAATCCTGCGGAAAAATCGCCGTAACCGAAATTCTCAAATATGCTGGTTTCGCCACTGGGTGTGCTGGTGTTAAAGCCTCCTGTGCCGTCGTATTGATTGTCCCAGTACAACGCCGATTCGTTCATGCTTCGCTGACAGAATCCGCCACTAATACCAGCACTCAGTGTGCTGCTTAGACCAAGTACAACATGATACGCCACTAAAACATCTACTTTGGTCGTGTTGAATTCGCTGGTTCCTGCTTTATCGGTAAGAAATTGTAACCCAGCCGACAAGTAACCAGTTTCCGCTTCTTTTTTAAATATACCGGCATCGTACGATCCGCTATATGTACGAAAAGGTTCCGAAATACTTTGCCATTGGTTTTTGTAATTTATCACAACCCTGTGGTCGCCAGGGAAAGCTCCTGTTTGAGCCGGATTGATATTCAACGGATTTTCATTAAACAGCGAAAAGTGAAAATCCTGAGCTCCGGCAAAAATAAAAGCCAGAACGAAAGCCAGAAAAAATGTAGTCTTTTTCATATTGTGTTGTTTTATTTTACAAGTGTGATGTCGCCTTTTTCAATTTTGGAGGTGCCGTCAACAAAAGTGACGTTCATATAGTAGCTGAAAACAGCCGGGTCGAGTTCTTTTCCACGGAAAGTT
>PHDB01000094.1 GCA_002842495.1 Bacteroidetes bacterium HGW-Bacteroidetes-6
TCATCGCAAAACGAGCAGGATAGTCGCTACTATGGCAAATTTGCCCTTATACCCATTTTGGAACCATCCAACCAGCAAGAAGCCTATGATATGGTTCATTATGGTTTCGAATTAAGCGAAAAATATAAAGTTCCTGTATTGATGCGCATTACCACTCGTCTGGCTCATAGCCGCGCTGGTGTTACCCGTCGCGAAAGCAGAGAACAAAACACCATGTCGCTTCCCTCCGATTTGAGGCAGTTTGTACTCCTTCCGGCCATTGCTCGTCGTCGATATAATGGCTTACTGGGTATGCAGGATTCATTTCGCAACGAAAGCAGTATTGCCGGATTCAATGAATACAGCGATGGAGCAGACAAATCGATGGGAATTATTGCCTGCGGTATTGCATACAACTATCTTATGGAAAATTTCCCTAACGGATGTCCTTTTCCCGTATTGAAAGTTGGTCAGTATCCGTTGCCTCTCAATTTGGTTGAAAAGCTTGTTGACAGCACACAAAAAGTGATGATTTTCGAAGATGGTTACCCGCTTGTTGAAGAATTAATCAGCGGATTGCTTCATCGAGGAGTAAAAGTATCGGGTCGGTTCGACGAGAAGATTCCCCGTGCAGGCGAATTGAATCCTAATATTGTTGCCAGAGCCTTGGGTCTTAACGACACATTTGGACAACCCGAACCCGAAATGGTTGTTGGTCGCCCACCCAGCCTTTGTATTGGTTGTCCGCACATCGACAGCTACAATGCAATGAACGAAGCACTTACAAAATATGCAAAAGGTCGCGTATTCAGCGATATTGGCTGCTATACCCTCGGAGCTTTGCCTCCATTCGAAGCCATCAATAGCTGCGTTGATATGGGAGCCTCAATCACCATGGCAAAAGGCGCTGCCGATGCCGGTTTGGTTCCGGCAGTTGCTGTTATTGGTGATTCAACTTTTACTCATAGCGGTATGACCGGATTGCTCGATGCCGTAAATGCAAAGTCGCCAATTACAGTTGTTATTCTCGACAACTCTACAACAGGAATGACCGGAGGTCAGGATTCTGCTGCTTTTGGTCGTCTCGAAGACATTGTAAAAGGTATCGGGGTTGAACCCGAGCATATCCGTATTTTAAAACCATTGAGAAAAAACCACGAGGAAAACATGCAGATTTTTGCTGAAGAATTGGCCTACAATGGTGTTTCTGTTATTATTCCCACTCGCGAATGTATTCAGACACTCAATCGCAGAATGCGCGAAAAATTCAAAAACAAAAACAATTAATTCCGAAACATCATGAAAAAAGACATTATATTATCAGGTGTTGGTGGCCAGGGTATTTTATCCATTGCTGCCACAATAGGAATGGCTGCTGTCGACAAAGGTTGGTTTCTTAAACAAGCCGAAGTTCATGGAATGAGCCAACGTGGTGGCGATGTACAAAGCCATCTCCGTATTTCCGAAAACGTAGTACATTCCGATCTTATCCCTTTTGGACAGGCCGACATGATTCTATCAGTTGAACCCATGGAATCGCTTCGTTATTTACCTTACCTTCATGCTGACGGCTGGTTGGTTACCAATTCGAAACCTTTTATCAATGTAACCAATTACCCCGAAACAGAAGCTATTTTTGCTGAAATTCGCAAAGTAAAAAATCATATCCTTATTGATGCTGACGGAATTGCAGCTGATCTTAAAGCTCCTAAATCGGCCAATATGGTTATGCTGGGGGCTGCTTTTGCATTCCTGGGTATCGAGAAAAACTATTTCGAAAATGCAATTCAAAACCTTTTCGGCCGAAAAGGCGAAGAGGTTGTAGCCATCAATCTCAGTGCATTTAATGCCGGAATTGAATTTGCACAAGAATACCTGAAAAAATAAATTTTCATCCGTACAAATTTTTCAAAGCACTGTCTTTTACCAGACAGTGTTTTTTTTACACACTTCATTAAAATCAATGAATCTGAATGTTGTATGTATTTGATTTTTAATTATCTTGCAACCGATTTCACTCACCTCAATTTGATTTTATGAGAAAATTATTGTTAGGATCAGTAATAATAACTTGCTGTGCCTTTAATATTAAAGCGCAATCGCCGGTTATTAACGAATTTTCGTGTTCCAATCTTTCTCAGTTCGTTGACAATTATGGAAAATATGAAGACTGGATTGAGCTTTACAATCCTACAGCCTCACCCTTAAGTTTAGCCGGTTATTATCTGAGTGATGATTCGCTTAACAATAGCAAATGGGAAATACCTGTCGGTGTAACTATTCCTGCAAATGGGTTTGTATGCTTTTGGGCTGACGGCCGAGGGGAGGTTTCGGGCGGACAATACCATACCAATTTCAAATTATCCCAAACAAAAAACAACAACGAATATATTGTTCTGGCCAATCCATCAGCAGTAACTATCGATATTATAGAAATTAAACAAGAGACCCAGCTTGGCCATTCATATGGCCGAACCAGCGATGGAGCTGCAACATGGTCGGTTTTTACAACCCCCACGCATAATACATCAAACAACGTAGCAACGGCATACGACGATTATGCATCGAAACCTCAGGTTGATGTTGCAGCAGGATATTTCACCAATCCATTTGTAGTAACACTTAGTACAACCGAACCAACTTCTTCCATAAGATATACCACAAACGGTTCGGAGCCAACAGCTTCATCAACATTATACACCTCTCCAATAAATATTTCGGCTACAACAGTTTTGAAAGCTGCTACATTTAGTACGAATCCTTCCATTTTGCCAAGTTTTGTTCAATACAATACTTATTTCATGAATGTGAACCACACAATACCCGTGGTTTCGATTGCAGGTTATCAACTCAACACACTTGCCAATGGCAGCCAATCGCTTCAACCCATTGGTTCATTTGAATATTTTGACACCCTGAAAATACGACAGGCAAAAACTTATGGCGAATTCAATAGCCACGGACAAGATTCATGGGCCAACAGTCAGCGCAGCCTCGATTTTATTTCGCGCGATGAAATGGGATATAACAAGGAAATAAAAGAAAAACTTTTTGCTTACTCCGACCGAGATGCTTTTCAACGAATAATCTTACGAGCTGCCGGCGACGACAACTATCCGGCAGACCATCATTCAGCAAATGCCGGAAGTGCTCATGTACGCGATGCTTTTATTCATAATCTGGCAGCAAGTGGCGATTTGGATCTCGATGTAAGGCTAGGCTCAAAATGCGTTGTATATTTAAATGGCCAATATTGGGGAGTTTACGATTTGCGTGAAAATCCAGACGATCACGATTTCACCGATTACTATTACGGTCAAGACAAATACAATATTCAGTACATCCTCACCTGGGGAAGTACATGGGCTGAATATGGTGGAAACCAAGCGCTAACCGACTGGAACAATCTTTACAATTTCATCATGACCCATGACATGTCGGTTCCGGCTAATTATCAATACGTAACTGATCGATACGATGAAAAAAGCCTTGTGGATTACGTGTTGGTAAACATGTTTACAGTTTGTTCGGACTGGCTCAACTGGAACACCGGTTGGTGGCGGGGCCTGGATTCTACCGGAACTCACCTGAAATGGGGATATATTTTATGGGATAACGATGCTACTTTTGGCCATTATATTAATTACACCGGAATTCCAAACACCAATTACGATGCCGACCCATGCGATCCGGAAGTACTGAGCGGATCTTCTGACCCGGAAGGACATATTCAGATTTTACTACGTTTGAGACAAAACCCGGAGTTCAACCAATATTATATTTCGAGACAGATTGATTTATGGAATACGCTATTTAGCTGCGAGACCATGCTTCAGCAACTCGATAGTACGGTTGCGGTTATCGACCCCGAGATGGCGATGCATTCTACCCGATGGAGCGGAACATACAGCGAATGGACAACCAATGTCCAAAGTCTGAGAAACTACATAACAAATCGTTGTCCTGCTCTTGTTAGCGGCTTTACCAGCTGTTATTCGCTAACAGGACCTTTCGATTTAACACTTGACACCGATGTTCCGGGAGCAGGCGACATTAAACTCAACTCAATAACAATTGATCAATTTCCATGGACCGGTTCATATTTCGGAAATATCAGCAACAACATAGAAGTCTTGCCTGCCTTTGGCTACGAATTTGGCAGTTGGTCGGCAAATCACAATACTATATTGCCAACAACCAGCAGCCCCGTTGTTGCCATCGACTTGATACAAAGCGATACGGTTATTGCTCATTTCATATGGACTTCGATAGTTGAACAATCGAAGGATCCACTAATCGTTGCCATGCCTTCAGTTTTCAACGAACAAACAACTATTCGCTACTATCTTCCTGAAGCTGCCTATGTTAATATTCGGCTATATTCCCTTGTAGGCTACGAATCTATCGAAATAGTGAATCATATTCAGCATGAAAATGGAGAATACTTATTAACGCTCAATTTGAACGAATTTGGGCTCAAGCCAGGAATGTATATTCTTCTATTTCAAGCCGGAGAAAAAACAAAAACAATTAAATTGCTGTTTACGAAATAATCAAAACAGCTAAGATAGCTTCCGGACTACCAAAACAAAATTGCTCTGAGAACTATAATTCAATACAAATTGAATATACAAAGCTCTCGGTAGCCAGTATGGCAATTTCATAAATTTAAACACCCAATCACTTGGAAATATCAAGTTCGGAAACTGTTTTTGAAATAACATTCCTATTAACAGCATAAATAATAATAGCGACAACAGAAATCAGCGACGATCCAAAAATAACATAACGAATATCGAAAATCCCTGACAACCAACCCAACAGAATAGCGCCAAGTGGACTAACCGTCATAAACGACATTCCATAAAGCGACAAAACCCGACCAGCCATAGAAGGTTCGGCTATTGTCTGAATAAGAGTATTTACCGATGTATATTGCGAAATCATGCCAAAACCACTAAATACGAGTAGAGGAACACTCAGCCATATCCACTGCGAAAATGCAAAAAACGACAAACCTGTTGTAAATAAAGCGGAAGCAAACAATATGAGGCCCGGCAACCCCCTAATCGATTTTCGCATAGCAAGAAAAAGCGATCCGGTAAGTGCTCCGGCACCATAGGCTCCGGTAAGAATACCATATAAGCCACTATCGCCATTCAAAATATCTTTTGCAAATACAGGCAGAAATGTTTGAAATGGAAGACAAAACAAACCACTCGAAATAACAAGAATAAGCATATAGCGAATCGATTTGTTATTAAAAGCATACTCAAAACCTTCGCCCATATCTTTCAATATTGAATTCTCACTCTTTTGAGGTTTTGAAAAAATAGTTTTCACTAAAAACAAGGAAACCAATACAGCAACAAAAGTCATTGCATTAATAAAAAAACACCAACCCTCGCCTACAGCAGCTATTAATACACCACCTATAACAGGTCCAATAAATCTGGCTGAGTTAAAAAGAGTTGAATTTAATGCGATCGCATTCTGAAGTTGCGATTTATCGGTTACAAGGTCGCGAACAAATGCGTGTCTGAAAGGAGTATCAATTGAATTGGTGATGCCGTTTAAAACTGCAAGCGTTATCAGATGCCAAACCTCAATATTGTCGCTAAGAACAAGTGCAGCAAGCACAAAAGCCAACAGCATCGAAGCAGTCTGTGTCCCAATTATTACTTTTCGTCTATTCAGTCTGTCGGCATAAACACCAGCTAATGGCGCAAATATCAACGAAGGAATCTGACTGGCAAAACCGACTACACCAAGCAGCAATGCACTATCTGTCAGCCTGTAAACCAACCACCCCATGGCTATAATCTGTATCCAGGTTCCAATCACCGAAACCAGCATCCCTCCCATATATAATGCATAATTCCTAGATTTCAGTGCCCTAAAAGCAAGCGAAGCCCGCGAAAAATATGATTTAATATCGAGAAGCTGAACAAACATAGGACAAAGGTAAAAATAATGAATCAGCCTCTACTGTATTGCTCCGCGAGCTTTCAAAATCCATTTGGCTTCGTCGAGTGGAGAAATACCACGATATGGTCTGATTACACCCAGCTCATCCAAACAGGGTTGGTAGCCAAAAAATTGAGTTGAAATGCCGGCTTTTCCTCCACTGCGCGAGCTCAATTTCACTGAATAATCTTGAGAGGTTGCCACCGGGAGTAAACCTCGCAAAACAAATTTTCCGTCTTCTATTTCTGGGGTTTCAAAACTTCCTCGCATTTTGGTAATATCGGAAGTAACTGAGCCAAGCAGCTCCTCGACTGCCCGAATCTGAAACGAGAAAATGGGTTCAAGCAATACAGTTCCACAATTAACAAGCCCATTCATGATAGCCATGGGTGTTGCTATCGTAAAATCACCAGGTCGTGAATGAATTTCGTGATCTTCTCCTTCAACAAGAGTTATCCGTAGATCTGTTACTTCCCAGCCTTTAATTCCTTGCTTTAACGAAGATGCAATTGTTCGTTCAACTTCGTTCTGATATTTTTGAGCTATGCTGTTGACACTTACCTCGCTCGAATACACAACACCGCTACCCGGAACACCCGGTTCAATTTTGAATTTAACAATGGCCCAGCATGGTTTTGGCATCCAATATCGCGCATATCCTTCGGCAGAACTCATTGGTGTTTCTTTGTAAATTTTAGTAGGGTTTTCGAATACGGCAGCAACTCCAAAACGATCGAACAAAATCCGCTCAAGTACTTCCATTTGAATCCACCCCATCACACTTACATTCATCTCGCCATCTTCGCGATTCCATTCAAATTGAAGCATCGGATCTTCAACACTCAACTGGGTTAATGCTTCGGCCAAAGCAAAATAATCCTTATCATTAACCGGCTTTGCCCTTACGGTAAGCAGTGGAACCATTGAGCCGTCGCGGCGATATTCAAAACTTCCTTCTTGCCCCAAAATATCTCCAACTTCCACTATTGACAACCCACAAACACCAACAATATCGCCAGCTTCTGCTTTTTGAATTTCTTCGAATTTGCCGCCGGACAATTGACGAATCTGGATAACTTTTTCTTCCTGATTTTTAGATGTTATTCTAATGCTCTCTCTGTTACTGATGCTTCCATCCACGATCCTTACATGTGCAACTTTTCCCATCGTTTTATCAAACGAAACACCAAAAACAACAGCCGACAAAGACCTTTCGGGACTACCATAGGGTGATGGTAAATAATTCACAATTGAGTCAAGAAGCTCTTCGATGCCGATTGAAAACTTGGCTGATCCAAAAATCACAGGAAATGCTTTACGCTTTGCAACCATTTCTGCAAGTTGCGAACAAAGATCATTAAAAGGTATTTCAATACCCGACAAAAACTGATCGAGCATAGTTTCATTATCTGCAACCACCAATTCAGTTATAGATTCCGATTGTAACTCATTTCGCCAAATACTCCTAATTTGCACACCCGGAGAACCTTCGTCGGCAACAGCTTGCAAACACAAAGGCTCTTGTTTCCACTCCCTTTTAATTTCTATCAGCAAATTTTCAACATCGGCGCCGGAGCGATCAATTTTATTAACAAAAATCAAAACAGGGATATTCCTGCTTTTCAAAGCATTCCAAAGATGTAATGTATGAGCCTGAAGGCCTTCGGCAGCCGATATCACCAATATGGCTCCGTCAATTGCATTCATTATACGTTCAACGTCTGCCGAAAAATCGACATGTCCGGGTGTATCTACCAAATTTATCCGGACTCCATTCCATTCAAAATTTGTATGAGACGAACAGACCGAAATTCCACGTTCTTTTTCAACTGGTAAAAAATCGGTATGTGTTGTTCCGGCATCAACACTACCAGGCTGTTTTATCCGACCGCTTATATGAAGAATTTGTTCCGTCAAGCTTGTTTTTCCGGCATCGGCATGGGCAAAAAAGGCGATATTTCGTTTATCAGTCAGCATTTTCATTTACGCTCTAAACATATTAAATTGAAAAAGGCACATTAAAATATTGCTTCAGCAACCACAATTCAAATGCCGGATCGAGCATCCAATAATGCTTGTCAATTTCATGAATAACATCATTTTCCATCAATATCTTTTTGTTTTTCAAGACATTATTAGGAGTTCCCAGTTTATATTTCTGCATAACAGCAGCTCCGGTAAATTGAGTTTCTCCCTTTATAACAGCTTTAAGAAGATTGAGTTGGGTTGTACTTATTGTATCAACCTCTTTTTGGTACAACGGAGTGTTGGCATTAATAAGTTCATTTAAGGCTTTTGATATCTCAGCCTTTCCTGCAATTTTATCGGTTAATTGCCATGTATAATGCGACAATTGCTGTACATACCAAGGATGATCTTTCATCGTCGATGCAATGATACGAGCATTTTCAGCAGAAATTGATTTTCCGGAATTCTTAAAACCATCAACAATAAAAACAATCCATTTATCGGTTTCTATTTTTTGAAGCAACATAATGTCGCCAAAACGATAAAATGGTTTAGATGGATTATTAAAAATAGATGCCATCATGTGTCGTTTACTTCCATAAAGGCAATAGGTGACATTTTTCTGCCGTTGCCAAATTGAGCGCATTTTCTTTTCAAAATTATCATAGCCCATAAAAGCCGATAAATTTTGAAACTCATCAAGACAGATAATAAAATTCACGTTATATTTTGCAGCAATCTTTTCCGGCAAATTAAGGATTTCATCATGGTGTTTCGCTAGTTCAGTCCAATCAAACCCAATCGAAAAATCAACCTTCGGGTCAATTCCAACAGTCAACCGGGGAATCAATCGTTTAAAAAACTCTTTACCAGCCTGCACCCAATCCTGCCATTTCGATGAAGACGCTTTTATAACCTCACGTGCAAACAACTCAAGAAACTCTTCCTCTCCGGAAACTGAAAACAAGTCAATCACAACAGTATAAACTGTATTTTCATTATTATTAATATCCTTGACAACTTTTTCTACCAAACTCGATTTACCCCATCTTCGTGGAGAAATAATGGTAGTGTTTATTCCCTGAATTAAATTGCCATACAATTTTGCCGAATCACTTTCCCGATCTGTAAATGCTGTGTCGCTTACAGTTGTTCCATAAACAAATGGAGATATTTTCATAGATTTTCCAATTTATTACCAAATGGTATTATACCAAATGGTATTATACACAAAGGTATTAATTTATCAAAAAAAGGACATCCATTTTTTTAATATTTTTCAAGCAAATTCATTATCAATAATCTATTATCTTTGCAAAAAATATTTAACTATGCTCCTCTGGATGCTCACTTTTATTGTCCAGCTTATTCGCACCGGCCTCTGTACCTAACGGGAGTTAATTGATTTTTTATTATTCATTTCTGTCACTGGCTTTTCGCCAGTGCTTCACATTTCAATTCAACAAATATCATGAAAACACATACTCTTGCCATCAATGGTGAAATAGGTTATAACGACCTTTCCAAAATTATTTCGGGTGATACTTTTATTGAACTCACTCCGGGAGCAATTGAAAAAATAAACGAATGCCGCGATTATCTCGATCAGAAGCTCGAAGCATCGGATGCTCCGGTATATGGGATCAATACTGGCTTTGGCTCGCTTTGCAACACACTTATCAGCAAAAACGATTTGAGTCAGTTGCAAGAAAATCTTGTATTATCACATGCTTGCGGCATGGGCTCCGAAGTCCGTCCCGAAATTGTCCGACTCATGCTGGTTCTTAAAATTCAATCGCTGGCCTACGGGCGTTCGGGCGTTCAGTCTTCTACTGTACAGCTTTTGTGTTCGCTATTCAACAACGACATAATTCCTGTTGTTTACGAACAAGGCTCGCTTGGAGCATCGGGCGATTTATCGCCGCTAGCACATATGTCGTTGCCGCTTATCGGAAAAGGAGATGTGCATTACCGTGGCGTTCGAATGGCAGCTGCAGAAGCACTTCGCGAAGCAGGACT
>PHDB01000017.1 GCA_002842495.1 Bacteroidetes bacterium HGW-Bacteroidetes-6
TCATTTCTCGAAGCCGGAAACACCTGGCTTAAATTCAGTGAATTCGATCCATTCGAAGTGAAGCGTTCTGCCGGATTGGGTGTTAGAATTTATTTACCCATGTTCGGATTGCTTGGTCTCGACTATGGGGTTGGTTTTGATGAGATACCGGGATTCCAATCAGCATATCACGGTCAGTTCCACTTCTCAATTAATTCTTCAATTGATTAACAAATGTTAAACATCTAAAATAAACAATGGAGGTTATCACGCCATGAAAACAAAACTCTTCTTAGCAGCCTTATTTCTACTTTCTTCAGTTTGGGTAAGTGCTCAAAAATTTGCTTATGTCGATACTCAGTATATTCTTGAGAATATTCCTGACTATCAAACAGCTCAAAATACGCTTGATGAAATTAGCATTGAATGGCAAAAGGAACTTGAAGGGAAATTTGCCGAAATCGACCAGCTTTATAAATCTTTTCAGTCGGAAGCTTTTCTTTTGAGCGAAGACATGAAAACCAAGCGTCAAAACGAAATTATTGCCAAAGAAAAAGAAGCCAAAGAACTTCAGAAAAAATATTTTGGCACCGAAGGCGACTTATACAAAAAACGTCAGGAATTGATTAAACCTATTCAGGACAAAGTATATAACGCCATCGAAGAACTTGCCGAAGAAGGTAGCTATGCTATTATTTTCGACCGGTCTGGAAGCACTACAATTATTTATGCCAGCGAGAAATTCGACAAAAGCGATGACGTGTTGGCAAAATTAGGCTATAAAGCTGGTGGTGTGAGTCAATAAAATTGCTAATTTTGCATAAAATTCTTTGTATGAAAAAATTGTTTGTTTTCGTTTTCACTATCGCACTGATTATAAGTGTACAGTCCGTTCAGGCTCAGACTAAAATTAAACTCGGTCATATCGACTCGAATGAGTTAATGTCGATGATGCCAGGCCGCGATTCTGCACAGAAAGTGCTTGAAGCATATGCCAAAAGCCTTGAAGATCAACTTAAAGTGATGTCGGGTGAGTTTGAAACTAAATATCAGGATTATCAGGCACACGAAAAGGATTATCTTGAACCAATCAAACAGGCCAAACAGAAAGAATTGGTCGATTTACAAAACCGTATTACCGATTTTCAGACTCAGGCACAGGACTTGCTTTCCGAAAAAGAAGCCGAACTTGTTCAGCCTCTTATCGACAAAGCTAAGAAAGCTATTGCCGATGTAGCTATTGAAAAAGGATATACTTATATTTTCGACATTGGCGTCGGAGCTTTGCTGTATTATCAGGATTCCGACGACATCATGCCTTTTGTAAAAGCCAAACTGGGAATTCAGTAATAACTGAAAACGAATAAAAAAGCTTAAAGCCGCTCAGAAATGAGTGGCTTTTTTATTTCCACTTCAGGCTACTCAAAAGCGTATCCATGTCTACCTTCACACGCTGAATAATTGGAGCTATAGAATCGTTGTTTGGAAGATGATCGAAATAAACAGCTGCACGCAAATAATGCGAGGTGCTATCGGTCACATAAAACTGATATGGCGATGCTGTATTTGACCCTTCTATATCGTAGGCAATTCCAAAAACCCTATTTGCAGGATTACTGATTCGAATCTCATCAATTTCGTTAGCTTTGGCAATGTGTTTATTGGCAAATTCTCGGGCATCTTCAGAGAGTTCGTACAAATTTCCATTCACCGGTTTATAACTAAAATTCACGCTTCCATGAAAACCGGGATACACAATATTGAACCATATTGTTGAGGGATCGTTGCTCTCTTGAGTCTCCATATGCGAACAAGCAGGATACTTAAAACTAAAAGGATATGCTGAATCGAAAAGCATATATTCCTGCTGAGGCAAATCGATACGAAAAAAACCGCGAGGTTTGGGATAATATGTTTCGCTGCCACCTCCACACGAAAACAGCACTAAACCAAACGCCAGAATGTAAAGCTGGCTAATCGTTCTTCTCAGAGTCATAGATTATTACTTTTACGTTGCCAATGCGGTGTTTATGCATCGAAAGAATAATAAATTCAATATTGCGATAAACAATGTGCTGGTTTTTTTCGGGAAAGTTGCCATTTACACTTAAGATAATTCCACCCAGTGTTTCAACCTCACCTTCGAATTCATCGAAGAAGTCGTCGTCGATTTCAGCAAAACGAATCAGATCGTGAATCGGATATTTGGCATCGAACACAAATATATTGTCACCAATTTTCCGCGCCAAAGTCTCATCGCTTTCGACATCATGCTCATCGTTGATCTCACCTACAATTTCTTCCAAAATATCTTCAAGCGTAGCAATGCCACTAGTACCTCCATATTCATCAACGATAACAGCCATATGAACTTTGCGGGTCTGAAACTCAACCAAAAGCTGGCTGATCTTCATGTTTTCGGGAACAAAAAATGCTGTTCGCAAATGTTGCTGCCAGTTGTATTGCTTTTCGCTTCGCTGAACAGCAGGAAGAACATCTTTCAGGTAAAGGATCCCTTTAATATCGTCGAGACCTGTTCCATAAACCGGATAGCGAGAATACCCAGCTTCAAGAATATTTGACACAACTTCTTCGAAAGACTGAGCGGCATGAACAGCAGCAACATCAATTCTTGAACGCATGATTTCTTTCACTTCGAGGTCGCCAAACTTAATCACACCTTTAATAAGTTGTTTTTCCATAATTTCTTCGTCTTCGACTTCGGAGTTTTCGATAGCATCACTGATATCGCTCATCGAAATCATATCTTTGCGCGGAATTCGCTTTTCGTGACGAGCAAACGAGAATGGCAAGGCAAAACGAAACAAATTGATAAGTTGTACAATAGGAACAACAACGATAAAAGACGCTTTAAATAGTTTTATTTCGTTGCAACGATTGAAAAAAACAGGAATCAATTCTCCAAATACCCAGATAATAACAGGAAAGGCTACTGCTATAAACAAAAAACGTTGAACAAGATTCAATTCAGGCAAAAACCAACGTCCCCCAATAAAAAAGCTAAGCGTAAAAACAGCCATTAAAATGTACTTCATCAACGAAAACGACACCAAAACAGAAGCTGGTTTGTCAACATACTGCTCTACCCTGTAATCGGATGGTTTTGGCAATTGAATAGATTCAAGAAAATCAGATTGAATACGAATGAAAGCCGATTCGGTAATTCTGAAAAACGACAACAAAATCAATGAAGCAAAAGAAACGACAACACTCACAGTTAAAACATCCATGACGCTGACTATGAACTAATTAATAATATTTAAAAATAATTGCAGAACCTTAGAAAGGCAGATCGTCGGCAATATCGATTGAAGAGTCAGAAGCATTATTCTCGGGTGTTTTAGTGTCCGGTGTCGGGCTTTCCTGAATATTAAGAGCATCTTGTTTACTCCCCAGCATCGAAAAATTGTCAGCAAGAATTTCTGTAATCCGCTTTTTCTGCCCATCTTGAGCTTCGTACTCACGGGTTTTGATACGTCCTTCGACAAAAAGCGGCATTCCGCGACGAATATATTTTTCAGCAATATCAGCCTGAGGACCCCAAACAACAATATTGTGCCAGTCGGTTATGGTTTGATCAACGCCATTTCTATCGCGATACTTTTCGGAAGTTGCAAGCGAAAAAGTTGCACGTTTACGGCCATTTTCGAATGCCTGAACATCAGGGTCTTTACCCACGTTCCCGATAAGCATTGCTCTGTTTAATCCTCTCATTTTATTTTTTTTACAAATATACAAAAATTGGAGGAAACAATCACTTAATTTTGAGCAACTTCGCAAAAACAAAAAACTTTTGCATCAGCCTGTGAAGCGGATAGTTACCGATATTTTTGTCGTCAACCAACAACCACAAATCGGGAACTATTCCGCTATAGTTAATCTGGTAAACCAAAGCTTCGAGTGTTCGGTGAGTAAGTTCATGTCTGATCGAATAAACGGGCTTCCATATCTGCGGAATAGCATCGCCAGGAAAACCTGCCTGAATAAATTCGTTGGCACTTGCTTCAGAAGCTTCGGATTGAATTCCGGGCAACTCATACAAACCCCTCCACATTCCCTTGTGGTCGCGCTTTACCAAATAAAATTCGCTTTTATTTTTTTTTACTAAAACATAGTGCAGGTAAATTGTTTTCCGTTTAAGTTCTGTTCCTTTTAGCGGAAATCCATCAGTTCGATTCGATTTGTATGCACAGCAATTTGTACGCAACGAACATTCAACACATGCAGGCTTGCGTGGCTTGCAAATAAGAGCTCCCGTTTCCATCAAGGCTTGATTGAAGTCGGATGGGTTGTACCGAACAATATAACGATTGAGTAGCGACAGCACTTCGTTACTAAACAATTTACTATCGGATGGATATTCAATACATTTCAATCGGCTGATTACACGCTTAATATTCCCATCCATAACAGGCACTGCTTTATTGAAGGCAATAGATGCAATTGCGGCAGCAGTGTATGAGCCAACTCCGGGCAAAGATTCAAGGTCTTTTATTTCGGAAGGTATAATGGAGTTGTATTTTTCAACAATTGTCCGCGCAGCCTTCAGTAAATTGTGGGCGCGCGAATAGTATCCCAAGCCTTGCCATATATTCAAAAAATCATCTTCGGATGCTTTTGCAAGAGCATTGATATCGGGATATTTTTCGATGATGCGATTATAATAACCTATTCCTTGTTCGATTCGTGTTTGCTGAAAAACAACTTCTGATATATATACATGATATGGATTTTTCGACAACCTCCATGGAAGTTGACGGGCATGGATGCTGTACCACCGCAACAAAGGAGCAAAAAGATCAGATTTTCCCATTTTTAAATACGATTGATCTAAAGCACAAAGAACGAAAAAATAAAATTGCAATTGCGAAAAAAATTCTATATTTGCACCCCCAAACACAAGTAAGGCGTTAATCTTAAACAACATAATTATGACAAAGGCTGATATTGTTGCCGAAATTTCAAGTCGCACAGGTATTGAAAAAGTTACTGCCCAGAGTGCAGTAGAAACTTTTATGGACGTAGTTAAAAACGCTCTCGAAAGCGGTGATAATGTATATCTCCGTGGTTTTGGAAGTTTCATTATCAAGCATCGTCGTCAGAAAACCGGACGCAACATCTCGAAAAAAATGTCAATTGTTATCCCAGCTCACAATATCCCAGCTTTCAAGCCGGCCAAAACTTTTGTGGATAGCGTAAAGAGTTCAAAAAAATAATCATCAAATCATTGCGAAATGCCAAGCGGAAAGAAGAGAAAGCGCCACAAGATGGCAACACATAAGCGTAAAAAAAGACTGCGCAAAAACAGACATAAGAAGAAGAAATAGTTTTTTCTTTTCTGTATTCTCATGCGGTTAACCCGCAACATTATCTTGTTTCATGAACAAAGAATTAATCATTGATGCCGCTTCTGGTGAAGTGCAGATAGCGTTTTTAGAAAATAAGCGCTTGGTTGAATTGCATACCGAGGGCGGCAGTCATGATTTTTCTGTTGGCGATTTCTATCTCGGGAAGGTGAAAAAAATCATATCGGGATTGAATGCCGCTTTTGTGGATGTTGGATACGAGAAGGATGCTTTTTTGCATTATCTCGATTTGGGTCCACAAATACGAACGCTAAATAAGTTTGTGAAAGACATTAATGCGGGGAAGCAAGTTTCGGTTGAAACGTACACACTAGACACCGACATTGAAAAAACAGGGAAAATAACAGGAGTACTTCAATCGGGAAGCAACATATTGGTACAAATAGCCAAAGAACCAATATCGACAAAAGGGCCACGCATCACAACAGAACTCAGCCTCCCTGGTCGCTTTCTGGTATTGGTTCCTTTTTCGAAGCGAATATCGATTAGTCACAAAATAAAAAGCTTAGGCGAAAAATCGAGACTAAAAAAAATAGCCTCCAGCCTTCAACCCTTTAATTTTGGGATTATTGTCCGTACCGTTGCCGAAAACAAGAGTTTCGATGAGCTAAAAGCCGACTTAGATGAATTGATGGGTCGATGGAATGGATTGTTAGTATCACTCAGAAACGCCAAGCCTCCGTTTAAGATTCTCGGAGAACTCGACCGATCGCTCACCATTATGCGCGATTTGCTCAATGCTTCGTACAACACGATTCATGTGAACGACAGCACTTTGTATTCAGAAATTCGAAATTATCTGGGCAGCATTGCACCTGAGCAAGTTGATATTGTTAAGCTCTACAAAGGCAAAACACCCATGTTTGAGTTCATGGGAATTGATAAGCAAATAAAATCGTCGTTTGGGAAAAAGGTAACTCTGAAGTCGGGTGCTTATCTTATTATTGAACGAACCGAAGCTTTTCATGTTATTGATGTTAATTCGGGCTACAAAGCCGATAGCGGAAAAAATCAAGAACAAAATGCATTGGAAGCCAATCTCGAATTGGCTGAAGAAGTAGGTCGTCAGTTGCGTTTACGTGACTTGGGGGGCATCATTGTAGTCGATTTCATCGATTTACATTTGGGCTCGAACCGACGTAAACTATACGACAAGCTGGTTGAGGAAATGACAAACGACCGCGCTAAACATACTATTTTGCCTCCAAGCAAATTCGGTTTGGTTCAGATTACCCGCCAGCGAGTTCGACCCGAAACTCAGATTGAAATTGTTGAAAAATGTCCTGTTTGTAGTGGAACCGGGGAAATTAAGCCCCACACTCTCATTATCGACGAAATAGAAAACACCTTGTCGTTTCTTGCACAAGAGCAAAACGAGAAAAAGCTTATTCTATATGTTTCGCCATTTATACATGCATTCGTCACCAGGGGTTTTCTGAGCAATATCGCAAAAAAATGGCGTAAAAAACTAAAATGCAGCATTGCTGTGTTACCAGCGAGCAATTACCATGTGCTTGAGTATCACATTTTCAATAAGCGAGGAGAGGAAATCACATTGTAATTTGATTTTGCTCCCGTGGAAGACAAAACTAAAGCATTTATTATTCAACAAATACTTCCAAAACTGGAAAAGTATTGTGCTTTTCAGGAGCGAAGTATTTTCGACGCTAAACAAAAACTGCTGCGTTTGGGTGTAGAAAAACAGTATTGGCAAGAAATTATTTCGAGACTGCAAAATAGCAATTTCATCAACGAAGAACGCTTTGTGGAGTTGTTTATTCGCAGCAAAATAAACCAGAGAAGCTGGGGTCCCGTAAAAATAACACTCGAATTGAAAAGAAGAGGAATCGATTCAGGACTGATAGAACAATTTTCCCACATGCTGAAAACCGAAAATCAGCACGAGCTTCTCGGAAATTTACTTCGAAAAAAGTTGAAATCGGTTTCGGACGACGATGTTCGCCTGCAACGCGAAAAGCTGATTCGCTTTGCTATCTCAAAAGGATATGAAACATCTGCTGTATTTAAAGCTGTTGACAAATTGCTGAAAAGCAACAGTTCTGATTTCGAAGAGTACGCGTAAAAAATTATTTTTAAAGGTCTCTGTTTATCGCAGAGTGAAGCTGGTTTGTCCGAGTTCATGGTCATCGGAAAAAACAGCAACATTGTATTTCCCTACAGGAAGATCGACCTCGCCTCGAGTATAATCAATGCAAACCGACGAAGCCTTTTGGTTGTAGCTGATAACTGTTTTAGCAGAATACTGAATGCGCTGCCCCTGATAAATGAAAGAATAGCTACCTTGTGTCAGAATCAGATTGTCAGGTCGGGCAATTCGGACATAAACATCTTTTTGTCCTGCCGAAACCAATGGATTTTCGCCTACTGTTAGACAAACACGAACAACATCAACCTTTTTGGCACGATCGGTTGCAGCTTCTTTGGTTCCCGATTTTACATTGTAGCCAGTTGCAGAAATATTATACCCCTTAAGATAAGCGGCATCGTTTATTTTATTCGACAAATCATCTTTCTCCTTATTAAGATCGAATGTTTTCTGGTTGGCATCGTTGAGCTCACCTTTGATTTTTACATTTTCGTCTGTTAGCTGCTGATTAACACGATATAAACTATCAATCTGGTTCACATATCCTTGTGTTATTTGGCGAAGAGCATCCAGTTTTTTCTTAATTCGACGATAGTCGGCCTGCGAATTGATAAGTTGTTCAATTTCTTTTGCCTGAGCCATAATCATGCTATCTTTTCCAGTAAGCTGATCGCTCAAATAACCATACTCCTGCTTAATGCGATCGTGCTCCTGAATCAACGAGTCGAGTTCGGTCTGCAACTCTTCGTTCATTTGCATTGTTTTTTCTTTCTCTAATACAACTGTATCTACACTCGATTTGGTAGTGATAAGTAAAACTGCAAGCACTGCAATAATAGCTAGTTGAATACCAATAATCCAAAGGTAAGTTCTATTTTTTTTCTTCTGTTGAGATTCGTTCATTTCCATACCGGTGGTTTTTCAATAGTAACGTGCAAATTTATTACTTTTGGGCGATATAATCAGTTTTTTTTGAGATTTTATGATTTTAAAGTCACTTTTCCGACTATTCTACCCCAATTTATGCTTTGCCTGTGGGATTAATTTGGTACAGAGCGAAAAAACCATTTGTTTGTCATGTCTCACTAAAATTCCACAAACCGACTATCATACTATTAACGAGAATCCGGTCGCCAGATTGTTCTACGGTCGTGTTGATATCGAAAATGCAACCGCAATGTGCTTCTACGATAAAGAAAGCAGCATTCAGCACCTGATGCATGGCCTCAAATACAAAAACAAACCGGAAATAGGAATATTTTTTGGTCAACGACTTGGGAAACTGCTCCTGGAATCACCATTATACAAGGACATTGAACTTGTTCTTCCTATTCCATTACACCCAAAGAAAGAAAGAATCAGAGGCTATAACCAAAGCATGGTTATAGCACAGGGTTTGATAGAAAGTATGCCTATAAAAATTGTGGATGATGTATTGGTACGCATTGAATTCACCGAAACACAAACACGCAAAAACAGATGGGATCGCTATCAGAATGTTCGCAATATGTTTGGTGTTAAGCATCCTGAAAAAATTGCCGGAAAACATTTGTTGTTGGTTGATGATGTTATTACTACGGGAGCTACCATCGAAGCATGCGCGCAACATTTATTGAAAATAGAGGGAGTTCGGGTGAGTATTGCTGGAATTGCCTCACCGGCACGGTAAATATATACCCCTATCCTTTTTTCATCCTTCGAACAATCCGGAAGGATAAGAAGGCTTTATAACCACCCATACATCAATTATTGAATTTTCAAAAAACAAAAGAATATCTTTGCATCATGACAATAGGATCATCAAAACGAAAGGCTATCGCAATTTTCTGTGGTTCGTCAGCAGGAGCGAGTTCTGCTTATACCGACGCTGCACGCAATTTGGTCATGGAGCTTAAAAAGCGAGATTACTCCATTGTTTATGGTGCCGGATGCACTGGCTTGATGGGAGTTATTGCCGATGAAGCTCTGCGAGTTGGAGTACACATTACAGGTATTGTTCCATCGTTTTTCATGGGTGAAAACGTCGTGAACGAAAAAATTGACGAATTGATAGTAACAAGCTCTATGGCTGAACGAAAAACCATTATTGCAGAACGCTCCGATGCATTCATTGCTCTTCCGGGTGGATTTGGAACCCTCGATGAGCTGTTTGAAGTAGCAACAGCTGTTCAACTAGGGCTGGCCATTAAGCCTATTGGATTGCTCAATACGCTTGAGTATTACAATCCGCTGATTGCAATGCTAGAAAAAGCCATTACCGAAAAGTTTGTACGTGCCGACCACATGAAAGCAATTGCTGCAGATAATAATCCGCAACAATTGCTTCACAAGATGGAAAATCTCGAATATGAACCCCCCGCCAACTGGATTGAGAAGCTGGTTGAGAAAAATAAGTTCTAGATTTATTGCTTAACAATTCGTTTAGAAACCGATCTTCCATCGGATAAGGTTAGTTGAACAAAATATACTCCCGAAGCCAGCGATGAAATATTAAGCGCAACAGATTCGTTGACTGAATTTGTTGAAAGCACTTGAATTAACTGACCTTTACTATTGATTAGCATCAGCTGCGAATTGACAAATTGGGTATTCCCTGTAATATCAACATTCACTAAATCAGTTGCCGGGTTTGGATAGCACGAAACTGAAGGCAGTGCACCCGAAATCATTGTCTGTGTATTGAATTCAACATTTTTCGCCGAATTGTTCGGACCATATAAAGCTTCGTGCAATGTTTCCAATCCTTCGCGAGACTCTTGAAAAACAAGGTCGAAAACCGGACTATCATTTTTGCGTGTGACTTTTGCAAATTGATCGGCAGAAACAACCGCAATACGACCTTGAGCATCAACAACCCACATTACAATGGTTGCGCCTTTCACAAAACACAATTCGGCTGAATTGCCTTCGGCCTGATACATAGCATTTACATCTTTATCGGTCCAGTAAATTTTGGATGGAACCATTTTTTGTCCATTTTCGCTAAATGAAGCTGCAAGACAATCATTATTGATTCGCAATGGATAATCACAATTATAAATACCTGTGCGGACAACCGAAACACGACGAAAACCAGTATACACATTCGGAGTGTAACCCATATCGGCACGCTTGGTTTCTACCATCTCGCTTGACCTACTTTGATAGTTTGCACGTGCCGTTTGCTCGTCGCTCGTCGATTTTTTGTAGGAAGCAATCGCCTGATTGTAATCGGCATCCGCAAAAACCGGTTTCGCATACAATTTCACTGTTGTATCAGGACGGCTCAATTTAAGCAGATACAAACCTTCGAGTTTCGATTTTTTAATAGAAACAGTTGCCCAATTCACTTTATACCATTCAGGATTGAACTTTTGCCTGCTTTCATCCACTTCGAAAAGCACATTCTTATAAATCGACAATTCGGGAAAATCTTCGGTTTTGTAATTGACTTTGAAAATATAATTTGCTTCAACAGCCTTAACTGGTTTCACATAAAAGGGTTCAATGTCACTATTTTCCGATGTATTGTTGTTGCTGAAAGCGTATGTAAAATCGTTTCCCAAGGACGTACCCGATGTGTTCTCATTTTCCACAAAAGTGTTTTCTGCAATGTAATTCCACTTATCGGCAACTGTGTCGAGATAATACGTATTGAATTTTGGGTTGGTATTGTCGGTAACCAAATCGACAGTAATTTCTTTGCCGTCGGCAATTTGCAATTCTTCGCCACCAGCATAGGCCAATAGTTCGAACATCCCAGCGGACTCAAAAGTATATTCTTCGCCAGCCGAATCGTAAGTCATTGGAATTCCCGCCCTGAAAAAGTCGGGCACATTGTGAAATTCGCGAAATTCGAGATTCACAGGACCTTTAACCGTGTTGCCACTTTTATCGACAAATGCATTCTCGGGAATGGTGATACGAGTACCCAATTCGGTTTGAAAAGCACCGCCTTCGCTGTTGGTAAAAGTAAAAACCTGAGGTTTGATATCAACTTCTGCAATTGGAGCATTCACGCAAGTAGTGATGGAGTCGCGAACATCGGTGTTTGCATTCGATTGACTTTCGGGCAAACCCGAAGTGAAATAAATAGCAGCCACAGTCGAAACAACTACAACGGTAGTTCCTAATCCCCATTGCCAAGCATTTCGGAAAGGATTACGAAAGCCTGAGAAGCTGCTCGAAACACTGCTGAATGAAGGCTTATTTTGCCCAATAAACTGGTCGGATGGTATTTGTTTATCGGGATTGATTCTGAAATTTTTCATGACATTGAAGATTTTGTGATTATACCCTTCAGTTTTTTTATAATCCGGAAAATTCTAACAGATACGTTGTTTTCCGAAATCCCCAAAACACCTGCAATAAAACCGACTGATTGTTTTTCGAAATAGCGCATTTCAACAATTTCCATTTCGTCGCGATCAAGCTTTTGCAAGGCTTGCATGAGCATGGCTTCGCGATCGAGTTGATTTTCGTCGCTTGTATCGCTACGCAACTGATGAAGGCTTTCAACATCGATATGATAAACAATTTCGAGCTTACGTTTGCGATGTTGCATGTAAATTTCGTTCAATGCAATTTTGTAAAGCCAGGCAATAAATGGCTTTCCGGTGTAATTGAATTTCCTCAAATTCTCCATGGCCTTCAAAAAAACATGCGAACACATGTCGAACGACTTTTCTGTATCGCAAAGGCGCCTGAAAATAAACCGATACAGTTCGTTGTAATGTCGATCGTACAAAACACCGAAGTTCGAAATGTCGTCGAGCGCTGCTTTCACCAGTAATGGTGTATCGTCGTGAGCCGAAGTAGTTTGTTGCTTAGTGGCGATCAGCATAGCTTTGGGGTTTTACAGATATAATTCAATAATCAAAAAATCTTACAAAAAACCGACGAGATAAAAAGTCATAGTCTTTATAATCCGGCTTCGACAGCAAGCTGTCCAAAAGTAAATAGCTTATCGCCAAACAACCGAACCACTATTGTGGCAACACCTCCACTTACCGGACTCAGCTGCGAATATGATGCGCGATCGGCAACACCAACCTGCCCATTACGCAGAAACACAACTACTATCATATCAGTCGATTTCCCAATTTCTAACTGATGTGGTTCAAAGCCCAAGGTTCCTTCAGCTATAGAAAACACTTTCAGCATGGTATTGATCAAAAATATTTTCTTCACAACACATTTGTTTCCAATCGGGTCGGCAAAATCGACCAAAGCATCAACCGGGAGCGAATCGTAGGGAAGCAAAGCAGTGCTGAACGATTGAATATAATTATTGATAACCAGATAGCGCCCCAACAGATTTTCGGTAACAGAAGCGCCTGTAAATGCCGATTTTTCGTCAGCAATCACTCTATCGTAGTAATCAAGCCATTGCTTTTGCGACATTTTCTTTTCTGTATCGCTGAAATAGTTGTCGGAAAAATACTTCCACTGATTGCTTACAAGTTTATTATATGTTTTTCGATAGGAAATCTTGCTCCGTGTGAGGTTGGTATTGAATCGCTTGCGTCGCGAATCGAGCGAACGTTGATAACGGGTATATCGTTTTATATAGTCCGTCTTGGACAATTCGGGCTGATTCTGGTTCTCAGCAACCGGATGAGCTTTTATCCGTACAAATCCGTTCAGATTTTTAAACTCAAGTGAAAACGATTTTAATTCATCGTCATAAAAAATCCGAAAATCATTCCACCCCAAACCCGGCTGCTTCTTTAAATTCTTTTTATTTACAAATGTCTTGTTGAATTCTTTTTTACTCATATCTTCGTCGAGTATCCAATACATACCTCTAAAAGCCATGAGTTCCTTGAAGCTCTTAATTACAGTTTGATTGTACGAAGCACCTGATTTTGCATAAAAATTGAAGCAGATTGTTCCTTTTGGATATAAATCTTTTGGCGCCTTCCAGAAAAATATATCGATAGCATCCCATGAATAAACCATCGCCTGAGAATTTCTGGATGTATTTGAATAGCGCATATCGGCATACCGTTCATCGAAAAGCAACGAATCGAAGTCGTTTGAAAAATTGAACAAACGGGCATAGTGAATGTAGGCTTCGCTCAGAATTTGCAGCCTCCCATCCATGGAAATAAATTCGCCATAGGTAGTTACAGAATCGGGAGCCGTTTGCTGTATATCAGAGGAGGCTTGATCAGCCGAAACATACTCGATGGTTGTTTGTGGAAAAAGCTTTTCAAGTCGTTCGCGATCTTCGTCGGACAAAATCGGGTCGACACTCAGGTATTTAATCTGCAACGAACTTATTTTCGAATAGGCATCAACCGGGTTGATAAACAAATTGCTGGCTGCAACAAATGAATTAAGGCTGCTCATTTGCGACATGCTTTCGGGCAAATCGTACAAGGCGTTGTTGCTTATATCAATAATTTCAATTTGGCTTAGTTTACCAATATTGGGAGGGAGTTCGCATATCTGATTTACCGGCAAGCCAAGGTATTTCAAATTTTTGCATTGCGAAAGCACATCAACGCTTTTTCCAACATCGAAATTGTCGCAGTTGGTTATTATCAGTCGGTTGAGTACCGGCAATGTTGCAACAACCGGTGGCAAGACCAGAATATCGCATTCATCAATAGTAATCTGGTTCAATTGTGAAAGCGAGCGTAATGAAGAAAAGAAAGCGACGAAGTCGATATTTCCACATTCGGTAATATTCAGCGTTGTAAGCTTTTTGAGCGTAAGGAGCTCAACAGGAAAGCTTTTTGCGGCAAACCCCACTACAGTAAGCGATTGCATATTAGAAAACGAGCTGCAATTGTTCCAAAACAACGTGTCGTCTTCGGTATCACAATCAAGATAGTAGCGATAAACAGCCGACGGATTTTCTAGAGCTTCATCGATATTTTCAAATACTTTTTGCTCATTTTGAGAAAAGAGAGATCCAGAGAAAGCAAGAAGCAAGACAAAAATGAAAAGATACCTCATACCATTATCATTATTTAATAATTAATGAAAAACAACAGACAATATTACATTATAAAAATAAAAATTCAAAACGCTAAAATAATAAATTTTCATCCAGCTTTCACTTCAACAGATTCTATCTTCTCCAAACAAAAAAAGCCACTGAATTCATCGAATTTTCAGTGGCTTTCTGTTTTCGTCTTTTCGTTGGCGGAGAGCGAGGGATTCGAACCCCCGGACCCTTGCGGGTCAACGGTTTTCAAGACCGCCGCATTCGACCACTCTGCCAGCTCTCCGCTGCAAAAGTACAAATATTTTTGATTTACCAAATCAATTTCAATTCTTCAACGGCAATACTATCAATTATTATAGCCTTGTAGTTGAAAATCAAATCATTTTTTTAAAAAATATTTTTGTTGTTTCAGGTTTTTTTTACTTTTGCATCCGATATGCATTAAAATGCATAACATAAAGGTGGAACAATAACACTCGAAATCAAAATCCAACAATAAAAACACAAAAATGAAAAAATCATTACTCTTTGCTTTGGCTATTACCGGAGCATTCATGTTTTCTTCCTACGGACAGTCAGACACCGTTTCCGGCTTTTCTTTTTCGCTCAATACTGGTCTCGATAGTCTCAATGCCAACTATGGATTAAGCGTTAACCTTGGTTACGACATTCGTTTCGAAACCGAAAGCACAGGCACGTCCGATTCAATCACACTTACCAATGGGGTGTATTCCTCAGGCGGAACCGACTACGCTGCAACTGCCGACGATTGGCATAATGGAGCCAACGATAAATATTGGTTGGTGAAATTTAAAACCACCGACTACACCAATTTGGTTTTGTATAGCAAACAGCGCAGCGGAGGAGCTACTCCCGGTCCTAAGTATTTCAAAGTGCAGTATCGCATCAGCAGCTCGGGCACCTGGACCGATGTTAGCAGCGATACTATTACCGTTGCCAACGATTGGAATACTGGTGTTGTTAATGGCTGGGCTATTCCTTCCGATGCTTGGAATGCTTCTCAGTCGGTTTATATCCGCTGGATTAGCATAAGCGATTCGAGCAGCGCTAATACCATTGTTGATTCAACTGGCATTTCAAAAATTGACGAAATCTTCATTTTGGGGACCAACTCTGTTGGGATTACCGAAAACATTGGCTTTTGCAACAATATTTATCCGAATCCTGCCACAGATATTGTAAATATAGTAAGCACCGAGCCCGCTGCTGTAGCTTACATTATGGCTATTGACGGCCGTGTGGTTTCAACAGTCAGCAACCCCGGCTCTCAACTCAATGTAAGCAATTTGGCGAGTGGAAACTATTTTCTTCGTCTCATTTCCGAAAATAATACAACACAAAGCATCCATGCTTTGATTATTGAATAGAATTGCTTATTTTGTGACTTATTTTGACGGCGTTGATACAAAAGCATTCTTCGCCGTCATTTTTATAATTTATTCATCGCCCATGAATTTTTTTATTGTTATTCTATTTTTCGTTTCACTACGATGGGGTTTTTGCTCAAATAATCAATGGGTGCGCATTGTTGATTCCAAGACAAACCAAGCTGTTACCTATGCAAATATTCACTGGCAGATAGCCAGCAATGGTGCAGTTTCAAACGATAGTGGTTATTTTTCCTTGTCTCTTCCTTTGTTTATTGGTGATAGTATCGTGATTTTGGAGACGGGGGTTTATCCCTACCGGCATACATTTAAGGACGACATAGACAGAATAAACAAGAGCACCGCACCCTCAAAGCCATTGAACAAACACTGCTGAAAACAATTTTCTACGAGAAGTAATTTTTCATGGTTTATATGTTTTTTTGACCATCGGGCAAGCACAAATGTTTGTCCGGGATTATTTTTACATTACATTTGCTACTGTATTCGCTAATATATATGATCATGACCGGTATGCTAAAAACTTCCCTAGCCCTACTCCTGTTCCTGTTGATATCCGGGCTATATGGCCAGAAAAACACAAACGACGGTTACATTCCCCCGGCGGATCCGCTTGCACAACAAAAACTGGAACAATGGCGCGATCTGAAATTCGGGATCATCATGCACTGGGGTCTCTATTCACAACTCGGAGTTGTGGAATCCTGGGGACTTTGCTCCGAAGATCAGGGTTTTCAGGATCGCGGAGGGATAAACTACACAGACTACAAGAATATGTATTTCGGGCAAATCGCAAAATTCAATCCGACATCTTTTTGTCCGGAGAAATGGGCGGATGCAGCATGGAATGCCGGTATGCGTTATGTAATTTTCACAACCAAGCACCACGATGGTTTTTGTATGTTCGACACAAAGCAAACCGATTTTCGGATTACTTCTGAACAATGTCCGTTTCATATCAACCCGAAAGCCAATGTTACAAAATATATTTTTGATGCTTTTCGCACAAAAGGGTTCATGACAGGAGCCTATTTTTCGAAACCCGATTGGCACAGTCCTCTTTATTGGACTCCATTGCTTGCAACACCCGATCGTAACTGCAACTATGATGTCAAAAAATATCCTG
This sequence comes from Bacteroidetes bacterium HGW-Bacteroidetes-6, assembly GCA_002842495.1. Taxonomy (GTDB): domain Bacteria; phylum Bacteroidota; class Bacteroidia; order Bacteroidales; family DTU049; genus GWF2-43-63. The sequence goes on from PHDB01000017.1 coordinate 16,946, forward strand.
ATCGCTGGAAAGACTATCAGAATTACACTTTCAATCAGATACAGGAGCTTACAACCGGTTATGGCCGGCTTGATATCCTTTGGCTCGACGGAGGATGGGTGCGCCCCGATTCCACAATCAACGACGAAGTACGCTCGTGGGGCTACACTATTCCCGCCTGGGAACAGGATATAAATATACCACGCATTGCGACCATGGCGCGACAAAATCAACCCGGTATACTGATCGTCGACCGGACGGTTCACGGTCCGTATGAAGATTACCGGACCCCTGAACAAAGCGTTCCAGACAGCATCCTCCCCTATCCTTTCGAGACATGCATGACTATGACCGCCAACTGGGGTTATATTCGAAATGCCGAATACAAACCAGCGGAATCGATCATTCAAACGCTGATTGATGTAGTCTCCAAAGGCGGGAACCTGTTACTCAATGTGGCCCCGACACCCGAAGGCACATTTGAGGATACGGCATTGGCCCGGTTGAATGAAATAGGCCGGTGGATGGCCATAAACGGGGAAGCCATCTATTCGTCACGACCCTGGATAACCTTTAAGCAGGGCGATAATATCCGCTTCACCCGATCGAAAGACAGCACGTATCTGTATGTTTTTGCATTTGATCGACCGGACAATATACTTCCGCTTCCCGCTTCCGGACTGAAACGGCCATGCAAAGTCACTTTACTTGGTTCCGATTTACATATTAAATCAGAAATCCGGGAAGGAGTCTTCACGCTGATCATTCCGGAAAGTCTCCTTAAAGATTGCAGATACCCGACAAAATTTATTCCAGTATTCAGGATTTCACTCAGATAGCAAATCATGAAATCAGCATTCTCTCTAATAGTCTTATTTACGGTTTTATATCCGTTCTCCGTTCAGGGGCAGGATACAATCCCCTACAAAAATCCGATGTTAAGCACGGAAACCCGTGTTGCCGATCTGCTTGGCCGCATGACCCTTACTGAAAAATTCGGACAATTATTCATGGTCCCGTTTGAGGGAGACGGAAATATGGCTCAATACAAAAACGGTATTTTCGGTTTTCAATTCTCGACCAACGGACAATCAGGAAACGATCAGATGATGCATTATGCACGAGGAAGCTCGGCGCTGCAGATGGCAAAAGAAACAAACAAAGTACAGCGATGGTTTGTTGACAGCACCCGATTGGGCATCCCCATTATTCCTTTTGACGAGGCTTTACACGGGCTGGTTCGATCGGAAGCAACAGCATTCCCTCAGGCCATCGGTCTGGCCGCCACATGGGATACAACTCTCATGAACAACGTAGCTGCAGCCATAGCTACCGAGGTCAGAACCAGAGGCATCCGGCAGATTTTGTCGCCTGTATTGAATATTGCGGCCGATCCACGCTGGGGTCGGGTGGAAGAGACATACGGAGAGGATCCTTTTCTGGTCTCTCAAATGGGGCTGGCCTATGTAAAAGCTTTTGAAAAGCGGAACGTGATAGCAACACCCAAACATTTCATAGCTAATTCCGCCGACGGCGGCCGCGACAGCTACCCGGTTCAGTACAGCGATCGCCTAATGCAAGAGGTGTATTATCTACCTTTTATAACGGCGATACAAGAAGGTGGTGCCCGTTCTGTTATGACGGCCTACAACTCATTTGACGGAACGCCCTGCTCCGCCAACGCTTTTCTTCTGACGGAGAAACTGCGGAAAGAATGGGGATTTCACGGTTTTGTTATCTCCGATGCCGGCGCCACGGGAGGAGCCAATGTATTGCACTTTACGGCTTCCGACTACGCCGACGCCACAAAAAAATCCATTGAAGCCGGCCTCGATGTGATATTTCAAACATCGTACAACCATTATTCTTTGTTTTTTAATGCTTTTCAAAAGGACATCGTTGATCTGGAAGCAATCGACAGCGCCGTAGCGCATGTCCTCAGGGTAAAATTCGGACTGGGACTGTTTGAAAATCCATACACCGATACCACATTGCTGATAGCTCCGGACTATACAAAACAACACAAACAACTCGCACTGCGTTCGGCACAGGAATCGATCGTACTCCTGAAAAACGACCAGAACATCCTTCCCATCAGCAAAAACATTTCATCAGTAGCGGTTATCGGCACAGATGCAGAGGAAGGACGACTCGGAGGATATTCCCGCGAAGGGATGGCCGATGTAAGCATTCTGCAAGGCATTCGTAAAAAACTGGGACCGGAAAAGGTAAAATACGCTCCGGGTTGCGGCAGCGACAGCAATCGTTTTGCAGTGGTTCCGGAACAAGCCCTGTTTCACACCGAAAATGGGAAACCGGTTCCAGGTCTGAAAGGGGAATATTTGAACAATATTGTACTACAGGGAAAGCCGGAGCTGATCCGCACCGATTCCCGGGTTGATTTCGGATGGACTCTGTTCTCCCCCGCTCCGGACATAATCAATTACGACTTTTATTCGGTGCGCTGGAACGGATTCCTTGTGGCACCGGAAACAGGCATCTTCAACATCGGCATTCGTGGCGATGACGGATACCGGCTTTGGATCAACGATTCACTCATCATTGACAACTGGCAAACGCAAACGGTACGGACCATTACAACACCTTATTTTTTTAAAAAAGACAGAAAATACGATATCCGTTTGGAATTTCATGCCCCGGTAGGCAATGCAAGAATTCAGTTTATCTGGAATGTCGGGGTTGAAAACAATACAAAAGAAAAGATTGCCGATGCCGCCGATCTTGCATCAGAATGCGACGTGGCTATTGTTGTTGTCGGCATCGAAGAAGGGGAATTCCGCGACCGTGCATCGCTTCGTTTGCCGGGCAGACAGGAAGAACTGATTCGTATCGTTGCCGCAATCGGGAAGCCGGTTATTGTTGTTCTTGTCGGCGGGGGACCGGTTGTTGTAACGGATTTCATCAATGACATTGACGGAATGATTGAAGTCTGGTATCCGGGTGATCAGGGCGGAACGGCCGTTGCCGATGTTCTTTTCGGAGATTACAACCCTGCGGGACGTCTTCCCATCGGCTTTCCGATGGACGAATCGCAGCTACCCTGGGTCTACTATCACAAACCCACCGGACGTGGTGATGATTACATGAACCTGACCGGCAAACCCATGTTTCCCTTTGGGTTTGGATTGAGCTATACACAATTCGAATATTCCGATCTCCGTTTCGAAAAGCCATCCATCGGAAGCTGCGACAGCACCACAGTGAGCTTCACATTGAAAAACACGGGTAAATATGACGGAGACGAAGTGGTACAGTTGTACATCCGAGATGAAATTGCATCTGTTGCCCGACCTGTGATGGAACTGAAAGGGTTTCAGCGTATACATCTGAAAAGCGGAGAGAGCAAAACTATTTCCTTCAAAATCACACCTTTGATACTCAGCATGCTGAATGAGCAGATGCAGCGTGTTGTTGAACCCGGGGTATTCCGGATTATGATCGGAGCATCGTCCAACGACATACGGCTTCGGGGAAGCCTGAACGTTGCGAACTAAAAAACTGCCTTTCCTATGAAAAATCATCCTGAAAAGCCGCCTGAACAAGCGGCTTTCCCCCGGGAAACAAATATTATTATCTACTTTTCAACACAAAGTATTTCCCGTAGCTCATTGGGGGCCAAAATACACATCAGATACGTTCCTTTCGCAACATCCCCGATGTAGACAGAGGTCATACTTCCATTGTAAAAAAACATCTGATTCATGATTTCCTGTCCCTGAACATTCATCAGACGAATGGGATATTCACCCGTTTCACAATCTCCCATATCCAGGTTGATAATATTATCACCGGGTTCGGATAAATCAGAACGTCGCACTGATTTTCAACCACATTGGTTTGAACAGTAACATTGACCGTCCAGGCTTTTCCGTTACACCATCCTCTGCTGTGACCATATAGGTTGTGACAGAGGTAAAACCGTTCGCAACTCCCGACAACGGATCGATGGTGGCTCCCGTTGAAACCGTTATGGCCGGAATCAATGAAAAAATATCCGTACCCTGCGGCATAACCACATCCACTATTGAAGCCGGGCCATTAATAACCGAGCTGATCTGCGACGGGATATCAAAGGCAAGGATCTCTGCCGAATTGCTCAAATCCGGTAACACTTCCGTTACAGAAATATCATCCATACATAAAAACCATATATCTGCATCGCTGAATCCGTGAAAACCGACAAAATGGAAAGCCGGAGTAATGAAACAGATATTCCTCTCTCTGGAGCAAAAACAAAATTATTGAGAAGAAATAACAAATGCGCTGACCACAAGCATGTTACCACAATATTATTCTTCACTTTTAACAGAAGATATTGACATTTAGGACAGTTTATTGATGTTTTTCCAGTCCGGACCTAAGACCATCAACCTGTAATACTGATCGTTTGTAAAAGCTGCCTGTTCAGTACCTGCAGCCCTTCGGGTGTATCTTTCAATATTTTTTCATTCTTAAAATCGCTGAGAATACGAACGGCATTTTCGTTACTCATACCACTAAGCTCCGCCAAATCTTTACGTGACATAAAATGAGGTATGATATCGCTTTTAAACACATCGTTACTCAAATAAAGCAGTACTTCGGCCATTCGACCTATGGTTTGTTTTAAACTAAGACAAGCCATTTTGTGAAACAAAATTTTATAGCTGTCACAAAGCCATTTACTCACACATTTGTTAAACTTGGGATTGGTCAGCATAAGCTTAATAACAGCTTCCTTTTCTACCAGAAATACTGTCGATGGAATCAAAGCAACAGTGGAAAAATAGTAGTTGTTTCCAAACAGCGACGAAAGTCCGATAAAATCAAAAGGAAGTGTTAGCATAAACGAATAGCTTTTGCTGGCTGTTCCTTCGATATACGATTTAGTTGCACCTTTTGCTAAAAGAATAAAGTACGAAGTATAGGCGCCTTGCTTTCCGATGGTCTCCCCCTTGCGAAAATTGAGCGGATTTCGCAATAATTCTGAAGCTTCGTGCATGTTCAGACCATAACTTTTCAACCATTCCTGAAGCCCTGGAAAGCTCGAAGCAAAAGAATCCATGCGCTCCGATTCATCGGAACTCAACTCAGCATCCGATTCAAATGGTTTGAGTTTCTGCAATGTCACAAAAGAAGCAATCTTATCAGCAATCGCATTAAGCATTTGTGTCTCTTCGGGAAGAAAAATACCCTTTTCGAGCTTAACAGGTTTTACGTAATAAACCCTAATCTCTCCTAATATCTGACCATACGACTTAATGAGCGCACTCATTTTCAATTCGGTGCGATGAAGTCCGGGGCGAGTATAAATTTGATCTCCCAGGATAATTTCAGGTTCGCATATATCGGGAAATCTCCAACCAGAAGGTAAAACACCGAGCAATTCTTCCATTGCCTGTGCAATATCTTTTTCAAGGTTTTGAAATGTCTCATCAACCTTATACAGACAGTTCAGCTCTTTGGCTCTCTCGGTCAGTGCTTGCATCTTAATTGTTGAAAATTCTTCCTTGTCGGCTGGCATCATGATTACATTTCAATTTACGGATCCAAAGGTACTAGAAAAAAATCATATCAATAATTGATTTTGGTCAGAATCTGTTTTGACAAAAAGCATCCGGCTACAGTGTATAATCGTCAATAATCACAGTATTTTGTGTTGATAGTCGGCGTAATTTTGCGTCAGAAAACAATTAAAAAACAAACAGCTATGAATGTTGAAAAAATAATGCAGGACCTCGAACGGAAGAATCCGGGTGAAGTAGAATATCTGCAAGCAGTACGCGAAGTACTGGAGTCGATTGAAGAAGTTGTTAATGAAAATCCTCAATTCGAAAAAGCAGGAATCATTGAAAGACTCGTTGAACCTGATCGTATTCTCACTTTCAAAATTCCTTGGGTTGACGACAATGGCAACGTACAGGTGAATCGTGGTTTCCGCGTACAGTTCAATAATGCTATTGGGCCTTATAAAGGCGGTTTGCGTTTTCACCCAAGCGTGAACCTTTCAATTCTGAAGTTCCTCGGATTTGAACAGATTTTCAAAAACAGTCTCACAACCCTTCCTATGGGTGGTGGTAAAGGTGGTTCCGATTTCGACCCTAAAGGAAAATCGGATCGCGAAGTGATGCGTTTTTGTCAGGGTTTTATGCTCGAACTTTGGAAACTCATTGGCCCAGAAACCGATGTTCCTGCTGGTGACATAGGTGTTGGTGGACGTGAAATTGGCTTCATGTATGGCATGTACAAGAAATTGGCTCGCGAAAACACAGGTGTTCTCACTGGCAAAGGTCTCAACTGGGGTGGTTCACTTGTACGTCCCGAAGCTACAGGTTTTGGCAATGTGTATTTTGCAGAAGAAATGCTCAAAACCCGTGGCGAAAGCTTCAACGGTAAAACCGTTGCCATCTCGGGCTTCGGTAACGTTGCGTGGGGTGCTGCTCTAAAAGTTACACAGCTTGGTGGCAAAGTGGTTACCATCAGCGGTCCCGACGGTTATATCTACGATCCGGAAGGAATCAGTGGAAAGAAAATCGAATATTTGCTCGAACTCCGCGCCAGCAATCAGGATATAGTAAAACCTTACTCATATGAATTCCCAAGTGCTCAGTTCATCCCAGGCAAACGTCCATGGGAAGTTAAAGTTGACATTGCATTACCATGTGCAACTCAGAACGAACTGAGCAAAGAAGATGCTATGACACTGGTGAAAAACGGCTGCATTTGTGTTAGCGAAGGTGCAAACATGCCTTCAACTCCCGAAGCTATTGAGATTTTCATGGAAAACAAAATTCTTTTTGCTCCCGGAAAGGCTTCGAACGCAGGTGGTGTTGCTACATCAGGTCTCGAAATGACTCAAAATTCGATGAAACTTTCATGGTCGAGCGAAGAAGTTGACCAACGCTTGCATCAGATAATGAAGGATATTCACGAAGCTTGTGTAAAACACGGTAAAGATGATACTGGTTTTGTCAACTACGTGAAAGGTGCAAACATTGCAGGCTTCCTTAAAGTTGCCTACAGCATGCTCGATCAGGGTATTATTTAATCGCTCAGGCGATAGACATAATATCACAAACTAAAGGTTTGTTAATTGCAGAAACCCCGGTATTCCCGGGGTTTTTTTATTTAATCTGCATAAAAATTATAATTTATACACTTCTCTAAGCAATTATTCTCTATTTTCGTCCGCAAAAACCCAACGATTATGCGAATAGAGCGTATTATTCCAAGTGTAGATGCAGCTGAGAGTCAGGATATTGATTTATTGCTGATTGAGCCCGTTCTGAAAAAATATATCGGCTATAAGGGTGCCACCATTCCTGTTTTGCAAGGCATTCAGAATATTTTTGGTTATGTTCCCCGATTGGCAATTTTTCGCGCTGCTCAGGTTCTTAATATGAATGTTGCCGACATTTACGGTGTAGCAACTTTTTATGCACAGTTCCGACTTGCTCCCGTAGGAAAGCATATTATTAAGGTATGTCATGGAACAGCTTGTCACGTTCAGAATGCAACCGCAATCAGCGAAGCAATCGAAGAAGCTCTCGAAATAAACGATGGTGAAACCACTCCGGATGGGATGTTTACACTTGAATCGGTGGCTTGTCTCGGATGCTGTTCGCTGGCCCCTGTGATGATGATTGGCGATGACACTTTCGGTAAGCTCACTGGCAAATCGGCAGTAAAAATTGTCAACGATATTAAAATGAAAGAAAAACAACTATAAGATCAACAATATGTCCTCAACAAAAGTACTTGTGGGTTTGGCAAGCTGCGGAATCGCAGCTGGATCCAATAAAGTGTTCGATATCATCAAGGCATTAAAGGAAAACGACAACCTCAGTTTCGACCTGCAACGGACGGGTTGCATCGGGATGTGCTATCGCGAACCATTGGTTGAAGTTATCGACGAAACCGGAAGCTATCTGTATGGCGAAGTTACTCAGGAAACAGCAATTGAAATCATCAACAAGCATGTACGCGACAATGAGCCCGTACGTGAGTATATTGTTCGTACAGATCTTTTCGAATCGAAAGACGATATTTTCTGGAAAGGTCAGGTGAAAATTGCACTTCGAAACTGTGGTGTCATTGACCCCGAAAATATTGATGACTATATTGAACGCGACGGCTACAAGGCCATGCAGAAAATTATTAGCAGCAACTATACCAGCGAAGATGTTATTCAGAACGTACTCGATTCGGGTTTACGCGGACGTGGCGGTGGTGGGTTTTCCACAGGAATGAAATGGAAGTTTGCTTATAACAGTAAAAATGAGAAAAAATATGTGATTTGCAATGCCGACGAAGGTGACCCCGGTGCATTTATGGATCGCAGTCTTATTGAAGGCGACCCACATGCAATCCTCGAAGGAATGACCATTGGTGCTTTTGCCATTGGCGCTACCGAAGGTGTTATCTATTGCCGTGCTGAATACCCACTTGCAATCAAACGTCTCAATATTGCCATTGGACAAGCCCGTGAGCGCGGATACCTTGGGAAAAATATTTTTGGAAAAGAAGGATTCAATTTCGACTTGTATGTGAAAGAAGGAGCCGGGGCTTTTGTTTGCGGAGAGGAAACCGCTTTAATGGCTTCAATTGAAGGAGAGCGTGGCATGCCACGTCGACGTCCACCATTCCCGGCTGTTTCAGGGTTATTTAAAAAGCCAACCAATATTAACAATGTTGAAACATGGGCTAATGTTCCATGGATTATAAATAATGGCCCCGAAAAATATGCCGCATATGGTTCCGAAAAGAGTAAGGGAACCAAGGTTTTTGCGCTAGCCGGAAAAATAAAGCATGGTGGACTTGTGGAAGTTCCCATGGGTGTTCCACTTCGCGATGTTATTTTTAAACTCGGCGGAGGAATCCAGGACGATAAGAGGTTTAAGGCTGTTCAACTCGGAGGCCCTTCGGGTGGCTGTATCCCTGAACATCTTCTTGACACCTTGGTTGATTATGATTCGGTTACAGCAACCGGTGCTATTATGGGATCGGGCGGTATGGTAGTGATGGACGAAACCACATGCATGGTTGATATGGCTCGCTTCTTCCTTGATTTCACTCAAAAAGAAAGTTGTGGAAAATGCACTTTCTGTCGTGTTGGAACCAAGCGAATGCTCGAAATTCTGACCCGAATAACACAAGGCGAAGGACGCGATGGCGATATCGAAACGCTTGAGGAATTGTCGGAACAGATCAAAACCAGCAGCTTGTGTGGTCTTGGCCAAACAGCTCCAAATCCTGTTCTTACAACCATCAAGTATTTCCGTCACGAATACGAAGCTCATATTTACGACAAGAAATGCCCGGCTCATAATTGTAAAAAGCTGGTAACCTACACTGTTGATGCCAACAATTGTACGGGTTGTACGGTTTGTGCAAAAAACTGCCCGACAAATGCCATCTCGGGCGAACGCAAGCAGTTGCATTCAATCGATCAGTCTGCCTGTATTAAATGCGGCGTGTGTTTCAGCAAGTGTAAATTCAATGCCATCAACCTTTCCTAACCCAAGTAAAAAAGAAAATCATGGATACTCTCAATGTTATCTTAAACGGAAAAAACGTTACGGCAAACCCAGGTGAAAGCATTCTCGATCTGGCAACCCGTCACGGATATAATATCCCTACTTTGTGTCACGATCCACGCCTGGAACCATTCTCTTCGTGCTTTATTTGTGTTGTTCACGTTCAAGGAATGCGTGGCTTCCAGCCTTCGTGCTCGACCAAAGTAACAGAAGGAATGGTGATTGAATCCGAACGCGAAGATGTAAAGAAAAGTCGCAAAATGGCTCTCGATTTACTGCTTAGTAACCACTACGCCGACTGTATCGGTCCTTGCAAGGAAACCTGTCCTGCCAATGTAGATGTACAGGGCTATATTTCACTCATCGAAAAGGGAATGTATAGTGAAGCAATAGGCCTCATCAAAGAAGCAAACCCATTACCAGCTATTTGTGGTCGCGTATGTGTGCGCCCTTGCGAACTGGCTTGTCGCCGTAATTTACTTGGCGAAGACACCGGAGTTGGAATTGATTATCTGAAGCGCTATGCAGCTGACCGCGATTTAGAATCGGCCGAACATTACAAGCCTGAAGTGGCTCCTGCAACTGGTAAAAAAGTTGCCGTCATTGGTGGAGGTCCCGGTGGCCTATCGGCTGCATACTGGCTTGCTCAAAAAGGTCATAAAGTAGATATTTACGAAGCAATGCCACATCCCGGTGGTTGGTTACGCTATGGTATTCCCGAATACCGCTTGCCAAACGAACTTATCGATCGCGAAATTGCTACCATTACCGAACTGGGCGTTACTATTTTCACCAATAAAAAGTTAGGCGAAAATATTTCATATCAGGAAATCAAGTCGAACTACGATGCAACAATTTTGACCATTGGTTCGCAAAAAGGTACACTTGTTGGTGTCGAAGGCGAAGATGCCGACGGAGTTTTCAGTGGTATCGATTTTCTGCGCAACATGGAAGCTACAGGTCAGCGCTACGATTTCACCGGAAAGAAAATTGCAGTTGTTGGTGGAGGAAATACAGCTATGGACTGTTGTCGAACCTCTATCCGCTGCGGTTCTACCGAAGTGTATGTAATTTACCGCCGTACCGAAGCCGAAATGCCTGCCAATCCAATCGAGATTCACGAGTCGAAACTCGAAGGCGTGAAATATCTTTTCCTGACCAATCCAACCAAAATCAACAAAACCGACGATGGAAAACTGAAATCGGTGGTTTGTCAGAAAATGGAATTGGGCGAACCCGATGCTTCTGGACGTCGTCGCCCTGTTCCTGTTGAAGGTTCGGATGTTGAAATCGAAGTCGATTATATCCTTGCTGCCATCGGTCAGAAAACCGATGTGAATTTTATCGACAACATCAACGAGTTTTCCGGAAACGGAGAATTGAAACTTACCCGCTGGGGCGACATTGAAGCCGACAAAGATACCATGTGTACAAGTATTCCTGGCGTTTTTGCTGCCGGTGATGGTGTTACTGGTCCTGCAACAGCAATTGCTGCCATTGCACAGGCAAAAATAGCAGTAAACAGCTGTCATCAATTCCTGACAGGCCAACCAATTGTGGCTGCCGAGAAAGAATTTTTCAGCCGCAAAGAAAACTTCCGCAAACAAGAACCTGCTGAATACACCAATCGGTTCAAACGTCAGCTGCGTGAAGAAATGCCGGTTCTCGACCCAAAAGATCGTCTCAATTTCAACGAAGTTGAGCTTGGCTATGCCTCGTGCGATGTAGCATCGAAAGAAACAGGACGCTGCCTCGAATGTGGTTGCGGAGCTCTTTATACCTGCGACCTCAAGCAATATGCAACCGAATACAATGCTGAGCAAACCAAATTTGCAGGTTCTTTCAAAGAGCATCGTATCGATTTTTCGCATCCGTATATCGAAATCGATCAGAATAAATGTATTCTTTGTGGACGCTGTATCCGTATTTGCAACGAAGTTGTCGGTGCATCTGCTCTCGGATTTGTGAATCGTGGCTTCGATACATATGTTGCTCCTGCAATGGGTCTAAGTCTTAAAGATACCCATTGCGAAAGCTGTGGAATGTGTGTTTCAACCTGCCCAACTGGTGCTATTGCCGAGAATAAACTTTTCAAGCCAGGTCCTGTAAAAACCGATACATTCAACACTATTTGCAGCATTTGTTCTGTGGGTTGCGAGCTCGAAGTGCATCACAAAAGTGATTTTGTTTTTGGAATCAGCGGTGCCAAAGGTCAGGTGAATGCCGACGGAAATCTTTGTCATGGAGGACGTTTTGCTTACGAATACATGAACGATGGAAGTCGCATTCTGAATCCAAAACTCAAAGAAAACGGTCAGTGGAAAGACATCAGCTGGGACGAAGCTTTTGCGGTTATCGAAAAGCAAATCAAATCGGTTGAGCCAGCTCAGAATGCTTTTATGGCCGGTGCACGTCTATCGAACGAAGAGATGTACTATATTCAGAAAATTGCCCGCGCTGGTGTTAAAACCAACAACATCAGCAGTTTCCATTACATGGAACGCGGCAAAGGATTCAGTATCAACAGTATCGATAATGTGCCATTTGCAGATATCAAAGGAGCAACAGCCATTTATGTATTAGGACCAGAAGTGGTTATGATTAATGGCGTTGCAGGTTTCTTTATTCAGAATGCCCGCCATCTGAAAGGAATTCCTGTTACTTTAATCAAACGAGGCGAAAATCCATTGATGGACCACAAAGCCGACAAAGTGATAAAGGTGAATTCGCATTATTCATTGATTAAAGCTATGAACTATTATTTGCTTGAAAAAGGAGAGCAAAACAATTTGTTTATCAGTGGTCGCACAAAGGGATTCGACGAGTACAAGACTGCTTTGATGAAGGAAGAATATGCAGTCATGGTTGCAGCGTCTGGTATGCCGCAAGCCGATCTTGAAAAACTTGCCGATGAATTCAACAACAACACCAATGCTGTAATGGTTTACAGCGAGAATGGCGCCTCATCGAATCTGGCTCTCGAAATTAATAATTTGATGCTGATTACCGGAAAACTCGGAAAAACTTCGTCGGGAGTAATTTCTCTTAAAACCAAAAACAATTCTCAGGGATTGCGCGACATGGGTATTTGTCCGAAAACGGCTCCAGGCCGTCGCTATTTGGGTGATGCAATTCCATTGCTCGAACAAAAATGGAGTGTTAGTGGTTTGCCGACCGAAAGCAATTACAGCATACGTGAGCGATTGATGAATTACGAAGTGAAAAATCTGTTCATCTTTGGCGAAGATCCTGTTGGAACTACGATGAACCAGAAGGAAATGAACGATTTGTTGTTCAATACACCTTTTGTTGTGGTTGCCGATTATTTCATGACACCATCGGCTGAGACTGCGAACCTTGTATTGCCCACGGCTTTCCCATTCGAAACAGGCGGAACCTTCACCAATACACAGCGGGTACTTCAGCATTTTGTTGCTGCCCTGAAACCAAAAACAGGGCTTGATAATATTGCCTTACTCAATGGAATAGCTACCAGGCTTGGATTGAAACCCTTCGGTACAGCCGATGAGGTTTTCGAGGAAATCGCCTCGCTGTTGCCAACCGAAACCGAAACAACTCACGAGTTTGTTGTTACCGATTTTGACAATCCTCGTAATACTTTTGGCTTTGGAGCCGATAGTATTATTGCCCGTCATCAGCAAAAATTGATGCAATTAATGAAAAATTAAAACCCACAAGTATGGAAAAGTTCGAATCGTTAAATCATATCCTTGACTTTGCAATGGGTCAGGAACAGAGTGCTGTCGATTTTTACACCAAGCTGGCCACCAATGCTCGTTCGACCGACATGAAAAGCATCTTCGAGCAATTTGCTCGCGAAGAAATTGGCCACAAAGCTCGTTTGACTAAAATCAAAGAAGAGCAACTGTTCAATTTGCCAAAGGAAAAAGTGGCCGACATGAAAATTGCAGACTATGTTGCCTATCCGGAGCTTGGCGAAAATATTACCTACGACGAAGCTCTGAAAGTAGCGATGGCTCGCGAAAAAGCTGCTTTTAAACTCTATAGCCGTTTGGCCGATATTGCCGATAACGATGCCATGCGCGAAATTTTTGAATTTCTTGCACAGGAAGAATCGAAACACAAATTGCGTTTCGAATTGGAATACGACGAGTTTGTACTGAGAGAGAATTGATTTTCACGAAGCATTCAATATTGATTGAATAGTTCCATCTGCTACAGTAATTACAGTGGTATTTTTTACACGCGTATTCTCAATAGAGCATACGCGTGTTTCTTTTCGATCGAGAAAGGCTCGATTTTTGTTGCTGTGGCCGTCGCAAATGTCAATTGGTTAAATAATTTGTCGGCTGAATTATTATCAACCATTGTTTTTCAGCTACCTGTTTGCTATTTTTGCATTGATAAAATATAAGTCATGAAAAATCTCTTCGTTTCAATTCTTCTTCTTTTATCGCTTCAGTTTGCTGCTCATGCTCAGCAAATAGATATGTTTGGCAACATCGAGTATCATCTTGATCTTAAAGCCAATAAAGCTACTATTCAGGTTGAGAAAATCAAAAACCACAACGCCGATGGCAGCTGTGGCACCTTAAAACTGGTTTTATTTTTTACAACAGAAAAATATGTTTCCGGCGAACTTAATGGTTATATTGTTTCTGAATACCAACTCAGTGATGTCCTGAAAGGTGGTGAGTATTTTTACAAAATAAAACGCACAGTCGATTTTGTAAGTCCGCCAGCCGGACAATATTTTGTAACACTGGTTTTAACCGAATGGAATGGCACAGAAAGCACTTTGGCCGATTTTATCAATTTCAAACAACAGGTTACAATTAAAGAGTGAATTCCCTGACTTAAATTGAAGTTTTTCTTCAATACTTATTTTTCCATTGCCACAATGCGGCCGCATTTATAGTAACGTTTTGAATAATAATCTTCGTCTAGACAACTAATCATGACTCCTTTATTTACTGTGGCATGAATGAAACGTCGGTTGCCCAGATATAAAGCTACATGTCCAACAGTTTGGAAATTGATTTTGAAAAATAAAATATCGCCCAGGCAGGCTTTGTTAAGGTCGATAAAACGCACATCTTTTTGCATGTCGTTGGCACTTCGGTTGAGCGAAATACCGTATAGATTTTTGTACATCGTCTGAATCATCCCACTACAATCGGTGCCTTTTTTACTTTCGCCACCATATACGTAGGGTGTTCCCAACCAGGTATCAATTTCTTCGATGAATTTTACGTCCTCGTTACCAGTAAGCTCAATATTCCATTTCTCGCTATACTTTTTGTAAACACCCGAAGTAGTCCTTGTATCGATATCGCGCTTGCTTGCCGTTGTATCGTTACGATGCTTTGTGGCAGCTGTATCGTTGCGATGCGCTATTCGCGGATTTTTACGATTATCGTTAACCGTACGTGGAGGTCCGTGTGTTTCGAGCTGCCGCTCCTTGATGTGTTCGCGCAAGCCAGCACACGATGCCAGCAACACAGGTGTCAGCACGATGATGGCAAATCGGATATGTCGGAATTTCGGCAGCATCATTCAAAAATACAACGAAAACAAGTCTTCCGAAAGTGTGTTTATTGTTTTGTTTCAACTTTGCAATGTTGATGAATCGAATTTGTTCTTATCTTCGTTGTCTCATGGAAAACGGTAATCAGTTAAAAGTTTTGAGCTATTTTTCAGCATGGCGAATTCTAATTCCCATTGCTTTAGGACTGGGTATTTCGGGCTTCATGATTGGTCGTTCGGTGAATGCCGATGTTTTCAATCAGGTCGATTGGGGTCTCAAGACTATTTTTTGGCTTACCATCGCTGTTTTCTGCTTGCTTCTGCGCGATTTGATGAATATGATCCGTATTCGTCACCTCACAGGAAAGCGTTTGAGTTGGAAACAGGTCTTTCAGATAATTATGCTGTGGGAATTTGGATCATCGGTTACTCCGGCTGTTATTGGCGGAGGTGCCGTGGCTTTTTTCATTGTACACAAAGAAGGAATTCCTTTTGGTCGTAGCACAGCCGTTGTGATGATAACTTCACTTTTCGATGAATTATTTTTTGTACTAACTGTCCCTTTTATTTTTTTAATTCTCCGGTCGCAAGGATTTCTCGGAGCTACACTTGCTGGCCTTCCTTTGTCGCAAGAGTGGGTCTTTTGGCTTGGATATTTTTATATCGTATTTTTGATGCTATTCATCATAACTACTGTTTTTATTCTACCTCAACAGTTTAAAAAACTGATTATTTTTCTATTTCAGTTTCCTTTCTTACGCCGATGGAGATCGAAAGCCGAAAAAATGGGTAACGATCTTATTATTGCCAGTCGCGAAATGCGTGGACAAAGCATTCTTTTTTGGATCAAAACCTTGCTTGTTACTTTCATTGCCTGGACTGCACGTTTTTTTATCATCAATTGCATCATCATGGCATTCATGCCTGGCGTCGACCACTTTGCACTATTCTCGCGCCAAATGATTATGTGGGTGGTTATGCTCATAAGCCCAACTCCAGGAGCCAGTGGCGTTGCAGAGTGGATGTTTTCCGATTATCTAGGAATGTTTATTGTGGCTGGAATGGCTCCATTGCTTGCTGTTATCTGGCGCCTAATGACTTTCTACTACTACCTCATTATGGGAAGTCTGGTTTTGCCCGTTTGGGTGCGACGAGTTTTTAATAATTAAAAAGCGGACGATTCATATATGAAACGCCCGCTTTCAGTTTTTTAATTACCAATATCTATTGGAAACTCAGCAATTCTACTTTAAAAATCAATGTAGAGCCCGCTGGGATGCTTGGAATTGAGCGATCACCATAACCAAGCTCACTGGGAATATACAATTCGTACATCGAACCAACATTCATCAGTTGTAAGCCTTCTGTCCAGCCTTTAATTACCTGATCAAGACCAAACGAAATGGGTTCATTGCGTTCGTAGCTGCTGTCGAAGATGGTTCCATCAATCAGGCGACCTTCGTAGTTTACAGTTACTTTGCTGGTTGGGCCAGGGTTTGCGCCGGTTCCTTCGCGAAGCACTTTGTATTGTAAACCGCTGGCAGTAGTTTTCACACCTTCTTTGGTTTTATTGGCTTCGAGAAACAGACGGCCTTTTTCTTTGTTCCCTGCTGCCTCAACCGAAGCAGTTTGCTGTTGTTTCAGCTGCATTTCTTTCTGAAAGCGACCCATCACTTCCTGAAACTGCTCTTGGGTAAACATAGTGTCGGTACCAGCCATGCCATCACGCATTCCGGCAATAATCAGATCAAGGCTAATATCGAGATTGTTGGCTTTAAAACTTTTAGCAATATCAGTCCCAATCATGTAACTAACAGTGTCTCTGAACGATGCTATCGGAGCAACGGTTTGGGTTGTTTTGCATGCTCCATCGTTGTGGTCGCAGCATGTTTTCTTGGAAGTATTGCACGAGGCAAAGCCAATAGCTACCAATGCAATGATGAACAGGTTTTTCATTTTTATTGTTTTTTTAGAGGTTCAAAATATCCTATCTGGGGAAGCGTGTTTGCGGCTTCTTTCTCGGCATATTCCACAAACGATTTTACGATATCGGCCCGTGTTGCCTTTTCGCTGTACACAAAATAGTGATTACGAATAAGCGATTCGGGATAATTACCCTTTTTGTATGCACTTTCGAGCATGTTCAAATCGTCGAAAATTAATTCGTTGTCGTCGGCAACATTGTTATTATTCAAATCAATCGGAATAATATAAAGACCATTAGCCCTGTACTTACTCGAAAGATTATATGCTTTGCGATGGCTCAAAAATGCAATGGCACCAGGATTTGCAGAAATAGCTCCCGGAATTTCGTTGTCGCTCAGAGTCGATGTTACTGATTTCGAAAAACTCCCTCCCAAAAACAGCTGAGCCATCTTATATGAACTACTGCCTTCGGGGCCTACCAACGCCTTCAGTGGAGCAGAATCTACTTTTTTAAATAGCTGGGCCCAATCCGAAACCGAGCCGGCATTGAAAATACTTTGCAATGTTGTCATCCCAATTCCACGCATTACCATTTTTTGCAAAGCAGGATTGTTGAAGTTCACACAAAGTGTAAGTAAATCGCAGGCTATAAGCGACGATGTATATTCAGGATAAGGGTTATCAATTCCTCCGGTTACGGCCATCTGGATGCTTCCTGCACCGATAAAGGATTCTATCTCCTCAGGTTTTACGGTAATTACATCAATAATGATATTTGTGTTTTGCGAAACATATGTAGATGCAAGACGCTGCGCCAGGTCAAAACTTTCTTCGGTTGCTCCAACTGTAATTTTTCCAGCTTCAAGATCGTTGTTGACCGTGCCGCGATTTTCGGGATTATTATTCTTGTCATTTTTATTGCCGCCACACGATGCAAGCAGCAGTGCAATCAATACCAGTGCAAGTGACAATATTTTATTCATACCTTAGTTTTGGCACAAAGGTACATTTTTCGGATTAAAATATGTTTGATTTGTTAAAGTTATTTCCCGAAATCAATATCCAATGTATTATTGCATTAATCGCATCTTGATACAATCTGGTCTACATCAACCTTTTCCCTGCGTATTTTCATATTCTGTTTCAAGTTGCGAACGGTGACGGTGAATTCGTTTTGAAGCAAACTAACGAAACTGTCCCAAAAGCTTTTGTAACAGAGTAACTTTTTGGATTTCAATAATTCATTTGGTTGTCAGACACCATTGCCAGCAGCATGAAGGTGCCTGACAACCAATGTTCTTAATGAGATTGCAAAGCTGATTTAACGCCTAATGCAATAGCAAAAGGCTATTTTCCAGAATCATCATGTTTTTTGCTGTTCCATTTTTTAGAAAGGTCAACAATTTTATCAATCAGCAGTAATAGAAAAAATGAAAAAAATGCAATTCCAGCAAGTATGCATACAACAATTGCATAGTATTGAACGGTCCATCGTAGAGCAATTGTAAACCGAAGCCAGAATTGATTCCCGGGTTTTTGCACGGCTGTTCCTTCAAGCAGTGAGAATCGCACTGTACAAAACTGTTCTTCCGAATTAAAATCGCCCAAATTTACACCAATTGATTGCAAATTTCCTTCAATTTCAAGAATTTTATCATGCAAAGAAATGTATTCTTCGATGTTTCCGCTTTTAGATTTCAATTCATTGAGAGATGCAAGTATGCGCTCATAGGATTGCTTTTCGGCAAGTAAGGTGCGATATTCTTTTGTCTTATCTACTTTTACTACTTCGTTAAAGCGAATTGTTCCAATTTTTTGGATTGCAACATAAAATGAATCGAAACGTTCTGGCACTACTCCAATGAGCATTCTAAGTTCACGCTCACTTTTATTCCCGGTCTTTTTCTCATACTGAATTACTGCTCCAGCATTCTCTACTTCGTGTCTGAGCGATGCCTCATCTTCATCGAACTGATTGCTTTTCGACCTTATTGTGGCAGTTTTATCGTATTTGTTCTGTGGTTCAACAGCACGCTGTTCTTCGACTTTGAAATCGGCATTGTCCGTTGAAATATCTTTCGACTCATATTCTTTCGACGATTTCTCAGTGGCATAGTTTTTTCTGGAGTCCTCGAACTGACTGAAAACCTCATTTTCGGGAGTAGGTGTTTTTAATTCCGAGAACAAATAGCCATACAACAATCGCAATGCAAGCATTAATATGAACATGATGCATAGCATAACAACTATTTTCCTGAACCTCTTTCTGAAATGAATTTTTCGTTCCATGGGTAGATTTTATAAAAAGATTATCAGCAAATATAAAAAGAATTTCAACAAAACTATAATATTTTACTGACAGCCAGCTCAATATCAAAGCATCCCTCTTTGCACATACTTAATATATATAGCAATTGTAACCAGTAAAAATGCTTCCGAAAATCAACAACAAACACTTAAGATGCATTAATCTCCTATGGTAAAATTTGTCAATAACATTACAAACACGGTGTCGTTTCGTTAGATTTCGCTTTTCAAAAGAGGATTGAACAGTGTAAAGCCACCCCTAGCCTAATCTTGCAGTATTAGCAAATCATTTCCAATCGGCAAACGCGGTTTCAACCACCGAGAATAGTTTTCGAAATCTTTCCAGAAAGACTTTTAAACACCAACCCATAACTATCATCAATCAATTTTTTAAGCAACTTTTCATCGAACGAAGTTGCTTCGAGAACACTAATCCAATGTTTTTTATTCATGTGGTATGCTCCCGTAATTTGTGAATACAATTCCTGTAGGACGATTGAATACTCGGGGTCGCATTTGAGAGTAACGGCAAATTCGTCTTCGAGGTCAGTAAGAGTAAACATTTTTCCGCCCACCTTAAACACCAGCGTTGTAATATCAAACGGAAACTCTTCGGTGACACCCGGTTTTGCAAGACAATATTCGCGAAACGATTCGATGTGCATATACTATTTGGCTAACCAGTATTCCGGGTTTTGCAATTCCTTTTCTTTCCAGATTTCGAAATGAATTACATACATTCCGTTTTCGTCGGCTGCAACAGGTCCAATATTTTGCAACGCTTTTACAGAAGCCCCACTTTTGAGCGAAGTCGATTCAATATTTGAATATACCGAAAGGTATTCTCCATGACGAATCATGACCAATCGTGTGCCATTAGGCGCAGTAATTACAGCACTTATGGTTCCATCAAACACAGCCCGGGCTGAAGTACCTTTGGGACAAGTAATGTCAACTCCATTGTTTTTCACCTTCACGCCTGCCAAAACCGGGTGTGGATGTTCGCCATACCGACTTGTGATAGTTCCCTGCGAAACAGGCCACGACAATTTGCCTTTATTGCCTTCGAAAGTAGTCGAAATCCGGGCTTCTTCGGGACTCATACGGTAAACATCGGCAACTGGCTTGTTGTTTGTAGTGTTATTGCCTGTGTTTTGTTTCACTGCAACCACATTTGTTTTTTTCTTACTCGCCTCTATTTCCTGTTCAATCAATTTTTTGATTTGTCGCTGAATATCGGCAGCTTCTTTTTGCTTTTTGCTAAGATCCTGCTTCAGTTTTTTCTCCTGTTTTTTTAAGTCCTTAACCACCTTGTCTTTTTCGCTTTTTTGCAAATCGAGTGCTTTCTTATTGCTGACTTGTTCGGCAATAAGATCAGCTTTTTCTGCTCGCATTTTCTCGAGGCCTTCCACCACTTTTGCAATTTCGGCGCGAGTCGAAACTATTTTCTGCAACTGACGTTTTCGGATGGCCGAATACTCACTGAAATAGCGCATGCGTCTCCATGCCTGCATAAATGACTTTGAGCTGAACAAATACATTAAACGATTCGAAGGACGACGGGTAAGATATGCAAAATAAATCATTCGTGCATACAAAGCCTTCATTTGGTCTATCTCTTTCGAGAGTTGTTCCGACTTGAGTTTTTTATTCAAAATATCGCGGTCGAGCAATTGAAGTTCAAGCGAGGTTTTCTCTTCCAATTCTTCGTAGTTGCGAATCTGGCTTTCAATCAGCTGTATTTGTTGTGTGGTTTGCTTGCTGTTTTTTCGGGTTTCTTCAATCAGTTTCGACGTGTTGGCAATGTCTTTTTCGAGACCCGACTTTTGCTTCTGCAGTTTATCCCGCGAATTTTTTTGTGCCAAAACACCCCCTGCCGATACCAGCAGCACAAGCAACAGCATCAGCAACGTTTTAAACAACATGTATTTTCGCGTTCTCATTATTTATTCCGGAGGTTGTTGTTCCATGGGCCTGTACGATTCGGGAATGGTAAAAGGTATTGTAACCTCCTCGTCAAGAGCCACCTTTTCGTATTTTACAAAAATCGACATTTTTTGTTCGGTTTCAACTACAACTGTAACGTTTTTCGGAAACAATTGATTGCCCAATTCCTCAAAATCACCGTAATCGATAATAACTTTACTGTTTTGCTTCGATATCTCCTTGATTTGCTGCCTTACAATTTTGAAAGTCCCGGGAGCAATCCACATATCCTGAACCAATACTTTATCCATATCATCGGCATTGGCTACGTAATTTTTGAGCTTTTTGCGTCCAAGCGTTGAAATTTTATAAGTCAGGTCGTCTTCGCCTACCTTGAAAATATTGTTTTCGTAATACGAAAAATCGTTGCCCGTAACCAAAGCTTGCAACATATCGAAATCGAAAGGCGATTTGAGCAGATTATTGATTAATTGATAATCACCTTTAAAATAAGTTTTGTTGAGGCGATTAATCATTTTTACACTGTCCTGAGTAATAATTACCCGGAATGCCTCCACTCCAAGTATGGCTGACAGCGAAAGCCACATTGCGCGATCCTTAACAATGCGCATATTACCATTGAAGGTAACCGATTTATCTTTGTCGGATTCAACGGTTGCCTGAAATTTCATAGATAGAGTCCGGAAGTCGAGTTGACTGGCTTTCATTTTCGAGAAAATAAAATCAACCCCCTCGTCCTGCTTCACATTGCCTTTGATTTCCTTTTTGGTTTCGCGCTTAAGTTTGCAAGCACCAAGCATAACCAAAAGAATCAACAGCAATACAGGTATTTTTCTATTCATCATACTTTCCATCCTTAATTTTTTTGTCGATTGAAGCTCCAGCGCCACCCATTTCGCGTGCCATTTGCCAATACTGTAAAGCTTCGTCGGGCTTGCCAAGCATAAACAAAACATCGCCATAGTGCTCCAACAATGCACCGTTTTTTTCGCCCCCCAGATTCATGGCTTTCTTATAAAGCTCCATCGCTTCACGATATTTACCATTTCGGAATACTACTAATGCCTGAGTGTGCATGTATTCATAGTTTTCCTCGCTTCTGTTTTCAATTTTTCGGGCAAGCAAGGTTGCTTTTTCCAAATTTTCGTTTCGTAACGCCAACGAATAAGCATATCGATTGATAGCTACAACATTACCCGAATCGGTCTGTATAAGCTTGTCGAACATAGCATCCGATTTTTCGAACATTTTCAGCTTTGCATAAGCTTCGGCCAAAGTAAACATAGTTTTATTGCGAGCTTGTTTATTGCTGATTCTAAGATCAAGCGCTGTTTCGAGTGGTTCAATGGCATCGGAAAAATTTCCATTTTCGGCCAATGAAGTGCCATAATACATCCAAACCATGGCTTGTTCAGGAAAAAGTTCTACGGCGCGTTTTGAATACAGAAGCAAAGTGTCTGTTTGCTGTGTTTCGGCCATGGCTTCCAATGTAGCATCCCATATTCCAAAATGGCTGCTATCAATCGTCAAAGAGCGCTTCCATTTTTCAATAGCCTCTTCAATACGATCGGCATCGTTGAGAAAATCGGCATACATAGCCCATACTTTTGCATCTTCGGAATGAAGCGATGTGAGCGTATCGAGCATTGGAAAAACAGCCACTGTATCACCATAAATACTACCCGACTTGTAAATATTCACGAGAACCCCAATTTTATCGTCGACCGAAATATTGGGATTAGCCACCAGAAATTCTATTTCGCGCTTTGCCTGCTCATCGTTGCCTGTAAAATGATTGTAGTCGGCCAAATATGCCCGTGCCCCAACATTATCGGGATCGGTTACCAAAACAGCATTGATACTTTGATAAGCCAACCCTATTTTACCAGCACGCATATAATATTCGGCCATCGCAAGCGAATATTCAGGATTTTGGGGGAATGCAACTGCGAGTTTCTCAACTTCGGCCATAGCCTTATCGGTCTTTCCCCAGTTCATATAAATCAAATATTTCCTGATTCCCGATTCTTCGTTTACACCCAGCAGACTTTCAAGTTCGTTGTACACATCAACAGCTTTCTGATAGTTCTTAGCATCCTCGTAGCATTGCGCCTCGTAGCCATACAAATCATAATTATTGGGATATTTCAACCTAATTGTCTTGTATTCTGCTGCTGCATCAACGTAATTACCACTTTGTGTGAGTATTGTTGCATAGCCCAACGCATACCAAATATTTTCAGGCTCCTTTTTCACGGCAAGCTTCATCAACTCGGCAGCTTTGTCAGTTTCGCCCGTAACAAGTTTGAGTTTTGCCAGCTCAAACAAAGCAGCGTCGTGCAACGGATCTATCTCGATTATTTTCTCATATAAAGCAATGGCACTTGATGCGTCGCCAAGAATACGATAACGGGTAGCTTCAATCAGAATTGTACTCAAGTCGAGTTTTTGCCTGTCAGAAAGCTGATTATGTTTTCTCAATGCCTTGTTGTACGGATTGCAGGCTGAAAAAACAACAGTCAATAGTACCAGAACCGATATATTTCGAATAATTCTCATTGAAAAATAACAGTAAAGTCGCCAATATTCAATTCCTTGTGCTTTTCGGTATATTCAACAAAGTTTCCGACCATCGAATTGTCGATATTGGCATTGGTAAGTTTACTATGCGACTGAATAATCGAGTTTGACAAAATACAATTGGTTATTGAGGTACCTTCGCCTACCGAAACATGAGGCCCCACAATGCTATTAACTATCGAAACCCCTTTGCCGATAAAACAGGGTTGAATAATGATTGAATTTTTCTGAACCAAATCGGATGCGATTGGAGTGTTTCCATTCGAAAAATCAAGGATTCGTGTATTGGTATGTACTGTTGCATTCTTGTTTCCACAATCAAGCCACTCTTCGACATCATAAACCGAAAAACGGCTTCCCTGCTGCATCATATTCTCGAGTGCATCGGTGAGTTGGTATTCGCCATTCACCATCAGTTTATTGTTTAGCAGTTTTTCGATTTCGGCACGCAAAACCTGACCTTCCCGGAAATAGTAAACTCCAACAATAGCCAAATTCGAAACCGGAGTTGCTGGTTTTTCAATAAATCTGTTCACCATCGAATTATCGTCGAGTTGAACCACGCCAAATGCCGATGGATTTTCGACCTGATGCACCCATATAATTCCTTCCCGCGAAGTATCCATTTTCTCGCCAGTACGGAACAATGTGTCGGCAAAAGCCACAATCACTTTTCCATCAAGCAATTCTGCTGCACAATGAATAGCGTGGGCCGTTCCCAATGGTTGATTTTGATAAAAAATATGACCTTTAGCACCAACACTTTCAGCTATATTGATCAGATGAGCTTCAACCTCAGGCCCAAAATCGCCAATAACAAATGCAATTTCATCAACTTTTTCGTCAACGAGACTGGATAAATCTTCAACAAGGCGTTGCACAATAGGTTTTCCTGCAATATCTATCAAAGGTTTAGGGATGGTGAGTGTATGAGGCCGCATTCGTTTGCCCATACCCGCCATTGGAATAATCATTTTCATACCCATATGTTTTCAGTTATAAACCCGTGTGACCGAATCCTCCGATTCCACGCACCGTATCATCAAGCTCTTCAACCTGCTCCCATTCGGCGCGCTCGTGACGAGCAATAACCATCTGAGCAATACGGTCACCATTGCGAACAACGAATTCAGTATCAGAAAAGTTAATCAGAATTACTTTCACTTCGCCACGATAGTCGCTATCGATAGTTCCCGGAGTGTTAAGAACAGTGATTCCGCTTTTTATAGCCAATCCACTTCGTGGACGCACCTGTGCTTCGTAACTTTCGGGTATCGAAACAAAAATACCTGTTGGAATAAGTTTCCGCTGCATTGGAAGCAATACAATGTCTTCTTCGAGCGAAGCTCTTAAATCGAGACCAGCCGAGTATTGAGTTTCATAGGCCGGAAGCGGATTATTGCTGCGATTGACAATTTTAATATTCATTCGTCTGCTATTACGATCTGCAAAGTTAGATTTTTTTACGGATTGTCAGCGGGTTCTTCGATCCAATGAACGAAAAACCTCATGAAAGATATTTGGCTGTGTCTATAAAAATCACAATAAACTCCTGAAAAAGCAAAAACCTAATCTGGATCGACACACATGCGTCGTCAAAAAAATGCTGTATAGTTTAACAATACACACTCTTTGTATATCTTTGAATAATATTACGCACAGAGTGAATAAAAACACAAGGAATTTAAGTAATTTTATCGCGATGAAAAAATGGCTGACCCTTCTATTTCTGTTTTTTTGGTTTGGGGGATTTTCACAATCAACCCGAAGTTTACGTGCTGTTCGAACCAATGAATCGCCTGTAATTGATGGATTCCCAAAAGAGGAATGCTGGCTGCAATCGGCTGTTGCAAACGATTTTATTCAAAAAAGTCCGTTTTATAATGTAGTCCCAACACAAAAAACCGAAGTCAGAGTTTTGTACAACGATAACGGGATATTTTTTGGCATTGAGTGTTTCGATTCAGCACCCGACAGTATTTTACGCCAACTTGGTAGCCGCGACGAAGAACTGAATTCGGATAAATTCAGCATCATGATTGACCCATACAACAATCATCTCGATGCATTTGTGTTCGAGGTGCATGCTTCGGGACCGCAAATTGACTGGAGAATGCAGGACGAATCGTTTAGCAGTGTGTGGCAAAGTGAATCGAAAATAAGCGAACAGGGTTGGTCGGCCGAAATATTTATTCCTTATAGCGCATTACGTTTTCCGCGAACCGACGTTCAAACATGGGGCATTCAGTTTCAGCGAACTATTCGTAGAAACAGGGAAATTTCGCAATGGGCACTCGAAGAGCGTAATGCAAGCAATATTCAGATGTCGTGGGGTACACTCAAAGGTATTCAAGGCATTGATCCACCAGTGCGGTTATCATTAAATCCATACCTAACAGCTTCGATGTCGCATTTTCCGCATCACAATGCTGGGATTTCGGACTTTTCGAAAAGCATTGGCGGTGGTCTGGATCTGAAGGCCGGATTAAGCGAAAGCTACACTATCGATATGACATTACTGCCCGACTTTAGTCAAGTGCAAAGCGACGATATTATAAAAAATCTATCTTCGTTCGAAACACAATACGAAGAGCAGCGACTTTTTTTTAAAGAAGCGGTTGATTTGTTTCAAAAAGGCGGCTTATTTTACTCGAGACGTATTGGGCGCACACCACGCAACTTCTATTCGATCTATTCACAACTCGATTCGGGCGAAGTTATATTATCGAATCCAGCACAAGCACAACTAATCAATGCTTCGAAATTTTCGGGACGTAGTAAAAACGGATTAGCAGTTGGGTTTTTCAATGCCATTACCAACGACACCTACGCCGAAATACGCCAAGCCGATGGTGAAATACGAAAAGTTTTAACCGATCCGTTCACCAATTACAACATTCTGGTGATTGACAAAGAGTTCAAAAACAGCTCTTCGTTTTACATCATCAACACCAATGCAAAGCGCAAAAGACAATACGAAAGCAGCAATGTAAGTGGTTTCGGAGGAAGTCTTTACTCGAAAAGCAAAACATTAAAAGCTGGAGGTTCGGTTGCGTACAGCATGAGCGATACAGCATTGTTTTCGTCGTCGTGCATCGATAGAGCAGGACTTGCAACCTCGGTTAGTTTTTCGAAAGTTCGAGGCAAATTTCGCTGGAGCATGAGTCAAAGTACACGCAACACACGCTTCGACATCAACGACATGGGAATTTCGCACATGAACAATTATCTTGCTTATGCCTTTTCGTCGACCTATTCGTTCTACAACCCAACAAAATGGATAAAAGAGCTTCATGTTAGTCCGGGAATGGAATATTCGTTCAGGTTGAGCAATGGGCACCCGATTGGCAACGAAATTTCGGCCACTTTTCGCTTGCTCACCATGCGACACTTCTATTTATGGGGTGGCTTCATTCATTCATTAACACGTGTTAGCAATTATTACGAGCCCCGAGTTGAAGGCTATGTTTATCGCGAACCATTATGGGGCTATGCATATGTTGGGTTTTCGAGCACCTATAGTAAACCGTTTGCACTTGATGGCGACCTGTCTATCACCCGAGTGCCTTCGCAGTCAAATTCTGTATATACTGTATCGCTTTCTCCCTTGCTAAAAATAGGCAACCATTTTCAATTTCGCTATCAGTGTGGAACAGCATTTCACAACAATGAAGTTGGTTTTGCTGGAATCGACAGTTTGGGTGTTCCACTTCTGGGAAGTCGCGATGTAACCACCATCGAAAACACTTTTTCGGCCACATATGTTATTCGAAACTATATGCCAGTTTCCATCAGGGTACGACATTACTACACGCAAGGTTCATATAGCCAATTCAATTATTTGTTGCCGGGTGGTGATCTCGATTCACCAGTTTTGCTACCATACAATTTCGACTTCACATTCAACACATTCAATATCGATTTTGTTTATTCGTGGCAGTTTTCGCCGGGGAGCTCACTTAGTCTCATTTGGAAGACGGGAATCTTGTCCGATATGCCAGGTACACATTTAAGTTATTTGCAAAATTTGAAAGAAACACTTGACACAGACCAATTGAATTCATTAACTTTGAAGGTGATTTACTATATCGATTACGAACAGATTGCAAAACGAAAAAAAAGGAATTAGCATGAATCGGATTTTACTTATTGTTGGGCTGGCTCTTATAATGAGCTCGTGCCATGTTGGACGAATGATTGTATATAATGTTGCCGACGCAAACGATTACAAGAAATCGCCACAGTTGCCACTTACAAAACCAGCCACATCGTTTCATTTTGCCGAAAACATTTCTGCCACTCTCGACACATCGCTTTTCCCAAAGAACCTTATTGCCGATGACAAAATAACCGATTTCAATACCCTTTTCAGCGAAACCAAAACCACTTCGTTTCTGATTATCCGCAACGATACCATTTTGTTTGAGAAGTACTTTTTGGGTTCCGACCAGAACAGTATTTTCACATCGTTTTCGGTTGCCAAATCGTTCATTTCGGCATTGGTTGGCATTGCTGTTGCCGAAGGCAAAATTGCTTCAGTTGACGATAGCATCACAACATATCTAACCGATTTTAAAAACGAAGGATTTGGAAAAATAACCATCAAGAATTTGCTCAATATGGAATCGGGGATTCGTTTTCGCGAAAGCTATCTGAATCCGTTTGCTGAAATTGGCAGGTATTATTATGGCAACAACTTGCGAAAATATGTCACAAAGCTTAAAGTTGAGAAAGATCCGGGGTTGGATTACGAATACAAAAGTGTGAACACATTGCTATTGGGTATGATTGTCGAAAAAGCCACCGGAGTTCCTCTGGAACAGTATTTTCAAGAAAAATTGTGGACACCGCTTGGCATGGAATACGATGGAAGTCTCAACATCGATTCAAAAAAAGGCAATATGGTGAAATCGTTTTGCGGAGTGAATGCACGCAGTCGGGATTTTGCCAAATTCGGGAGCCTGTATCTCAAAAAAGGAAACTGGAACGGTCAACAGATTGTTCCCGAATCGTGGGTAGCAACAACAATCAACCCTTTGGTAAGCAAACGCTCGTCGGTTTACTACAGCTACCAATGGCGTATCGATAATGCCGGCAATTACTGGGCACTGGGACTTCTGGGGCAATACATTTTTATAAATCCGAGTCACAACGTAATTATTGTCAGAACCGGCAAAAAAGATGGCACCGTGAATTGGGCTACTATTCTTGCTCAAATTTCAAAGAAAATCTAATATGCCGTTAATTGGTGTTCTGTCAGACACACATGGAGTTTTGCCCGAAGCATACAAAACCTTTTTCGAAGGATGCGATGAAATATGGCATGCCGGCGATGTCGGCGACATAGCCGTTTTGGAAAAACTATCCGGGATCAAACCCGTCAAAGCTGTTTATGGCAACATTGACGGACAAAAGATACGACAATTTACATCGCCATATCTTTTTTTCAACTATGGAGAGGTGAAAGTTCTTTTGCGGCATATTGTTGGTCGGCCCGGTTCATACATTCCGGATGCCCGAAAGCAAATCAGTATATTGAAACCCGATCTTGTGGTTTGCGGCCACAGTCATATTTTACTGGTGAAATACGACGAAAAAAACAATTTACTACATGTGAATCCCGGTGCAGCAGGCAATAGTGGCTTTCACAAAATGATCACCATGCTGCGTTTCAGAATTGAAGGTCGCAGCATTTCGAATATGGAAATTTGGGAAAAGCCCAGAATGAAAACTATCTGAGTCGGTCGGCAGCCCGCACCTTAGCTTCGTCGCTTCGAATAGCGCGGTTAGCAAAAACAAGAAACAGCAAACTAATTATGGGCATTACGGCACCAATCAGTTTAAAATTGGAATATCCGTCTAATGCCGAAGCCAGATTATCGCCAACCCAAAACATAAGGCCCAGAAGCGCTCCATTGAGCAGAAAAGTAATCACATTGAAACGCATTTGAAAAATTCTGTTTTTGTATAAAAAAATTGAGACCAGAAACCCGATGGCTGTAAGAACTCCGGCCAACAATACCAAAATAGGATTGTATGCTTCGGCCGGTAATCCGTCAACCTGAAACTCTTGTAAAAACAAATAGCCAGAGGAATTTCCAACAATAATTCGAGCAAACGGCAGAAAGAACATGCTCATAATAGCAGCAAAGCCTCCAAACAAATAAAGAGATTGAACACGCTGTATCATAGTTTCAATTTTCTTACAAAAATAGAGAAAAAAATGGTTTTCGGAATCAGTGCATAAGTTCATGCAAAATTTCAGGCGATCGCATGCTCCCTGATTCGGGAAAATGATAACGAAAATAAAGAATCATTGCCTGAAAAATCCGGTTCACCGATTGAGAAGCCAAATTCAATTCAGAAAGCTCATTTTCGGGACATTTAATAATAGCTAACAAGTTCAAAGCATCTTCTCCTTTCAGAACTGCCTGCGGTGAATTGTCTGTCGAAAGACCTTTTTCGAGAGAAAATTGTATTTCACATACTCCTTTTTCATCAACTATACCCGTATCGAATCCAAGCAAAGCTGCCAATCCAAAAGCAAATTTCACAGGAAAAGAAGCTGCAATCAAAGGCGAACTATCGAGAAACACAATATTTTTTCGCAAATAATTATAAATATCGCTGCTCATCGATTCCTCACGAATATACTTGAGCGACAATTCCGCCATAAAAGTTGATATTGCCTGACGTCTAAAATCGTATCCTGTCGATTTTGAGACATATGAAAGCGATAACTGTTTTACCAGTGGTAACGAACCAGCCCGACCCATAATGTAGTGGCAATCGGTAATAGCAAGAGGATAAGCAAGAAATGGATATTTGTTTTTGTTTTTAGCCAAAACCGATTTGACAAAAAACGACTTTAATCCCGATTTGGTAAGGCATTTCACCACCATGCTGTTTTCGCCATATTTCAGCGAATGAAGTACAATACATTCCTCGACAGCCTGCATGGCGATTAATGATAAAACATAAGCTTCGTCGTTTTTGTCAACGAACCATCGTTGTTCGAAATAAAAACAAGGTAAACGCCCGTTGCAGGTTTTGTTCCATCCATGTCGAGGCCATTCCAAACAGCCTGACCTCCCAATGCACGTGTACGATAAATCAGGTTTCCATACATATCGGTGATACTAACCCACGCATCGTCGACCAAAGCCGAAATAGAAACATAACCCGAAAAATCGGCCATAACCGGATTTGGAAACACCAGAATCGAGTCTAGCGATTCAGAGGGTTCGGTTGCAGTACTTCTGAAAGAAATAATACCTTCGGATGTTGCAAAAAACACCTCGCCACTAGTAGGCTCAATAGAAATACCATTGATATTATCGGATAGCAGAGGTGAATTTTCGGTAGTAAAATGAAACACTTCTTCTGTTCCATCCTGGCTTATAAGAAATGCACCCCCTTTTTCGGTTCCAATCCATTTGCGGTTTGCGCCGTCAACCGCAATACATTTCACATTTTCCGACTCAAGCAAGGGTTGAACATAACCTCCTACATCAACCAGAATTTGTTGTGCATCGTAGCTTCCACCATCAAAAACATTGGTTGGATTGTAAATCACAGCAATGCCTTTATCAGAGCCAATCCATATTTCATTGTCTTTATCAACGGCTACTACATTTACATTCAAACTAGGAAGAGCTCCAAAATTTTCGGCTGTAGTAAGTTTTTTGTACTCGTCGTCGGATGTTAAATCAATTGTATTATTGTCGTTGAAAACAAAAACACCTTCGCCCCGGGGAAGTGGAATCCACTTGTATCCATTTTGATCAATGGCTGGGGATGCACCTGACTGGAAAGAATATGATGAAGGAAACGAAAACGTTTTAAACTGGCCGTTAGCCTTCAATACCGTCAAAAAGCTACTGCTTCCCACCGTTGTAATCCAAAGGTTTCCATCGTTATCGTAGCGAAGGCCTGCAACGCGAACAAATGCAGGATATCCGTTAATTGAAGCCAACGAGCTATTGGAGACATTATATACATTTGCAAGAGTTCCATTGCGCAGTTCAACCAATCCCTGCCCCAAAGAGCCTGCAAAAACATGTTTCGGATCGGAAGGATCGACCTGAACACAAACCAAATCTCTTAACGTATCTAAATTAGGAACATTAAAACTATAATAAGAATCCCATGTCTCATTATTAAATACAAACAATTCGGCAGCATGGTACAAATTGGTCCACGATTCGTTATAGCCACCTGCAACTCCAGAAATTGAGCCGCCATTACCCGACAACGAGAATGTACTGGCCGAAAATGGTCCCTGTGGTTTGATAATTTCGTTACCCCATATATTCCAGTTCTTAACTAAGCCATGGTTCTGGTCTCCAATATATAAAAACACACCGTCGGGTGAATACTCCGCCGAATTGGGTGTGGGAACAAGACCATTGAAAGTGAAAATAGTTCCAAGCGAAGATAAAGACTGATCGAAAAGCTGCAAAAACGAAAACCCGGATATAATCAGTTGATCCCGGGAAGTATTAATTCCACTGATTTCGACCCCTGCAAAGTCCGGAAAAACATTCCATGTATTATTCTCAAGATAGTACAGCGTATCGTCATCAAATGCAGGGTTCTTGAGAACTGCAAAAATCTTGTTATCGAAATTGAGCAATCGGGAATAAGGCGCTTCGGGGTGAGGTAACGAAGACAATGTGTCCCAATTCCCAAAATAGGCCAAATTCGGGCTGTTTAAATAGGCTGAGTAAATGCCTGCATTTGTTGCTGCATAAACAAGTGTGTCGTCGAAAGCAATATCGTTTATATCAATTTGGCCACCATTAGCTCCGATATAGTAGGTGTCTTTGATTTCTTTTTTCTGTAAATCGATAAGCACTATCCCAAATCCGCACGCTAACCATGCGTAGCGGTCATTAACAACAACACGATTGATAGTTTTATTTCCCGGAATATTTTTACGCTTAATGTCTGGTATGTTGTAAACTGTTCCGTCTTCGAACAACAAATCGATATTGGCATCCGAATAGGTAACTACCAACATTGAATAATTGGACGACCAGGCTATTGAAGTGATCCCAATATCGCTTAAGCCTTCCACCTTGCTCAATCTGGTAACGGAACCCATTTCAACATCGTAGTAAAACAATGAATAAGGGGTGGCTGCATAAACATAGTTGGTTGAGACTGCAACTGAAGTAACAGTTGAATATGGCAGATGATCGCGCCAATCGCCAACAGCGACTCCTTGCGACGAAGCGTAGCTCATCATGCAGACATTAATCAGAAAAAGTGTCAGGAAACGATGCATCATTACAAAAGTAGTATTTTTTGGCTGAATAACTTTAATTCTGTTTTTTTATTGCATGGCGAACACTATCGGACACAGAATGAAACGATTTCCAGTTAACCAGAAACACACCAGCAAAAATAAGAATGGCCGAAATAATTTTAGGAGTATCAACCATTTCTTTCCCTGTAATTACACCAATTCCTCCGCTAATCAGGGGTTGCAAATAAATATAGTAGCCAACAGTGCCGGCTTTCAATTTTTTGAGCGCCAACATGGTTAGTAAATAAGTTAAAAAAGTAGTTCCAACAACAACATAAGCCAATGCTGCCCAAATTACGGAAGGCAACGACAAAACGGAAATCTCGTTTAGTGTGGTTATACCGACCGGAAGGAAGAAAAGCCAACCAAAAAAAAACACCCAAACAGAGACTTTCATCGGATCGTGTTTTTTCATAAGAGGCTTGGCTAAAACAAGATAAATACTATAAGCAGATATGTTTGCCAAAATAAACAAGTTGCCCGATAAATGCGACGAAGACCAACTGATTTCTTTACCGGTAAGTGTTAGCAAAAGAGCTCCTGAAAAACCCATAACAATTCCGGCAATTTGAATCAACGATGTTTTTTCGTGTATTAACCAAGCAGCAAACAACACAACAACAATAGGGCTAATTGTATGCAAAAGCGATGTCTCGACAGGGGTACTCAAATTCAGTCCAACAAAGAATAAATATTGATTTACAGTGACGCCACTAAGGCCACACAGGGCCAACAAAAGCCAATCTTTTACCGAAAAACTGCTTTTGCGGGCAAAGGGTAGCAATAAAATAAATAGAATTAAAGCACCGGTAGTACGAAACACTATGATTGCAGCCGGACTTAAATAATCAGGCATCAGCGATTTGGCAATCCAATAATTGGCACCAAACAAAATCCCTGCAACAATAAGTGCAATATGGGCTAAACGAACTCCCCTATTCATGAAGCAAAGTTAACAGGATTGAGAGAATAATAAAGACAAAGAGAAAAGAACATCAGCTGCGGGTAGCCGAAGCTGTATTCAGCTATCAGCAAATATGTATCAGGTTGTGATATTTGAACTCAGTTTTCGGGCAACAATAAACACTTTTGATAGTGGCTGCTGATTCGAGTCAAGAATTGTTTTGCTGCGAAGACGTCCCTGAAGACTTACGAAGCTACCCTGCCGCACATATAGGGCGACTTGCATGGCAACATGTTGCCATGCAAGTACTTGATGCCAGGTTGTAATGCGTTGCCATTTTCCACTTGTATCTCTCAGCATCTGATGAGTACCAATACTAAAGCGAGCCAGTGTTTTACCGTTATCAAATTTATAAACAAAGGGGTCTGCTCCAACAAAACCGCTCAATTCAACACTGTTCGCCGGCCAATCTAACCGAGTTGCAGACTTGCTATTCTTCTTTTTCAATTTACTTTCTGCCATAGAGCAATTTGTATTTACTTAACTGCAAAAATAGCCACACAGCATCAAGCCAGTCGGTTTTAAACGCTTATTGTCGAATATAAATGTTTATAAACGTTTGTAAGCATTTGCATTCAAACTTCGCGGCATTCAGCAAAAAAGATTGTTTTAAAAAACATTAGTCATCGAGCAAGCCCACCAACTCCTCGGAGCTGATATTTTTCAACATTTTGTAATTAACAAAATTGTTAAACAGATTGAGTTTTCGCTGCTGAAGGGCTACTATTTTCTCTTCAATAGAATTTTCGGTAATAAATTTATAAGAAATCACTTTTTTATCTTGTCCAATGCGATGAGTCCTGTTGATGGCTTGTTGCTCAACAGCTGGGTTCCACCACGGATCGAGCAGAAAGACAAAATCGGCAGCAGTCAGATTCAAACCAACTCCACCTGCTTTAAGCGAAATAAGGAAAATAGGATAATCGTAATCTTTCTGAAACTGTTCAATCATGGCTTCACGGTGTACCGCATTGGTTTGGCCCGTAAGCATGAGATATGGTATATTCTGTTCTTCGAGATACGAAGCGTAGAGTGAAAGATGCTTTACAAACTGCGAAAATATAAGCAGTTTATGTCCGCCTTCAAGTACTTTGTGAATACTCTGGGTTACCTGATCGAACTTGCCCGAGCCTCCGAAATAGTCTTTTTCGGGAATCGACGGATGATTAGCAATAAGCCGCAGACGCATAAGTCCGGATAGAATAATCATGTAGGCTTTATCGGCACCATATTTCACCGTACTTTCAATAATATAATTGCGAATTTCGGACTTCCTTTTTTCGTAAATCTCAGCCTGTTCATCTGTCATCGGGCAAAAATGAATTTTCTCGGTAAGGGTTGGAAGCTCTTTAGCCACCTCGTTTTTTGTCCGCCGGAGGATGAATGGATTAATAATTTGTCTGAATCGCTTCTCGGAACTTTTCGAACCACGTTTTTCGATAGGCTGATAGAAGCGATCGCGAAAAAATTTAAGATCGCCCAGCAATCCGGGGTTTACAAATTGCAACTGCGACCATAAATCGATCAGACTGTTTTCGACAGGTGTTCCTGTAATAACAAAACGCTGTTCGGCTGCAAGTTGCGAAACAGCTGCAAAAACCTTACTTTCCGGATTTTTGATATATTGACTTTCGTCGAGAAATACAAAGCGAAACGGAAACTGTTTAAGTTTTTCGATATCGTTTCGAACTGTACCATATGTTGTTAGTACCAAGTCGTATTGCCGAAACAATTTCGGATCAAAACGACGTCCAAGTCCAGTGTGAGCCAACACTTTAAGATCGGGTGTTGTGTGTCTGATTTCGTTTTCCCAGTTGTGAACCAATGAAAGAGGCATGATTATGAGGCTGGTTTTTCCGACACCACCTTTTTCAAATAAGTTGAGCTGTCCTTCTGAAGACAAAAGCTGGTCTTTTTGTTTGATTTTCAACAAAAATGCAAGAACCTGAATGGTTTTCCCCAGCCCCATGTCGTCGCTCAGGCATCCCCCAAAATTATTTTCGTGCAAAAACAAAAACCAACTCATTCCCTTTTGTTGGTATGGACGAAGAGTTCTCAGCATATTTTCAGGAGGCTCGACGATAGGAAAGTCGCCTTTGCCAGCAGTTTCGATAAACTGCTCTACTCTGTTGTTGCCCTCTATAACACTCTGTATAAAACTAAATTGGCTTTTCTTCACTCTCACCTTTTCACCATCAGGCTTCGAGATGAGTGCCAGATCGTGAAATTTCGAGAACCATCCTGATGGCAGAATGGCAATTCGACCATCAGGCAGAACAAGTTCTCGGTTGTTTTCAAGTATATTTTTACGCAAAGCACTAAACGGAATGCGCACATCGTCAAACATCACATATATTTTGAGATCAAACCAGTCGTTGTCTTCCGAAAACTGCTGAACAAGCTCTATATGTCCTGTAAAAAAGTCGCGTCCCAACACATTATCGATA
Organism: Bacteroidetes bacterium HGW-Bacteroidetes-6; assembly: GCA_002842495.1. GTDB lineage: Bacteria > Bacteroidota > Bacteroidia > Bacteroidales > DTU049 > GWF2-43-63. Next base: position 53,450 of record PHDB01000017.1, read on the forward strand.
TTGAACCCTTTGGTTTTAAGCAAATCGGAGTTATCGTTAACAAAGTTGATGGCGCAATACATAGCCTCGCCAGCTACCGATGCTTTTTCACTCACATGTATCCGAAGCGTCTGGAACGAAGCTCCATTGAGATACACCAAACCATTATCGATAAGCCAGTTTTTAATTTCATTTTCGAAGTCACGGTTTCGTCGGATAATATCGAAATAGTATTGTTTTTCTTTTTTACTCACACTCACATGGCCTTCAAGCTCGCTTTCGTAGGTAAACTCAACATCGTTGTATCTAAACCTGAGCATCAGAACGGTGGTTCCCTGCAATGAGTTTTCGATACTCAGAATCGGCGTTGGAAAGCCATTATAAAAGCCATAACCAATACCATCTAGCTTGAACGAATACAATCCAACCACTTGTTTAACAAATCGTTTCATGTAATTATCGACCTGCAAAGCATCAACAAGCACCTTGTCTTTGGTAAGAAAAGGTTGCAGCTTTTTGCCATCAACATTGTCGTGAACCTGAATAAACTTGCTTTCGTAAATAAGCCAACATGGCTCGTAGTTGAGTATAATTGTATTTTCTTCTGTCAAGCGGATATGTTTCCCTTCGAGTGAAGTATCGATTGAATATTCGAGAATCTCATTTTCGAGTTTAAAATTAAAAACCACATCGAGCTTGGCTACAATAGGAAGAATAGGTTTTTCGCTGATAATATCCTGACGATCGCCTTTAAAATAAATAGGTATCTCGTTGTCGGCCAAAATACTGATAGCCAAATCCGTTTTGTTCCGTAGATATTTTACAACCCGCCGAAGAAGTTTAGGGTCGTTCTGAATTTCGCGCGAAAATTCAAGGGGGCGGAATTTACTTTGACCAAAAATACGGGCTACAGCATCATTACGACATTCATCCAAAAGCTGAAGAACCATATATTCAGCTTCGGAAAAATCGGTGACATAATTTTCAATATTGTTTGAAGCCACACGAACATGATTGTAAGCAAACATGCCGTTTTTCATTATCTGAACAGCATAAGGCTCAAGCATCCATTGATAATTTGGATCGCGAACAATGGCAAATACAAGTTTGTAGGTGATTTCAGACATCTTCACGTTGCAGGTTCAAATAATCTGCAAAGGTAAGAACATCGTTAAATTTTTACGCATATTTGGCAGATGAATTTACTGTTTTGGTCGAATAGCTAATGTTAAATAATAATAAAAATGAAAAACTTATGTTGGTACAATTAAAAACAATCTAACTTTGCCTAAAAGCACCTGATTTTTAACACAATATGGAAAAGCCGGTTTACAAACTCATCATTGTAGATGACCACGACATCTTGCGCGAGGGGATACGGTTTATTCTGGCCTCTACAAGCTTTGCCAGTATTATAGCAGAAGCAAGAAACGGGAAGGAATTTCTTGATATTTTAAAAGAAACAAAGATTGATAGCAAAACAGTTGTTTTAATGGACATTTCAATGCCAATCATGGATGGAATAGAGGCCAGCCGAGAAGCATTGAAAGATTTTCCGGAAATCAACATCATTGCATTATCAATGTTTACTGATAAAATTTACTACGATGAAATGATGCGTAGTGGTGTAAAAGGAATTGTACTCAAAAAATCCGGAATCGAAGAGCTTAAGCGTGCCATCGAAACAGTAGCCGAGGGCGGTCGTTTTTATCCTGAACACTGGACTCCGGACAGCTTTGGCGATAATTTATTCTAACAATTATTATTGTTGTATTTCTCAACGATAACAAAAAAAGAAGAAAATTTTTCAAAGTGGTATTGCTAATAAAAAAATGTTTGTATATTTGCACTCCCAAAAGGGAACTGAAAGAATGGTTCGGTAGTTCAGTTGGTTAGAATACGTGCCTGTCACGCACGGGGTCGCGGGTTCGAGTCCCGTCCGGACCGCAATAGAAAAGAGCAATCTAAAGTAAAGTCCTGAAATCCAATAATTTCAGGACTTTTTCTTTTTGGGTATGAAGCAGAATAAACACGAAAAATACCGTATAAGGGTGTTTTCTTAGTTGGACAAATATATCATTCTTCAAAGTCCAATCGGGATGATTTTATTCGCTGATTTGCAGCACTTTGCGTTTTGTCTCAGGAACTGGTTTTCGTAACTTTAATCTTTAAAAAAAGGAGGAAATTATGACCGCCAGACCGCGAATTTCATTTCTGTTCTACATCAAAAGAACAAAACTTCTCAGAAACGGCGAAGCGCCGATCTATCTTAAAATAAAGGTAGATAAAGAAAGTTCAGAACTGGCCATTCTGAAATCCATAATGCCGCAACAATGGGATATTGCAAAAAACGGGGCCAAAGGCTCATCAAGAGAAGCTCAGGATGTAAACAACTACATCGGCTACATACGCCAACAACTTAGTAATCGTCTGAATCACATGTATGAGAAAGGCGTTGAGATCACGGCCATAGGGCTGAAAAACGCATTTCTTGGAAAAAACGACATGGGAAAAAGCCTTGTGAATGTAGTAAAGGAACACAACGACACTGTAAAAAAACTCATCGGAAAAGAATATTCCCCTGCTACATATAAAAAATACGAAACCACCCTGATGCACCTGCAAGCATTTATAAATACGGATTATTCCGTCGCCGATTTGTCATTGGGAAAAATCGACCCGGATTTTATCAGGGGATTTGAGGTTTTTTTGAAAGCCGAACGGAACTGTCAGCAAAATTCGACCATGAAACATATCAAAAACCTGAAAAAGGTCATCAGGATCTGTGTTGGTAACGGTTGGATGAAAACCGATCCGTTCATAAATTATAAAATCCGTATTCAAAAAGTTGAAAAGGATTTTCTGACGGAAGAAGAGTTGCAGGCAATTACCTGCAAAGATTTCAGGATCGGGCGCCTGCAACAGGTGGCCGATACGTTTCTGTTTGCCTGCTATACAGGCTATGCCTATTCCGATCTGAAAACATTATCCCCGGAAAATCTTTTTGAATCTGAAAGCGGTCAGCTCTGGATTCATACAAAGCGGCACAAAACCGGTATAGTTTCTCATGTGCCTTTGCTTCCGCCAGCAAGAAAAATTCTTGACAAATACCGTGACAACCCTTACTGTATCAAATATAATGTGCTGCTTCCTGTACTATCAAACCAGAAGCTAAATTCCTACCTGAAGGAGGTTGCCGATCTGTGCGGCATCACCAAGAATATCACCTCTCATGTTGCCCGGCATACGTTTGCCACAACAATCACCCTAAACAACGGCATTCCGATCGAAAGTGTTTCAAAAATGCTGGGACACAGTTCCATATCCATGACGCAGATTTATGCAAAAGTTCTGGATAGAAAAGTCGGGATGGATATGAGTAAACTGAGAGATAAATTTTCACCGGAAAGCAAAAAATCAATCCTCCTTTAGTAGTTTAAGTTTTCCATTTGCTACTAATAATACTTTTTCTTTTAAATCATCATACCAAGGCTGAGGCAGACTATCAGCTTCATCTGGTTTTTCCAACCCCAATGCCCCTGTTATCATACCTGTTTGAGCTCCAAATTCACGAACAATAATGGTAGAGAAGCCTAAATAAATATGGGACATAAGAGAGATTGCCTCATCCTGAGCATAATTTGTGTTCGGTATTAGTTCTTCAATCGCATCCGGTGAGAGCATTAATCCCTCTAATATTTTTTGTGCTATTACATTTGAATTTTTATTCTTGTAATATTCAAAAACAGCACTACTAAAACTCGTTGCAAATATTAAGTCGAGTATTTCCCAAAATTCTGTTGAAACGACAAAGAGTTCAGAAATCAAATGGTCAAGATACCTGTGAATGGGATAATCTTTTCGAAAGCCCTGATATTTATCGTAATGGAGTAAGAAAATGAGGTGTTCTTTCAGTTTTATTCCACATTTTTTGAGCGTATCTAAGCTTGTTTCTTTTAACAATGTTGTATGTTTCTTTAGCAGACTCAAAATTTCCTGTTCATCATCTAAATCTCGTATTATCATTAAAGCATAAAGACTTTTAAAATCATTTTCCAATTCAAGACGGAATTCAAAAAAGCAAATGGCTTCTTCTTTTAACCATTCATTTTCTTTCCAATGTTCGATAAGCAGATTTGATTTGAAATTAAGGTAATATATGTCTTCGGGATAAAGGTCTAAGCCCTTATTTATCCAAATCAAAGAGTCTCTTAGTTTATTAAGTTTTTCATACGCATAAGCAATTCCAAAATATCCATAGGGGTAACTATGAAGCATTTCTTCTTCGTATTTTAAAGCCTCAAGCATTAGAGTTAGTGCTTCTTCATACTGATTGTAAATACGTGACAGGGTAACACCTTTACTAAAGAGGGCTTGCGGTAATTTAGGGCTTATCACCAATGCTTTATTGTAGCATTCCAATTCTTTTTCATGTTCCTGAATATCCCAATATACCTGTCCTAAATTCTTCCATGCAGTTGCGAAATTGGGGTCTATTTTCAGACATTTCTGATAGTGGTTGATTGCTTCCTCGTATTGCCCCAACTTACTCAATGTATTTGCATAGTTATAATGATACCCCGCTTGACGGGGTCCACTATCAATGAATTGCTTAAAGATGTTCCGGGCTTCAATAATTTTTCCCTTTATTCCGTTTTGGATTCCATCCTCGGCAAGGATACAGGCTTTGGTAAGGTTTAGATTGTGCTTGCCGGAAAGTTCAATTGCTTTATTGATATTGAAAAGTGCTTCTTTGTAATTGAAAGTTTGATATTGACTTTGGGACAGGCCTTCCAGAACAGTTACGTTTTGAGAATTATCACGAAGCAGATTTTTAAAATAAAAAATAGCGTTTTCATAGTCTTCGGAATAATAATATCGCCAGGCTAATAACTCGGAATTTGAGATTTCATTGTATTCCAAAAATCTAATTCCATCGACAAGGGTTTTAATGCTAAAAACATCCTGCACATACTTAACTACGGTACTCCAACTTATTTGACTTAACTTATTTGTTTTGGGAATTTTTATTTTGAACGTTTTCTGTTGAGTGGACAAGTTGATATTCAAATCATTATACCAATACCAGTAGGCTTCTTTTTCTTCCTGAATATATGCAACCAACAGAACCGGAGCAAGCATCGTGTTATATAATGATAAAGTAGAGTGTTTCAGCGTTATAATTGCAGAATCAGGATATCTATCCTGTGTTTTGCTTTTCAACTGGACAGAAAAACTCAATCCCGTTACCTCATTATCTATGACAATATTTACGTTGCAATCAATACCATAGTCGTGTTCCGGTTTGTCAATAATCCATTCATTTGGAACCTGATTATTAAAAAACTTGTTGGACTCAGTTTCAAGGATGTGATTGTTATGTCGGATTGGTTTTGGCATCTTTAAATTTCTGAGATAATATCAACTAAATCATTACTTT
>PHDB01000018.1 GCA_002842495.1 Bacteroidetes bacterium HGW-Bacteroidetes-6
TATATGACTGACAAATTACCTTAAATGATTATGTATTTCACATTTCGACGGGCTCAATGTGACTGACTTTTGCTTTATTTTAAACTTTATAGTCATCCAAAGCTTGTCGAAGGATGACAAAAAAGAAAGTGTCTGATGAGATAATTCTTTTTGTATATCACATTTCCCTTCGTCTGCGCTCAGGGCAGGCTCGCTCAATGTGACGGGTTTTTGCTTTATTTTCAATAGTATAGTCATCCAGAGCCTGTCGAAGGATGACGAAGCATTAAATAACTTTTGACTTCTGTAAATCACATTTCGACGGGGCTCAATGTGACTGATAGTGTTGCTTTTTACTAGAGATTATAGTCATCCAGAGCTTGTCGAAGGATGACAAAAAACGAAGTATCCCCGATAAAATAATTCTTCCGATATATCACACTTCGACGGAGTTCAGTGTGACTGGTTTTTGTTTTATTTTCAATATTATAGTCATGCTGAGCTTGTCGAAGCATGACGAAAGTTTTTTTGTCCCGGGTCATTGATGCAAAACCCTGAAAAGCCGCCGGTCGCGGTCATTCTCCAGCACGATAAAATAAATCCCGGACTGCGCATTGCCAAACCCGATTGTGGTTTGATAGCCGTTCCGCTGCACGGGTAGCGATAGCTCCTGCCCGAGATCGTTCAGTATCCTGACTTCGTATCTGATGTCTGTACGATTCTCAATGATCAGGAAATCGGCAACCGGGTCGGGGTACAGCCGGATTCCGCTATTTTCAATTTCTATCCCGGTTTGTGAAGCTGTTACATTCACGATCATCGTATCGGCCGTCGTGCAGCACGATGCGATCAGCGAGACCGGGTAATTTCCGCCGGACGCATACACGTGAACGGGATTTTCCTCGTCCGAGCTCTGTCCGTCGCCGAAATCCCAGAAGTATTTACATGCGTTTACCGATGAGTTTACAAATGAAATTGTGTTTCCCTGAGCAGGAACAGCAACGAAATCGGCCGCAGGATCGTATTCACCCACATGCCATTTCATGAGGCTGTCGTAAACAATGAGTCCGGCGGCCTGACGAATATTTTGCGCATCGACGGCGCTGAGCGTAAAATCGAATGCGATCAGCCGCGGGTCCTTCCTGTACATGACGGAATAGAAAGCACAAGCGGTAGCATAACTTCCCGCTTCGGAAGGGTGACTTTCGTCGGCCTGATACAGTTCAAGCGTCGGGTAATTGTCGCGCAGATAGTGCCACAAGGCTCCGGCCGGCGAAACAATTGCATGGTTGTCCTGGGCCATCGTCATGTATCGCAGATACAGAAGACTGTCCATGCCTTCGTAGGTGCATACGGGCGGCCACACAGCGCAATTGGTTGCATCGCCGTTCTTCCGGCCCCAGGTCATGTAAAACACGGTTTCGGTACAAGTGTCGGCAACATTGATCAGGCTGTCGAGTTTACGGGCATACGGAAATACCATGCTTTGTACTTCGCTGTCGGTGAACGAGGGCAGCTGGCTTTGCTCCTGCAGCACCACGTAATTCCAGCCTCCCTGGGCGATCAGTGAAAGCGAGGTGGCATTGGTCGAATGGCCTTCGAGGGTGTATCCACCGGGTGTGTTTGAAGCAAAAATGAGCGAATCGCCGGTGGAACGTGCCATATCGGCCACAATCTGCGGCAGGTTGTTCACATAGGTGTAGCTGTTGCCCAGAAACAATACCCGCAGGGTGTCCTGTGCGAACAAACCTCCGGTAAAAAGTAACGTAAGAAAAAGAGTCAGTGCGTAGCGCATTTTTTTCTGCGAAAATACAAAACGCTGTTCTATTCCGCGGCACCACTTGTGGAAAAAGGGTACGGATGGTGGAAAAGGGTGGGGAAGAAGGATTTGCTTAACCCGGACTCAGGTCAGCATTATTTGTAGCCCTCTGCGCCCGACTGATCAATACCGTAAAGAGCATTATTCGATCAATGAAAAATTATATTCAGTAGAGAAAAACTTCTGCTTTAGAAGAAACAGGTTGTTTGCATCACTTTCCTTTCTGTCAACATCATCAGTAAGGATTACCCACCGATTGTAGTCGTCCTCGGTAAGATCTTCTTTGTTTTTTATCCTGGAATAGCATTAAAATTAGAAAATCAGAACGGTTTATGTTGAAATGTTATCAGGAATAGTTTACTTTTGAGATATATTTATTTCATCATGGCTGATGTCCACAACAAAACCACCCGAAGTTACAACATGAGCCGGATTAAAGGGAAGAATACCAAACCCGAAATGATAGTCCGGAAGTTTCTGTTTTCAAAAGGCTTCCGGTACAGGCTGCATGATAAGAAGCTACCGGGCAAACCAGATATTGTTTTACCCAAATATAAAACAGTGATATTCATCAATGGTTGCTTCTGGCATGGGCATGAAGGGTGCAGGTATTTTGTAGTGCCAAAGACAAGAACGGAGTGGTGGATAGATAAAATAAAAAGAAATAAACAGCTTGATGCTGAAAATTATAATAAACTGTTACAACTTGACTGGAAAATAATATATATATTTGAGTGTGAATTGAAAAAAGACAACAAAGACAAAACTTTGAATGGCCTCATCACTAAATTATATTGACCTTTTTGCCGGCGCCGGCGGATTATCAGAGGGGTTTATCAGAGCAGGATTCAATCCGATTGCACATGTTGAAATGGATCTTGCGGCATGTAACACCCTCCTGACAAGAACCGCATATCATCATCTTAAGGATACACCTGCTTTTCGGAAATATATTTCATATATCCGAAATGAGGGAATAAAACGGGAAGAGCTTCATGCTCTCCTTCCCGAAGAAAAAAGAAAATCGGTAATCAACCTGGCTATTGGAGATGAGACCAACAGTGAAATATTTAAAAGGATTGATGAAATAAAAGGAAAGAAAAAAATAGATCTGATTGTGGGAGGTCCTCCTTGTCAGGCTTATTCTGTTGTTGGCCGGTCAAGAGATAAAAACAGGATGGTTGGTGATAACAGGAATTTTCTGTTTGTACAATATGCAAAGTACCTCGAACGCTATAAACCAAAGTATTTTATTTTTGAAAATGTGCTGGGATTACTTTCCGCAAAGGAAAATAATGGAAACAAGTACTTTGATACGATGCGTAATTTATTCAGGTCAATTGGTTATGAAACAGAATACAAAGTTCTGGAAGCTTATGAATATGGGGTTTTGCAGAACAGAAAGCGTGTAATACTAATCGGAAAACGAGGCAAATCAAAAGGTTTTTATCCGGAGTTTGAAAAATGGATTCCGAAATACACGGTCTCAGATCTTCTTATTGACCTCAAGCCATTGAAAGCCGGGGAAGGAAGTTTTTTTGCAACCAGCTATTCCAAAAAAGGAAAAAAATATTTATTTCAAAGTAACATCCGGAATAGCTTGGACTTTACAACTCAGCACGTTGCCCGCCCAAACACTTTACAAGATCTGGAAATATACAGAATCGCTGTGAAAAAATGGGATAAAGGTCTCAGATTGGAATACAATGATCTACCGGAACGATTAAAAACTCATAAAAACAGAAAATCTTTTACGGACCGGTTTAAAGTTGTTGCCGGAAATCTTCCTTTTTCGCAAACCGTTGTTGCTCACATTGCCCGTGACGGTCATTATTATATTCATCCTGATATTACACAGAACAGATCACTCACACCAAGGGAAGCAGCACGCTTACAGTCTTTTCCAGACGATTATTTCTTTGAAGGCACATCAGGCAAACCAAGTCGTACAGCGGCATTTAAACAAATCGGGAATGCTGTACCACCTTTGATGGCCGCTGCAATAGCAAAATCAATTTTTGAAGTAATTTAAATGGAAAATAATCATATACTTGGACTATATGTTTCATATTACCTCTCAAGATTTGACAAAATTGCATATCAAAATCTTGGATACGGTAATCAGTTAGAAACACATAAAAATATTGGCAAATTACTTTCCGTCAATCCTTACACTATTAAAAATTGGAGGGACGAGTTTGACCCATTGTTTGGTCATCGCGTTGGTTGGTATCAACGACCAATGAATCCAAGCAGAATACGGGTTGCACAGGCATTAGAAAACCTTGACGAGCTACAGATAAGAGGAATTGTAGAAGACATACTTTCTGGAAAAATAAATCAAGAACCAGACGATGTAAATCAACTGATATTAATTGCGTCAGACGATGTAAAAAGAAAATCAACACATAAATTTATCCTTCGGGCACCAACCGGAAAAGCAGCTGAAGAATACTTTCAACACCATTATTCCGAAAATAAAATACCTGTCGCAGGGGAACTTATTGACTGCCGTGATCTGGGAGTTGGATACGATTTCAGAATTGAAAACGAAACAAATAAGCATTTTGTTGAAGTCAAGGGTCTTTCAGATACCACTGGAGGCATACAGTTTACGAATAAAGAATGGACAACTGCAAAAGAACAAGGAGATAAATATTTTCTTTGTGTAGTTTCAAACCTGAGTGGAGAAGTAGTCATTGATTTTATTCAAAATCCTGCAAAAAAAATCAGTCCGCAAAAAAACCTGTACACTTCAATACAAATAAGCTGGAGTGTCACTCAAAAACAACTTGCTGAAATTAAATGAACGAAAACAAAAAAAACATTGATTTCGAAAACGCGGACCCTAATCCGGAGTATCTGATCAAGTCAATTGCAGAACAAGGTTATAGTCTGGAGTCTTCCCTAGCGGATTTAATGGATAACTCAATTTCAGCAAATGCTGATAGAATAGAGGTGTTGATAGAAATGGACCAGGAACCATTTGTTCTCTTCTTGGCTGATAATGGAGACGGAATGGATGAAGATATGCTTAAAGCAAGTATGCAGTTTCCTAGTAACTCGCCTGAAGATGAAAGAAAATCGTTTGATCTTGGGAGATTTGGCCTAGGGATGAAGACAGCCTCATTTTCGCAAACACGATGCTTCACTGTTTTATCAAGAAAAAAAGGAACTAAAACCTATTTTGGCAGAACGTGGGATGTACATTATTTGAAAAAAGTCGGAAAATGGAGGCTTCTGGTCAATACACAGGAAGAAATTGACAAATTAATCCGACAATATAAAGCACTTAGTGAAGGGCATTTGAACCGATTTGAAAATTTCAGCCCGAATACAATTATAGTATGGAATGGCCTGTATAAATTCGAAAATTATCTTGATCAGGACAAAAGACAATCAGCATTGAAAATGCAAATTACAGAAGTTACTTCCGACTATTTATCATTGGTGTTTCATAGATTTATGGAACGAAAGAAAATGCCATTACAAATAAGAATCAATAATAATCAGATTACACCATTTAACCCATTCCCAACAACAATTACTGATTTCCGCCCGATAGAATACAAACAGAAGATATTCAGCTCAGACAAAATTAAAATTGAAGGGTTTGTACTGCCTTCAAGAAGTATTGATGAAAGCCAGAACTTATCTATTTGGACTACGAAAAACCGAAGTCTGATGGATATGGAAGGAATTTATATCTACAGAGCAGATAGATTAATTCATTTTGGAGGCTGGAATGGTTTAATCAAAAAAGCACCACGACTGCAATTAGCAAGACTACGTGTTGATATAGGAAACAAGGTTGACCACTTGTTGCATTTGAATGTTGCGAAATCGCAAATTGAAATTCCTCACGATCTGAAAACAGCTTTTGAAAAATATATCGATGAGCTTAAAACACAAGCAGAAAGAGAGTTTTTCAATAGAGGTATCAGAAAATTTTCTTCAACGAATAAAGACAATGTTCAATTATTTGAGAGAAAAGCCTCAAATAAAGGCACCCTGCTGGAATTGAATAGTAGCTTCCCTTTACTAAAATCTCTGATGTGTGAATTAAACAAAGATCAACTCACAAAACTGAATTTGGTTATTCGAATGATCAATACGAGAATTAATAAAATTCGTCAGACTCATGAAGAGAAATTGTATTTGGGGATTGAAGAAAAGGATGGATTATCTAAAGAGGATTTAATAAATTGTGTGAAGGAGTTTAAAGAAAGTGGCCTTTCATCTGATCTTATTAAAACGGATATTCTTCCCAATCTTGGATTTGCTGAGAAATCGCTGCCGCCGGAAGTTATGCAACTATTAAAATGAGTCTTATGGAAAACAAATATATTGATGTTATATTAAAAATCATCGCAAGTAAAGCAAAGGAATATTCAGTGAATAATTCCCTGAGTCCCAAGTATTTTATGGACCTTCTTCCTGAGATAAAAGAATCAATCAACTTAGTAATAAAAGTATACGGTTATCCTGAAATTGATGACATCACTTTGAAAACGTATTATGAGACAGCCAAGAACCAATATTTATCAGTAAACCCTATAGACATAGACCCGTCCAATTCTCTAACAAAAAACGAATTCAGGACTTGGTTGACAGAAGAACGAAGGGAGCAGATGAAAGACTCCTGGCATTATAGTAACAGATATTTTTCTCTGCTTGAAAAAATAGGTCGTTCAGAAAAAGTTATTGAAGAAACCAAAAGGACAAGTCTTGAGATCCTTGAAAAAATGGGTGATCCGAAATCCAAGGAAGCGTTTTACGTTAAAGGATTAGTTGTTGGTAGTGTTCAGGCAGGTAAGACACAAAATTTCAATGCTGTAATAAACAGAGCAATTGATGCAGGATATAGATTGATAATCGTTCTTGCAGGCTTAATGGAAGATCTCAGAAATCAAACTCAATTAAGAATTGAAAATGATGTCATTGGTGAAGGCCTTGATATTGATACAGATAGATTGGTTAATAAAGGAGTAGGAAAAATACACAGGTTTGGAAAAACAGATGATTCCGCAGGCGATTGGGTTGAGCAGGCGATTGGAATAACCTCGGCAAAATCGGATTTCAAAAAAACATTACTGGATGCTGATTTTTCGCTAAATCATCTTAATGTTTTAGTATGCAAAAACAACGTTAGTGTATTGCGAAATCTGATTGTCTGGTTGCATGACTACCTTGAGGAAAACAAAGATCAACACAATATACCATTATTAATTCTAGATGATGAAGCAGACAATGCCTCGTTGAATAATGAAGGGAAAAGAGGCAGAGAATATGCGTCAAAAACCAACGGACATATCAGGGCTTTGCTTGCACTATTCAAACGAAAGACCTACATTGGTTATACAGCAACACCATTTGCAAACATACTTGCTGACCGTAATGATGCTCCTGAAAACAACTGGGTTGTAAAGTATAAAGTAAAAGGACAAACGGAAGAGAAAGCGCTACAACGAGTTGACAATTTATTTCCTGATGATTTTATTGTTTTACTCAATCCACCAACAAATTATATTGGGGCAAAACAAATATTTGAAACTATAAAGCCAATTGAAAATATTGCACAGTTAAAAATCCCATTGGTTGAGTTAGTATATGACAACATAGATCATTTTCCTGACAGAGTATATAGAAATGAAAGCGGAGAATTAAGTGGCGTATTGAACATCTGTAATCAGAATGAATGGAATGAAAAGATTGGAGAATTCAATTCATATCTTGGATTTTCAAGTTATAATGAATACAGAAAAAAAACAAGAACCTCTAAGCCGATTGATGATTTCCCCAGAAGTTTACCTGATTCAATAAAGGATAGTATTCTTTGTTTTATTCTATCCATTGCTGTCCGTGAAAGCAGAAAGCCCGCAATGATTTTTTCTGCAATGTTCAATCCACATAACTCAATGTTAATCCATATATCGAGATACACCCTTTGGCAAAACAGACTAAAAGAATTAATTGATGTCTATTTAAGAAACTTGCAGAGTAGTTTGCAACTTGACGATCCGGCAAATCCCAATTCTATATTTGCAACCCTGGAAAGAATCTGGTTCAGATATTATTCAAAAATAACTGACCATGTTTCTGATTATTTGCCGAGGGGATATGATGATGAATTTCTCAAACCAATAAGTTTTGAAGTAATAAAAAACAAATTTCTAACAGAAGCAATTAAAGGGATAGAAGTGAAAGCTGTTAATAGTTCTACCGGAGACAAGCTTTTATATCCCAAGAACACGCCTAAAAAATATATTGCTATTGGTGGAAACAGATTATCCCGCGGTTTTACACTTGAAGGTTTAAGTATAAACTATTTCATCCGGTCAACCAATTATTCTGATGCACTCCTACAAATGGGAAGATGGTTTGGATACAGGCCTGGGTATCTTGATTGCTGTAAACTTTTCATTACTCCGGATTCAATGGAGAAATATGATTTGGTTACACGTACCATTGAAGAACTTGAAACAGAGTTCAGGAAAATGGAAGAAAAAATCCCCCCAAGAACGCCAGCTAATTTCATTCTAAGGGTTAAAAAACATCCCGGTGCTCTTAAAATTACCAGACCTGCGATTCTTAGGGATACAAAGGAAGTAAATTGGTCTTATCAGGATTCTCTGGAACAATCAACAAAGTTTGATATTTCGAAAAAGAAAATTGAATCAGTATGGCTGCATTTCAAAAAGATTGTAAAGAAATATCCTTTTGAATTAAAAAGAAAGGAAGATGGAATCGATGCAGGTTTTCTGACTTCGCAGACCGACATCAATGGAGTAATAGAAATACTAAAACAGGAAAATAATTTTGGAAGTGAGACATGCGATAGCATGGTGAAATTTCTTGAAAGATGCAAAGCAGCTGGCAAACTCAAGAACTGGACTATCGCAATTAAGATTACAGGGAGGGCTAAGATTACTGAGGGGAAAGGAATATTAAGAAAAGAGGAATCAGGGTTGCCAACAGACATAACAATGACTGTGCGTAGAGGCCCAGATAATAACGAAGGTGTAAGGTATTTCAGGAATAAATTCATCAAAGAGAAAACATTTGGTGCATCTGGAAAATCAGCCAATATAATTTCTGCAGGACTTGATTTTGCAATACTTCTATCTGAAACACAAATTAAATTAGCTGAGAAAGAGTTTGTTAACAGTAAAAGAAACTATTATCGAGATAAATTTCCTGATTGGACGCAAGAGCAAGTAAATAAAAAAGCCGAAGACGTAAATATACCCGAAAGAGTTTATCGTGAGAAAATGTCAGATGGGGAAGGCCTTCTGGTTATATATATATTAGACTCCTACTATGTGTTTCGACAAGAAAAAAACAATGAGGATGCGGAAATGAAGGACTTCGTTGAGAATGAAGGAATAGACCTGAATATTCCGTTGATTGGCTACGCAATTGGATTCCCTCCGATTGAACCAGATCCAGGTGGAGTATATGTTCACGGGAATTATGGGTTTGATGATGATGAATTCGAATTTTCAGAAGAGGACTCAGCGTTACCACTTGATGCAAACGAAAATTAATTATGACAAGCAAGTTATTACAACATAAGTGGACGGAGATTTCAGAAAACCCAATTACAAGAGGCTTCAGGTCGCTTAGAATTTCTTCTGAATGCATCCCAGATCTTTTCCTTGGAGTTGGCAATGAAGGAAAACGATGCTTGATTTTAGCATTACCTGACACAAAGATATTAGAGTTTACTGGTATTCAGAAAGAGAATTTATCGATCGATTATTTCTCAAAAGAAAATCTCCTTGTTCTTCAATTACTGGACAACTATTTCTTTGATCTTTTTGATGACCTTGTTTTGTCACTTTATCAGAGAATATGTTTAATGAAAAACGAGGACGATTATGCCAGATATTTCATTCAAACGTTTCATAGATGGAGCTTGTTTTTTGAAGACCGGATGTCAGATAAACTAACGGAGGAAGAGGTTAAAGGTCTTTTTGGAGAACTTCTGGTTTTGAAATTCTTTGTAAAGAATAAAGGGGCAGATGAATTGGACCGTGTTATACACTCATGGGTTGGTCCTTATGATGATGGCCATGATTTTTCTTTTGATGTTTATGACGTGGAGGTAAAAACAAAGAATTTTTCGTCATTAGACATCATTATTTCAAGTGAGTATCAATTAGAGACTGAAATAGGAAAAGGACTTGAACTATATGTTGTCTCTATTGAATACGATTCGGAAACGGGTTTGTCAATAAAAGACATTGTTCTTGAGATCAAAGATTATATTGTCAGTAACCTTGGTGACACTTCTGTGTTTTTAAAAGCATTGCTTCAGAAGGGATTAACGTTAAGTAATATTCATTTGTACGACAACTTTCGTTTCAAACCGATGGAGATTGTTGTTTACAATTGCTGTAACAACAAGTTTCCAAAATTGTCAAGGTCAAATATTCCGAATGAAATTCTGAGTGTCAAGTACAAATTAAGGACAAGTTTGCTTGATGAATTTGTAATAAATAAAATATCTTACTAATATGGATGTTCAAGAGTGTTTGAATTATCGCAAAGATTTGCTTGAAGAATCACAAGATGAAGATGGTTTTGTTCAGCAATCGTTATTTTTAAATCAGGTAATTCCATCATTGCTTGATGCAAAGCTAATTGATTCAGATGACTGGTCTGATTCATATTATTTTTATGAAGCAGAGAATCTGAAATTAAACGGCTATTCTGTCAATGAATCAGGAGAAAGACTTCATCTTTTTGTTGTTGATGAAAATTCAATTGACATAAATATCCCTGACGGAAATTTATTGAATTCGACAAAAGGGTACTATGAAAATCAGTTTAAAAGAGTACTGAGATTCTTAAATAAAGCTGTAAAAGGCCAACTTAATGAGGAGGTGCAGGATGCTGATCCAATCCGTCCGTTAGTCACACAATTGTCATCGGCAGAAGGAAATAACCAGTTTGATGTTGTTGAAGTTTTTCTCATAAGCGCCATGGCGACCATCGAAACCCGAGGATCAGAGCCGCAGCCAAAAAGAATTGATTTTGACGACGATTTCCTGAAGGTTTCATTTATAAGAAACGGAGAAAAAACAACAAAAGAAATTCTGATTATTAAAAGGCTCATTGATCTGAACTATTTGTATAATATATTGCTTTCGAAAGGAAACAGGGAAGCTTTAATTATCGATTTTGAAAAGATGTTCAACTATGATGTCGAAGTGATTAATGCTGCAAAAGAAGAAAATTTTGAATCATATCTTTGCGTTTTACCAGCTACAATCCTTGCTGATCTTTACAAACGCTACAGCACAAGATTACTTGAGAAAAACGTGAGATCATTTTTGCAATTCAGAGGAGTTAATAAAGGAATCCGCGATACTATCAGATTAAATCCGGAAAAGTTTATTGCATTCAACAATGGAATTACAGTTACAAGTATTGCTAAAACCTTAAAGATTGTTGATGGGAAATCTTATATTACATCCCTTACAGATTTTCAGATCGTTAACGGAGGTCAGACTACAGCCAGTATCTACTTTACAAAAAAAGACGGCTTCTCTATTGACAAGGTTAAAGTAATGGCGAAAATTAATGTTGCTGTTGATGTAACAGATGATAAACTGGATGAACTAATTTCTGATATAAGTAAATATTCAAATTCTCAGACAAAAGTTTCTACTGTAGATCTTAGTTCAAGAAATCCATATTTGCTTAAAATAAAAACTCTTTCCGAAACAACTATTTCTCCTTCCGGAAACAAGTGGTTTTTTGAAAGAGCAAGAGGAGAAATAAACACGCTGATAAGAAGGAACAATAACAGAAAAGCATTGCTTGAAAAGGAGTATCCAAAATCAAGAAGAATTACAAAGGAGCAACTTGCAAAATACTTTGTTTCCTGGGGAGAACAACCCTATCTGGTAAAGAAAGGTGGAGAAAAAGTTTTCAGGATATTTATCACTAATCTCGAAAGGGATTTCCCGTCTACGGATGATCTGGATATAACATTTTTTGAAGATGTTATTGCAAAAACAATTTTATTCAAAGAAATGGAAAACATTTATGGGTCTGGGAAACACTCTATCGGTCAGATCAGGTCAGCGGTTGTGCCATATTCTATTTCATTGATTTATAAATACACGAATGAAAATCGATCTAACAGCTCGTTTAAGTTGTTGGATTTGTGGAGAGAAAACGGAGTAAATGACATATTGCGGGATTTTCTGAAAAGACTAATGGAGCTTGTCAATGTTTTACTTGTCAATAACAAGTTAACCGATGACGTTAATGAAAGTACTAAAAAGCAGGAACAGTGGAACCTAATAAAGGATATGAAAGAGGTCCGGGATTTCTTTTAAGAGAGCGAAAATGTAAAAGTGCTTTCAAAACACAAGTACACTGTTGAGCAATTAGAGAAACGATATCCGGAGAATCTTCATTTTATCGAAGAAGCGTCTTCTATTTCTCCAGGCACTTGGTTTGCTCTTTCCAAATGGGCGAAGGAAAATGAAAAATTCGGGACAGCTGAGAGAAAATTCCTCTATACGATTGGAAAATATGCAAGCAGTCCAAAAGGGCTCTCTGCTAAGCAATCCAAATGGGCGTATGCTTTACTTCAGCAAGCAAAAGAGATGGGGTTTGATAGTTTTTAGTATTGTTAATTGAATTATCAATTTAATGCAAGATCTCCTTAAAGCAGCCAAAGCAAATTCCCTAGCGTTTTCATGTGGATTTTTTACAAAAATATCAAATCTGATGAAATGCAAATTTCCAATTAGTTGAAAATCATAAACTGCTGTTATGGCTACGCAGGAATTCTCACACCATCTCCCCAAAGTCCGAGTAACATAAACAATCATTCAAAAATTATTTTCTTCCACCCATCAAAAAAGCCCCAAGCGGGGCTTCTTGATATTTTATAAAAAGATTGAGCTTTAGAAAACTCTAGGCATATTGCTTTTCTTCAAGAATTTCAGCAACTCGGCAACATCGTAAAAACGATTGGTCATCATCATGGCTGCAATAATATAAGGTTTGTAACCGGCTTCCTTGTAGGTGGCTATGCGGTATTGTTCGAACACTTCGGCCGAAACTTCACCGGCTTTGCAGCTCACGTCCGTAATATCGGCAGGCAGGCAGTGCATATACAACGCTTTTCCGTCTTTCGTCAGGTTCATCTTGTCGCGCGTGCATTCCCAGTCTTTATGCTTTGCATTGTTGGCAAGCGCTTCTTTTTCGAGATCTTTCAGGCCGTTCTGGTCGCCGGCACGCAGCAATTCGGTTCTGCGTCCCATGATGTGGAACGGTGCCCAACTTTTGGGATACACGATGTCGGCATCTTTAAATGCTTCGTCCATACTATTCACCACTTCGAAACTACCACCACTTTCGGCGGCTTGTTTTCCGGCCAGTTCAACCACTTCGGGAATCAATCCGTAACCTTCGGGGTGGGCGAGACTCACATTCATTCCAAAGCGTGTCATCAGCCCAATAATTCCCTGGGGAACAGAAAGAGGTTTTCCGTAGCTGGGACTGTAGGCCCATGTCATGGCAATTTTTTTACCTTTCAATTCTTCGAGCGAACCAAACCATTTGCGCAGGTGCGCCAGATCGGCCATGCTCTGGGTGGGATGATCAACATCGCATTGAAGATTCACAATACCCGGACGTTGCGGAAGAACATTATTCATGAATCCGTCGTCGAGCGAAGCACCGACTTCTTTCATGTATTCGTGACCTGCTCCGAGGTACATATCGTCGCGAATTCCAATAATTTCGCTCAGAAACGAAATCATATTGCTGGTTTCGCGTACGGTTTCGCCATGCGAAATCTGCGATTTGCCTTCGTCAAGATCCTGAACGGTGAGTCCAAGCAAGTTGGCCGCCGATGCAAACGAAAAGCGGGTACGGGTACTGTTGTCGCGGAATTGTGAAATAGCCAGACCACTGTCGAAGCAACGTGTGGAAATGTTGTTTTTGTAGAGTTTGCGGAGTGCTTCTGCTACATAAAGTATCAGTTCGAGTTCTTCGCGGCTTTTGTCCCAAGTAAGCAAAAAGTCTTTTTGAAACAGATTTGCATTGGTGTTTTCGATGTTCGAAATAATTTCTTTAAACTTTGCCATATCGATTTGGTTTTAGTTGTTTCTTAAATTAACTGTGCATACATAGCATAGAAAGCCGATGCAGCTTCGAGGTCCGATATCGGTGTTTTTTCGTTGGGGGCGTGTGCCATCACTTCGTTTCCCGGACCAAATCCGATGGTAGGAATGCCATGTATGCCGTTGATGGCGATGCCGTTGGTCGAAAATGTCCATTTGTCAACCAATGGGGCTTTGCCAAATAAATCGTTGAATGCTTTCACACCGGTTTGAACTGCAGGATGATCTTCGGGCATTTTCCAGGTCGGATAATATTTTTCCATGCCATATTTCAAACCAGTGAATGCCAATCCGTCGTACCAAAGTACTTCAACTTTCGAATCGGGATTGTTGACAGCTTCTTTTACTTCGGCTACTGCACTGTCTTTGGTTTCGCCCCAGGTAAGACGGCGATCGAGGTGGAAACGTGCAAAATCGGCCACAGCACACAACGATGGGCTGCCACTGATAAATTCGCTGATGGTAACACTGCCTTTTCCGAGGAATTCGTCGTATTTCAATTTTTCGTGGAGCTTTTCAATTTCGAGAGCGGCACGCGATGCCATGTAAACAGCATTTTTCCCACGTTCGGGAGCCGAGCCGTGAGCCGAAAGTCCGCGAAACGAAACATGAATTTCCATGCGTCCACGATGACCGCGATATACATTCAAATTGGTTGGTTCGGTGCTGATGGCGAAATCGGGACGAAAACCACTTTCTTCAATAATATATTTCCAGCAAAGACCGTCGCAGTCTTCTTCCATAACACTGGATACCACCCAAATGGTAACATCGTTTTGCAAGCCAATTTCTTTCAAAATACGACCTGCCGTGATGGCCGATGCGATTCCGCCTTTTTGATCGACGGTTCCGCGTCCGTGCACATAACCATCTGCTATAAGGCCCGAAAAAGGATCAATATTCCAGTTTTCGGGATTTCCTACATCTACAGTATCGATATGTCCGTCGATAGCCAATACTTTTTTCCCATTTCCAATGCGGCCCAGCACATTGCCAAGTCCGTCCATTTTTACTTCGTCGAAGCCTGCTTCGTGCATCTGACGCATCACTTCTTCCTGTACATTTTTTTCTTCGCTGCTCAGCGATTTGATTTTTACCAGCTTCGACAGATTCTCTGCTGTGTAATTGCGGTATTGGGCAGCCAATTCATTAATCCGCCCCGAAAGTTCCATGTTGTTCATATGAAAAATATTTTGTTACAATATTAATAAGCAAACAGTCTGCAAAAGTACAAAACGCTAAGCTATGAGAATCAAATTATTGAAAAAAAATATATCGGCGGGTAATTGTTTTTTGCAAATTATGGCAGAATTATTGTAATTTGGTGCCGTTAATTAAAATCACAACCCTATGAAAAAACTGTACGTAATTGTTGCGGCATCGCTGATGCTTGCATTTGCCAATCAATCGATGGCTCAATCAAACGCTGTGAAGTTGAACATTTTCAGCTTGATTTTTAACTGCTACAATGTTTCCTACGAAAGAGCAATTGACGACATGCACACTGTTCAATTAGGCTTCTATTATTGGGGAAATGATCTTTCTGATGGAGATCTGAAAAGCAATTTGACTGGTATTGGTGTTACTCCTGAATTTCGTATCTATTTCGACGAAGCATTATCAGGTTTTTATGTTGCCCCATTTCTAAGGTATCAGAACTATTCGATTTCCGAAGAATACAATTGGGACGAAAACAATGATGGTGTTTACACAGTCGAAGAGTACAAAGCTGCATACACTTCTATTGGAGGTGGTGTTTTAGCTGGTCATCAATGGCTGCTGGGAGAGCATTTTACCATCGATTCTTTTATTGGACCAGCTTATTATGCTCGTTCTTTTAAAGTAAAAGATACTGGTGCCGACGAGGATTTCGATTATTCTGGAAGTCTTTATGACGGTTTTACCATTCGTTTTGGTGTAACCTTCGGATTCGCATTCTAATAATTTCGAATTTTTAAAAAAGGTCATTTGCATAATTGCAAATGACCTTTTTTTTGAGCAGTGCAAGTCTTCAGGATTAGCTTCGCTTTTCCTTCTGATTCCGAATTCCGAGACAAAATAATCTTTCCTGCGGAAAGCAATAAAATAACCCTGAGACCTTTTTCAAGCAAGCTTGAACTGACTCAGGGTTATTTTATTGAGACATGATTTTGTCTCTTAGTGACCCCGTCAGGATTCAAACCTGAAACCTTCTGATCCGTAGTCAGATACTCTATTCAGTTGAGCTACGGGGCCGTTTTGAGTGTGCAAAATTACAAAAAGAATTTAAAAAAACAAGTCTTTTTATTTTTTTACTTCAATACCATTATTTTTTGAACATCCAGCACCTGATTGTCACTTTCCAGGCGAAGATAATAATTGCCGGTTGGGAGGCTGCGTACGTCGAGCATAGCCGGGTTTGATGTAACTGTTTCTTCGGAAATAAAACGACCTGAAACATCAAAAACACGAATGATCTCAGGTGCTTGTCCTTCTATTGTTGTTATGCTGATAAAATCGGAACAGGGGTTTGGAAACATTTCCACAACAGTTTTGTTACCATTATCGATACCCGTAGAATTATACAAATGGGTTTCCCATAAACCACGACCATAAGTAGCTCCACGCAATTTACTTCCGGTTGCATTTATTTCGAGCTCTCTCACTATCACTTTGGGTAAGCCGGTATCGAAATTGAGCCAGGCACTCATGGTGGTATCGGTATAAAATACACCGATGTTGCTGCCTACATATAAACCTTCAGGAGAATTGGGATCTTCAATAATACAATTGAGACCTAATCCGCTGAGTGCACCAGTAACATTCGACCACGAAACCCCACCATTCTCACTTTTAAAAACACGATCGCCGCTCGACGAACTGGCAGTTATCCACAATTTATTAGCATCGGCATGACTAACAGCAATTCCGGTAATAAAAAATGATCCGACAGGATTGGTACTTGTCCAGCTGGTTCCACCATTGTGCGAATAATACAAGGTGCTGCTGTTGGAAAAATAAATATCGTTTATGCCGGTAGGAGCAATGGCCAGTTCATCTATTTTTCCGCCAGATGTGAGTCCATTCGTCAGATTATCCCAGTTGTCGCCGCCATCGTTGCTCTGAAAGAGATCTTCGAGAGCCATAAAAATAACCGAAGAACTCTGGGGACTCATTGCCAAAGGTGTAAGCCAGCTACCATCTTGTCCGGTTGTGTTTATATAATCGAAGTTATTTCCGCCATCGGTAGTGCGAAGAATTCCACCATTCTGGTAAGAAGCATAATAAATATCCTTGTTGTTATAATCAGTCAGGGCTTCGAAACCATCTGCACCAAAAACATGTGTCCAGCTTCCATTGTCGTACATGTTGCTTCCATTGTCCTGAGCACCAGCTACAACAAAGTAGTCATCGGCTTTCGAATTGCTGAATGCATAGAATTGTGTGATTTCCAATCCCGATGAAATGTCGTTCCATGTGTCTCCGAAATCGTGACTTACAAATGCCCCGCCATCGCTGCCGCAATACAATCTTGTTCCAAAAAAAGCCAGATAATGAATGTCGGCATGGCTGTAGCCATAACCACCTCCATAAACCCAATGAGTAAGTATATTCCAATTGGCACCGCCATCACTGCTTCTCCAAACATTTACACCGCCAACAAAAACCTGATCGGCATCAACGGGCGAAACGGCAATTGCCAGGTCGTACCATGCTTGTCCGGCATCATCGTCTCCGGTTTCGGAATAACCCAGAATATTGGGCGACGATGACATTTGCAAAAAGCTGCTGCCACTATTGGTAGAACGATAAACACCTCCGAAAGAATTCTGCGAATTCGATGCAAGTATATAAACGTAGGCCGGATTGGCCGGAGTAACAGCTATTTCTATTCTGCAAGTATCGTTTGGAACTGAAGTGTTCGGGATAAAAGTATTTCCGCCGTCGGTGCTTTTGAGAAAAATATCACCACCACAATATATGGTAGTAGTATCACCCGGTTTGTAAACCATATTGCGTATGTCGCTTCCTGAATATACCGAGCTCCAGTTGATGCCGCCATTAAGCGATTTGAAAATATTTGAAGGAGTGCAAACCAGCATTGAATTTGGATTCTGCGGATTTATCAGTATTTTATTGATATTGGTAAAGCTGACACCCGAGTTTAATCCTCCGTTGCCCCAGGTAGCACCTGAATTTTCGGACTTTAGAATACCAAAAGCTTCCGTATCCCATCCATCTTTGTCGCCGGTTCCAACAAAAACAATATTTGGATTGGTTGGATGGATAGCAACACACGATGTTCCCAATCGCAACTGATCGTCGAATGTTGTGGTCCAGTTTACACCTCCATCGGTTGTTTGCCATACACCACCGCTTGGAGTTGCTACATAAAGAATATTTGAATCGGTGGGATGCTCTGCAATAAAATTAACTCGTCCGTTTCCGGGATTGTATCCACTATTTCCATTTGTCCATGTGGTAATACCCAGTGGTATCCAATTGGCCGTAGCATCGCTTTCCTTTTCCTCTTCGGCAGCTTTAACAGCATAGTTGTATGCATCTATAAAGCGGGAAGCCGACGGAAGTTGGCCATCGGGATAACAAACAGGAGCCATAATATACTCCCATCGCTTGAATTGTTTAAAACCTTTTCCCTTTTCGTAAGGTTTGTCGCCCCACCAGGATCCGAATGCTTGTTGCATATCGGTAAAATTGGCTTCCGATTTCGATACCTTTAAGTATGGAGATCGCATCCACGGTTGGGCTGAAAGGGTTAACGTCATGATGGTGGTGAGGAGAACAGAGAAGCCAACCCTTGCTTTCATGCTTTGAAATTTTCACAAAGATAGGTAAAAATACTTACGTGGGCAAGTTTTTTTACGCATGCCCTTAAGTTATTTTACGCGGACACGGAGGATGTTTTTACCTGCGAGGTAGCCTTCGAGTAAATCGCCGGGTCGAACAGGGCCAACACCGGCTGGTGTTCCGGTGAAAATCACATCGCCGGTTTTTAGTGTAATGTATGTAGAAATATGAGCAATAATGCGTTCAAAAGAGAATATAAGGTTCTTACTACTCCCATTTTGAACGGTTTGAGCGTTCTTATCGAGTCTGAAAACAAGCTCTGATGGATAATTTGTCTCAGATATAGGTATAAATTCACCCATTGGAGCTGAATTATCGAAAGCTTTGGCTATTTCCCACGGTTCTCCACGCTCGATACAGCGTTTCTGAATATCGCGGGCAGTAAAGTCTATACCCAGTGTTATTGCATCGAAATAAGAGGCAGCAAAACGTTCTTCGATATTTTTTCCTGTTTTGCAAATACGTAAAACAAGTTCACATTCGTAGTGAATATTATTGCTGAAATCGGGAACAAAAAACGGAGTATTTCCGTGGATAATTGCATTTTCGTGTTTAAAGAAAAAAACAGGATATTCAGGTATCTCGTTATTCATTTCTTTAACATGGTCAGCATAATTCCGGCCTATACATATGATTTTCACCTTTTAGTCTAGTTTTACATTTCCATTATTAAATCCGCGTAGTTTGATAGCCGAAATATAACGCTTTGTACTTTCAGGGAATGAACTTTTCATCATCCAATCGTAGTATTGTGGTTCTCTCCGAAAAACATCTTCCACTTTTTGTCCTTTGTATTTTCCAAAAGCGAAAATTTCCTCACCTTTATCGTTGAATTGGATATGTCCGACCAAATCGGCATTTTTAGTGGTTTTTGAAAATTTACTCAGTGCTTCAATATCGTTAACAACAGGAATGATTGCATTTCCATCGGCATCTTCGATTTCGGTGTTTTCGTACCTTTCGAGCTGAGCCTGCAATATTTCCCATGTTGCACGCGTATCGGCATCGGCCGAGTGGGCATGTTCTATTTTTTTGCCACAATAAAACTTATAGGCAGCTGCCAGATTTCGAGGTTCCATTTTATGAAAAATCCCCATAACATCAACGAAACGACGTTTTGAGTAATCGAATTCTATTCCGCAACGCAGAAATTCTTCAACCAAAAGGGGAATATCGAACTTATTGCTATTGTAGCCAGCCAAATCGCAATTATTCAAAAATAGCATCATTTCGTGAGCTACATCTTTAAATAATGGTTTTCCAACAACATCGGCATCGCTGATGCCATGTATTGCAGTTGTAAATGGGGGAATGGGAATGCCGGGGTTTAGCAGAGCGTAATATTCAGTTTCAGTACCATCGGGGTCTATACGCAGAATAAATATTTCAACAATTTTGTCGGAGCCAACAACAACGCCTGTAGATTCAATGTCGAAAACAGCCAGTGGCTTAGTGAGTTTTATTTTCATCAAGTAGGGGGGTTAGGATGATGTGCTCGCTCTCATTATTGATGCTGCTTTCATCATCGTGAAAAGAGTATTCCTTGATCACCGTGTTGTATCCGGGACATTCGAATGCAAAATTATAAGTGCCGGGTTTTACAATAATGATATATTTTCCGGTGTTTCGATTTGGACGGTAAAGGCCTTGTATTTGTCCGCTTTTGCTGTCGGTTACTCTGATGACAACTTGCGGAAGAACTGCTGTTTGAAGTTCAAGGAAATCGACCTGTGCCTGCAGTCCCGGGCAAATATATTCTATCTGGCTGGAATCGGATTTAGGGTTTAGTGTTTTCTTGGCCGAATCGAGTGTTGCGCGTAATTTTTCCAATTCCGCCTTTTGCATACCATATTTTTCGAATAGCGAAATGCTATCTACGGTCATGATAATGCCACTGATAAAACATTTTTTCGGCTCAACATTATTGAAGGTGACACGGTAAATATCGGTTTGTCCATATCCTCCGGGCATTACAGCCGCAATGTAAGCGTGACGTCCCGAGCTGGTAAAAGAGATGGTTGTGTTGTCTTCGGGTGTATTAATGGGATATCCGATATTGACAGGGGTAGAAAATGTATTGCCCGGTTTATTGTATTTGCACTTAAATATATCATATCCACCCATGTTCTGATGACCGGTTGAAGCAAAATAGAACGATTCGCCATCGGGAGCCATATAGGGATAATCTTCGTCGTAAATGGTGTTTATTTCAGGCCCCAGATTAACAGGAACACCCCATTCGCCTGTTGGAAGTTGTTGCGACATCCATAAATCCATTCCACCCAATGTGCCTTCGCGATTGCTTGAAAAAATGAGAGTTTTTTTATTGAGAGTCATACAGGCGCCACTCTCAAATGTCTTTTGGTTTACATTGACCCCAAGCGATTCAGGTCTTTTGAACGACTTCCCCTTGCCTTCCGATACAAAAATATCGCTCATTCCGTATTCGTTGTCCATGTATATAAACAACATATCGCCATCGGGCGAAAGACCTACAACTTCCTCTACAAGATAGGTGTTGATTGAATTTGAAATGCCTTTTCCCTTTTTCCATTCCGAATTACTGCGTGCTGCGTAGTAAATATCGGCTGTGTAAAACCCATCGAAGTTGATAAATCCACCCAGATTGCCTTCGCGGGTCGAAGTAAACAATAAATAACTTTCGTCGGCTGGAACATATGGATTATACTCGGGATATTCTGTATTGATGTTTTGTCCCAGATTAGTAATAGTTACATTTATCGGATTGCTCATCAATTTGTCGGCATTGTCGCATATTTCAAGCTGGCGTTTGGCCGAAATGGGGTTACTATCTTTAATCCCAGTAGCAACAAATTTCCTGAATGCTTTGCGTGCATCTTCGAAACGATATGCAAACTGGTATGCTCTTCCCAAATCGTACCAGGCATTCGGATCAAATTTTTCTTGTTTCACAACCCATTCCAAATAAGGAATAGCCTTGGTTTTATCAATATTAGTGTACAAATAGCATAGCCCGATCCGGTGATTGTATTCAACATTACTCGAGTCTTTTGTACGAAGAACAAGGTATTCGGCAAGTGCGTTTCTGAAATTCTGATATTGGAAATAGCCTTTGGCATCTTTCTCGTTGCCGGCCGGGACAAAATCCTTCACCTGTGCATGTAGATAATGCATAGAAATCAATAACAAACACCCGGTTACTATCCTTTTGAAAATCATTGTCTGTCGATTTGGTGCGAAATTAAGAATTTCATCTTTCTTAAAGGTTAATTCTCTGAAAAAAATATCGACAATCGGTTCATTCTATCTTTGGCTTCGCTTTGCGACTGTTTTGAATAACTTTTGCATCGAATACTGAAATAGAATTTTATTTTAGGCTCGGTACCCGAAGGACGAACCGTGATTTTGCTACCATCCTCCAGAATAAATTGCAATACATCCGATGAAGGAAGGTCGGTTTTTTGTTT
This sequence comes from Bacteroidetes bacterium HGW-Bacteroidetes-6, assembly GCA_002842495.1. Taxonomy (GTDB): domain Bacteria; phylum Bacteroidota; class Bacteroidia; order Bacteroidales; family DTU049; genus GWF2-43-63. The sequence goes on from PHDB01000018.1 coordinate 22,248, forward strand.
GCTGTTTTTATCTAAATTCCAAATATCACTCGATTTCAAATCGCAGATATACATTACTTTAATGTTATCTATCTCAAGTGGTGGATTGGATCGAAAACCTTCCATCATGGCAACAATTTCCTGTTGTCCGGCTATACCTTTTTTGGTGAGCGATATCAAATGCTCGGTATAAAATCCATATTTGGAATAAATTTCGTCGAGCAAACCTAACAGGGTGGTGCTTTTCGACGCAGCCCAGGCTGCGGCCTCGGCAATCATACACGAAGTCATTACTGCATCTTTGTCGCGTACAAAATCGGCACCTAAATAGCCATAGCTTTCTTCGCCGCCTCCGATAAAGGTCTCTTTGCCTTCGTGTAAGCGAATTATTTCGGCGATATATTTAAATCCAGTGAGCACTTCGTACATTTTAACCCCAAAGTCCGATGCTATGTCACTCAGAAGGTCTGTTGTAACAATGGTTTTTACCATCATCGGATTTTGTGGCATTCTTCCCGTTTCTGTTAGCCTTGTTAGTGTATAATAAACTAAAATAGCTGCTGTTTGATTGCCATTGAGCAAAACATATTCGCCATTTTCACTGCGCACACCTACGCCAACCCTATCGGCATCGGGATCGGTTGCCAAAATAATTGTGGCATTTGTTGCTTCGGCTTTTGCTATAGCCATTTTCAGAGCATTTTTTTCTTCGGGATTTGGCGAAGCTACTGTTGGGAAATTACCATCGTTAATATCCTGTTCGGGTACTGAAATAATATTTTTAAAACCAAATCGGTGCAATGCTTCGGGAACAAGCTTTACTCCGGTTCCATGAAGGGGAGTGTAAACAATTCCCAAATCAGAATGCTTGCTGACAGCATTGGGTGTGAGGCATACATTCATCAAAGCTTTCAGATACAATTCGTCGAATTCTGCTCCTATAAGAGTGACCAATTCCTTATTTCGAATGAATTTTACTTTTTCGGGATCCGAAACGGCTCTTACCTCGGAGATTACTTTTTTATCGTGGGGAGGGACCAATTGTCCGCCATCGTTCCAATAGACCTTATAACCGTTGTATTCCTTTGGGTTATGCGATGCTGTGATAACAATACCAGCATTGCATTTCAATTTACGTACGGCAAAAGATAACTCAGGTGTTGGTCGCAGCTCATCAAATAAAAAAACCCTGATACCATTGGCCGAAAGTACATCGGCTGCAACAGCAGCGAAATAATCGCTTTGATTGCGACAATCGTAAGCAATGGCAACCGAAATGGCTTCGTTTTTAAAAAATGCCGTCAGATAATTTGCCAAACCCTGCGTAGCGGCTCCAACAGTGTATTTGTTCATTCGGTTGGGGCCAATTCCCATAATACCGCGAAGTCCACCTGTACCAAAATCGAGATCGGTATAAAAAGCTTCTTTTAATTCAATTGGGTTTTCTTTTTCAAGACGCTTTATTTCAGCCTTTGTTTCTTCGTCGTAGGGGCCTGAAAGCCATTCCGATATTTTTTTTTCTGTGTCGTTCATATTTCAGTTTTTCGTTGCCTCAGGCAAGGATATCTATTCTCTGAAAGATACTACATACTTTCCATACATTTTTTGAGACTGTCTTTCCAATAAGGAATCGATATTCCCAAAAACATCTTGATCTTCTTTTTATTGAGCACGCTGTATGCAGGACGAGGTGCAGGTCTTTGAAAATCTTTACTCTCAACAGCTGTCAATTGCGATTTTGAACCGGTCATGGTCAGTATTTCCCAGGCAAAATCGTACCACGAAGCAACACCTTCGTTTGAATAATGGAAAAGCTCGACACCTTTCACTTTGTTGCTTTGTCTAACCATTTCCAGAACAACCTGAGCCAAATCAGCTGACCAGGTTGGTGTACCTACCTGATCGAAAACAACTTGTAACTTTTCGCCCTTACGCCCCTTTTCCAGAATGGTTTTCATGAAATTCTGGCCAAATTTCCCATATAACCACGATGTGCGAATAATGGCTGCATGTTTGTTGCCAAGCAGTATCTCAATTTCACCTTTGTACTTACTGGCCGCATATGTTCCCACGGCATTGGCTGCCACTTCTTCGTGGTAAGGCTGTGAACGCTTGCCATCAAAAACAAAATCGGTTGAAAGATGTACAAGGAATGCTTTATTGGTCTGGCAAAGTTCAGCTAACAAAGCAACAGCATTGGTGTTAACGGCATATGCTTTTTCGGCTTCATTCTCAGCCAAATCAACAGCTGTATAGGCAGCAGCATTAATTACAGCATTGGGTTTGATGTCTTTAAATGCTTTTTTCAACAGCTCTCCCTTACATATATCCAGTTCCGGAAGATCGCTGAAAACCCAGTCGAATTCTTTATTGTTTTTTGCAATTTCTCGCAATTCGCTTCCCAGCTGACCATTGGCTCCAATGACCCAGAGTTTTGTCATGATATCGTATTTTTGAAGTATTCAATCGTTTTTATTAGCCCTTCTTCGAGTTTAACTTTGGGTTCCCATTTCAGAATTTCCCTGGCTTTTGTAATATCGGGCTGGCGTTGCATGGGATCGTCGGTTGGTAGCGATTTGAAAATTATTTTCGATTTAGATCCCGTTAGAGCCACTACTTGTTGAGCAAGCTGAAGTATGGTAAATTCGCTGGGATTTCCCACATTGATAGGTCCTTGTATCGAGTCATCGGTATCCATCATCGCAACCATTCCATTAATGAGGTCATCGACATAGCAGAAACTGCGTGTTTGACCACCATCGCCGTAAACGGTGATGTCCTGTCCTTTTAGTGCCTGAACAATAAAATTTGAAACTACACGACCATCATTGGGATGCATTCTCGGGCCATAGGTATTGAAAATGCGCATAATTTTAATACGAACCTCGTTTTGTGCATGGTAATTTACAAACAGCGATTCTGCACAACGTTTTCCTTCGTCGTAGCACGAGCGGGGGCCAATCGGATTCACATTACCCCAATAATCTTCGGTTTGCGGATGAATGGTAGGATCGCCATATACTTCGCTGGTGCTGGCTTGAAGAATTTTTGCACGAATTCGTTTGGCCAGGCCCAGCATATTGATGGCTCCCATCACCGATGTTTTGATAGTTTTGATGGGATTGTACTGATAGTGGATAGGAGAAGCCGGACAAGCCAGATTGTATATTTCGTCAACCTCAACAAAATAGGGCATGGTTACATCGTGGCGAATCAATTCGAAATAAGGATTGCTGAGCAAATGAGCTATATTTTGTTTCCCGCCGGTGAAGTAATTATCCATACATAAAACTTCGTGTCCGTCGTTTAGCAACCGTTCGCACAAATGCGAACCCAGAAAACCTGCTCCACCTGTTACCAGTACTTTTTTCTTCATTCTAGCAATTTGCTTGTAAAATTATAATTTTTTGCCGAGTGTAATAGCTAATCGCATTATTTAGCCGAAAATATAAAAATCATCAATCGGATATTATTCGAAATATGGATAATTTTTGTCGAAATAATTAACTATAACAATGAGATGGTATTCGCCTTTTCCTCCCATAAAAGTAAATTCGATTTTGATCTTCATTCCATTGGCATTGTTCCACCGTGCCTCGATAACATCGTAGCCCCAATGATGATCGGTGTATGGGTCGCGAAAATGGAGTGTGCCGGGTATAAGTGTATCGGGAGCTCCGAATTCCATTGAATAATCGGCAATCAAATGCATGGTTGCTGCAAGGCATTTGTTGAAATTTGTCTCATTCAGCGTATCGATGTATTTGCTGAAATATATCCAGTCGAGTTTGTTGTTTTCGAATCTGTAGCCCCATTCCGAAGCAAGGCCATATAGTGTGTCGGGGTGAATAAGAGTTATTTGATTTTCGTATTGACTTTGGCGCATACCCGGGTAAAGCTTTTTCACTTCATCAAGACCCATTCCAATACTGGCTTTCTGCTGAGCCGAGAGAATTAATGGAAACAAGAGCAATATTAGAAAAACGTATTTTTTCATATTGTGTTGATTATTAATTCAAAGATAGCTCATTTGTTTGAAATATGAATACAAAAACCTGCTTTCGCATTCAAATGAACACGAAAGCAGCTTCTGTCAACAAAAAAACGAGAATTTCTATCGAACAACAACCAAAAGTTTCACAGCATTAATTCCGGTCAAAAGCGCCAAATATTCTTTTTGTTGTAGGTCATAGAGGAGATTGGGATTAGCTACAGAAGGGCGAAAAAAAATTAGAACATTCTTTAGTTGAAAATTACTTTTCATCCGCTTCAACAAGCTGATATTTTGTGTCTTCACTGGAGTAATGAGTCGTAATTTCTTCAGGAATTTTGTCATCGAAGAAATAGTCGATTATTCCTCTATTCAGAAAACACTTTTCGAATGAAAAAGCGCTAATGGGTACTGACTCAAAATGGCTTTTTGTATAATAACTGCTCGATGAGTACTGAATTTCTTTTACAACTAAATTCGATTCACTTAAATTCAAAATGCCAACTTTATTGCGAGGAACATTAACTCTTATTTTTTTGTTGTTTACTTCGAAATTCTTCGATCCGATAATATTGTAAAAAGCAACACTTTTATCGTTGTCTACAATATATAGATTTCCGGCACTGGCTTTTATTAATGTGAATACTATAATCGGGAAAAGTATGAACAATATTTGCTTGATTTTTTTTGAGTAGTTTGATATAAAGTTTCTGAAGGCAAAATATGCCAGAGCCGATATTGCTATTGTGACTGCAATGGTTGCTATGAGAAAATAATGGTGCAAAATTATCATGTCGCTGGTTTAATAGTTCAAATTGAAGCAACACAAATATATAATTTGTTTTTTGAAATGGAATAACGAGCTGTTATCTTTTCGCTGGTAATAGCAAATATATACTGCTGCAGTTTGCAGAGCCAATGAATAATTGTCAAAGAAAAGAGGTTTCCCCCCTAATGGTAAAAAAATAATTAAATTTGTGAAAAATTAATCATTATGAAAAAGATTCTCAAGACTTTTTCTGTTTTAATTTGTGTTTGCAATGCTTCATTTGCTCAGAATCTGCTCTGGACGCGATATGTGGCAAGCGAAAACACTGAGTTTGTGTATTCTTTGGAGAAAGATACCTACAACAATCTTTTTCTGGCCGGAAGCTATTACAATTTTATAGATGCTAACCCCGGATCAGATACATTTTTGTTGAATACAAATGGATCCTCTGATATGATGATTATTAAAATGAATTCAGAGGGTGAATTTATTTGGGCTTCATCCATGGGAGGAGTTGGGGACGATGCTGCACTCTCTGCTGTTGCCGATAATTATAACAACGTGTATGCAACCGGAGCCTTTCAATATATCTGCGATTTTAATCCCGACTCAACTGAAAATAATATTACAACTCATGGCGGATTGGATGCATTTCTCTTGAAATTGGACAATACAGGCCAATTTAAATGGGTGATACCAATTGGCGGTATTAACGATGATTATGGCACTGCTATAGCTGCCGATGAAAATGGAGATGTTGTTCTGGCTGGGCAATTTAGCGATGTGGTTGATTTTGATCCGGGTGTTGGGTCATTTGAGCTTGATGCAACTGGTGCATTATCTGGCTTTTTTGCAAAATACGATTCAACGGGACATTTGATTTGGGCGAATATCATAAAATCGTCTAATGCCGGAATGGTTCAACCCAAATCGCTGACAATCGACAACAATGGCGATATTTATTTATGCGGCAGTTTTACCGAAACAGCCGACTTCGATCCGGGCATAGGGGTTGTAGAGGTAAACGCATCTTATGGGTTTAAAGGCTTTTTGGCAAAGTACTCATCGGATGGGACACTATTGTGGTTGTATCTCATCGGGAATGAATACTCTTCGGATATGACTAGCGTAATTCTTGCTCAAAACAATAAACTGTATCTCACAGGTAGTTTTAATGGGACTGGCGATTTTGATATGAGTTCAGGCACTTCCGAAAGAACAAGCGTTGGAACCGACGATGCATTTTTACTTAAATTAGATACATCAGGTAGTTTCAACTGGGTTGTTGCATGGGGTGGAAGCGATTATGATATTGCTACCGATGCAATTGAAGAAAACGGATATGTAATGGTAGGTGGAAATTTTATTGGAATGTCCGATTTTGATCCAACTTCAGGAATTTCCAATCTGATTAGTACAGGATACGGTGGTTTTCTTTCACGTTTCGATACAGCTGGTGTTTGGCTTGGCGTTAAGCAAATTAAAAGTACATCGACCTGTTACCCTCTTTATCTTGTTGCTGATAATACCGAAAATGCTATTGTTGCCGGAACATTTGCTGGAAATCTTGAATTGGAAAGTGGAAATATTTTTACAGGTCAGGGTTCAACAGATGTTTTCATTGTTAAAGTAAAACCTGAAATTGCTACAGTTGAAGATTTTGAAAGCAACAATTCTTTAGCTGTATTTCCAAATCCTTGCAGCAACGAAATCAATCTAACTTCAGAAACTGGAAGTGGTTTGTCAGAGTACGTAATTTACAACAACATGGGTCAGGTTGTTCAAAACGGAACATTGCCAGCCGCTCAAGTTCTTAGTGTAAAGATCAATTTGGTTCCAGGTCTTTACTTGTTCGAATTAAAAAACGAGTTCCGTAGTCTTGGATGTGCCAGAATAATTGTAGAATAAACATACCAAGCAACTACCACCTGATTTTACTGTTTTGTTTCAAGTCAAACGAAACATACAATACATGGTGATAAGCAACAAATAACAAAAAAGCCGGAGTTTATCCGGCTTTTTCGAATATTGAATCGTTTAGCTATTTTGTACGAATTCCAATGCAGAAATAGCTGAATCCTTCGCTTTTCATTTCTGCGCTATCGTAAATGTTTCGTCCGTCGAGTACAAGCGGTGTTTTCATTCGTTTTTTCACATCCTTCCAATCGGGATAACGAAATTCGGTCCATTCGGTAACCAGCATCAAAGCATCGGCTCCATCAAGAGCATCGTACATATTCGAAGTATAATCAACTGTGTTACCAATGCGGCGTTTCGATTCTTCTATCGCTACAGGATCGTATGCTACCACATTGGCACCAGCCGCTTTTAGCTTTTCTATGATTACCAGAGCCGGAGCTTCGCGCATATCATCAGTATTGGGCTTAAATGAAAGTCCCCACATGGCAATTTTTTTGCCAGTCAGCTGACCATCGTAGTATTTCATCAGCTTGTTGAAAAGTACCGATTTCTGATCATCGTTTACATCTTCAACCGATTTGAGAACGCGAAGCGAATAACCATATTCGTCCGAAGTCTTAATGAGAGCTTTCACATCTTTAGGAAAACAGCTTCCGCCATAACCGGTTCCAGGGTAAATAAATTTGCTGCCAATACGAGGATCGGAGCCAATTCCTTTACGAACCATATTGACGTCGGCACCCACAAGTTCGCACAAGTTGGCGATATCGTTCATAAAGCTGATACGTGTTGCCAACATGGCATTGGCAGTGTATTTTGTCATTTCGGCAGACGGTACATCCATAAAAATGACCGGATGTCCGTTGAGGGTAAATGGTTTATAGAGGCGCGACATAATCTCTTCGGCGCGTTTCGATTCAACACCGACAACAATGCGGTCGGGTTTAATAAAATCGTTGATAGCATCACCTTCTTTAAGAAATTCAGGATTAGATGCTATGTCGAATTCTATATCGAGGCCACGATTCTGAAGTTCCTCTTGAATGGCAGCGCGCACTTTTACAGCTGTGCCAACAGGTACAGTACTTTTGGTTACAACAAGTACGTGCTTGGTCATGTGTTTTCCTATCGTACGTGCTACATCGAGCACATACTGCAGGTCAGCGCTTCCGTCTTCGTCGGGTGGTGTCCCAACTGCAGAAAAAATAACATCGGCCTGATTAACAACAGCACCCAAATCGGTCGAAAAAGACAAACGTCCTTTTTCAACATTACGCGCAATCATTTCATCGAGCCCCGGTTCATAAATAGGGGAGATGCCTTGTTGCAGATTTTCAATTTTTTTACGATCGATATCTACACAAATCGTATCGATTCCTACTTCGGCAAAACAGGTTCCGGTCACCAGACCAACATAACCCGAGCCAACAATTACTATCTTCATTTATCAGATTTTGGTTGCAAAATTACATAAAAATTATTCCTGCATCAGGTCGGGATACAATTCTTTTGTCAGATATTGCTGAATACCATCAAGTGGGTTGTTTACAATATTGACATTGTCGATACCCTTTCCCTTGCAGTAGTTGGTTATTGTTGTTTTCATCGAATCGGCCAATCCACCTACAAAACCAAGCGGAATACCGTCGCGTTTGTACATGGCTATGTGATTCTGATAAAAAACTTCGATTGCTTCGTATTGCAAAGCCAGTACATAAGGATGATTGGTTAGATTATTAATCTTGCCGGTTAGAGATGCCAAAAAACGGCTTGCATATTCGCTTTGGTAGATCTTTTTTAAAAAGAATCCCAAATCGTTGGTAAAATCATTTTCTAAAATTCCCGATATTTCTTCGGGCAAGCGCTTGCGAAGATAATCGGCTGCAATTTTTTTCCCCATCCATGCACCACTTCCTTCATCGCCAAGAATATATCCAAGGGCAGGAATGCTTTGCTCAATGTCTTTTCCGTTCCACAAGCACGAATTGCTACCTGTTCCCAGAATACAGGCAATTCCGCTTTTAGAACCAAATAAACCTATAGCAGCACCTTCCATATCGCTGTAAATATGCATCAGGCTATTTGAAAAGAAAAGACTCAGTGCATTTTGTGTATGCATTTGCATTTCAGCCGAATGGCAACCAGCACCGAAAAAATAGAGGCGATCCACTTTTGTCGGATCGATAAATGGAGCCAAATTTTTATCGATTTCGTCCCTGATAGCATCTTCGCTAAGGTAAACCGGATTTAATCCGCCCGTTTCAGTTTCAAGAAAAATTTCGTTTCCGGCAAAACCGCGCCATGCCGTTTTGGTTGATCCGCTATCGGCAATTAGTGTAAGTCCCATTAATTTGTTATATTTCCTAGATAGTGATTTTAAACGATTTGAAGAAGGCTTTTGCACTCTTTGCATCTATATAGCCGCCATTCGATAAGATCCCAATTTGAAAAACTGTGTTTTTGGCAATATAAACGCGGTAAATAACACTATAGGTCTCGTTTTGTCCACGGTATTCCAATCCTTTGTATTTTCCAGACTTAACGTTGACCCGATTGCCCGGGGCAATAGCCAGTTCTCCAAAAAAGCCTTCAACAGCGTTCTCCAGAAAAGTATTCCGATCGGATTCGCTGCTCAGATATGAATCGGGGTAGTTTGCACATGCCGACAAATAGACGTGTCCGGCATCGCTGGTAAAAAGAAACATGTGAAGTTTGGTGGTCCCATCCGAAATATCAACATCCGAATTGGAATACTCAGGTGTTCCCGGAAAAGTTGCTTTAAAGTTTCCAAGTGGGGACGTAAATTTTACTTGTGCCATCATGAGCAACGAAGCAAAGATAAAAATAAAGGCAAAAAAAGTTCTCTTCATGGTTTTAGTTTTTTATAAGTTTGGTTGATGCAGCCCATGTGTCGGTGTTTACCCTTAGAATATAAACACCCGATGCCAGTTTGCTCAGGTCGGTTACAAGCAGGTAGTTGTAGCCTGGTTTTAGATTGTAACTATCGTTCGACCAAACAACTTTTCCATTATTATCTGTAAGTTGAATTTTAGCTGTCACGCTTTGAACGGCATATATAACAAGATCGATTTCCTCGCTGAAAGGATTGGGGTTGGCCATAAGGCTGTTTTGCTCGCTGGGTTGAGTAAATTCCCCGCCACTCAGAATCATATGAGCAATAACAAGGCTTGGAATACCATAGCCATACATGCTGTCGGGCATGGAATAGCGACTCGAACTTTGTTTTACCGATTCGATAATTTGCATGTTTGTGAACGATGGATTGGCTTGCCAAAGACATGTGACAGCACCGGCCATTACAGGCGAACTGAACGATGTTCCATTACCGGGATAAACTCCATCAGAGCTCGATACAACAAATGTTCCCAAACCTTGTGCGCAAACAGTCGGTTTAATCTCTCCGTCGTAGCTGGGGCCATACGATGAAAATGATGCTATATTACCATAGGCATCAACAGCTCCAATGGTTAGAATGCTATCGGCATCGGCAGGCGAACCAATGTAGTGCCAGCTATCGTTGCCACTGTTTCCGGCACTGTTTACCACCAGAATCCCTTTCGAAGCAGCTAAGTCGGCTCCGCGTGATGCAATGCAGGTATTTCCGTCCATTTGTGAATAAGTGTGGCTTGTTGCAGGATCATCAAAATGAGTGTAGCCCAGCGATGAATTGATCACATCAGCACCAACGCTATCGGCATATTCGGCAGCTGCAACCCAGTTGTATTCTTCAACTTCATATTCCGAACCGGCATCTTCCGAACGAAGCAGCCAGTACGATGCATGAGGTGCTGTTCCAACCAACGCTCCCGGAACATTTCCGGCCATGGTTGAAAGAACCGACATTCCGTGAGTTGATTCTTCGAATAAATTGTTTCCAGGAAATACAAAGTCTTTATATCCAAGCAAGTGGCCCGAGTCGCGAAGACTATCAAACATGTGAAGCTGATCGGCATGATAGAAACCTGCATCGAGAACAGCTATAACCATTCCGTCTCCCATAAAGCCAAGACCGTGTAAATAATCGACACCAAGCATATTCGCCTGATTAAAACCATTGCCGTAGTCGAGTAAAATTCGTTGTGCAACTTCCGATCTTTGTTCCGTTGTCTCAATCGAAATATTCATTTTTGAATCAACCTGGCCTTCAAACGAATTACCACCACCTTTTTTAACCTTTTTTTTCTTCTGTTGAAGGAATGGTTTCACTTTAATCACCCCTGAAACATAACTCAACGCTTCGATACTAGGAATAATAGTTGTATCGGTAACAAATATGGTCGCAGTGTTGAGCCATTTCGATTTATTGTAAACAACAGCTCCTGTTGCAGTTACACCATCGAGGTAGGTCTGGTTGACAGGAATGTCATTTTCGCTAATAGCAATTCCCTGATGCGTGCGACGGTCGAGTGCACGTTGCGACAAAAAAGCCTGTGGATTACTGATACTGTAAGGCGAACCGTTTTTATCGGAAAACTGAACCACATACATGGCTCCGTAAGTTTGTGCTCCTGCAGTCAATACACAGGAAATGATTAATATAATCGTGACTAGTAGCTTCATATGCTTGTTAATTGTGTCCGTACTCTGTTAATTCGTAAGAATAATCGATTCCCGAAACTATAGTTCCCGTTACGAAGTCTTTTTCTACATCTTTATACTTTTTATAAATCAATCCTATATTTCTGGCATATACTTCGAATTGATTTTTTTCTTCAATCAGATTGATAGCAAAATCCTGAATTACTGTGACTGTGGAGTCGTACATCTGACCACCGGCAAAATACGTATCGTCAATGTTGTCGTATTCGTAAATTTGAGCATCAAGGTCGTTGAAACCATTGCCATCCCATTGGGTACCGTTACGAACAGGGAAAGCCAGACGTGTATATCGAACATTCTCTTCAAATTTTTCAGCTCTGAAATTGTCGAGACACGAATACCAGACATCGCGCAAATACCAGTCGGTAGTGTCACTCATTTTTACCCAGCGTTCAATACGAATACATTTACGACCTTGTGCATCGATAAAGTACGATTCATACAGCTCCTTGAGTTGAAAGGTTGAGTTGAAAGTTGAATCTAGAAAATCGTCGTGAAATGTTGAATCGACATCAAAAATACGATAATCTCCAGGGATATACGGAAAGTAACTGTATCCGACATCCTCTGGAGGTAAATCACTGTCTTTCCTGCAACTTGTCGCAAAAACAGTTGTAAGAATGAGCAGAATATATATTAAGTTATTGATTCTCACTATGGCCAAAAATAATATTTTTTTCAATACCCATCAAATCTTTCATCCTTAATACCATTGTCTGGTGAAGTATTGCCTTTGTTTTTGTTTTCAATTTCAGCATCTTTTTTTCTGATCTCTTCAGGATCTTTATCCTTTTGATACACTTCGCGGGCAATAACGTCTCCGTCTTTGATGGTTTCTTTTACAATAGGTTTATTTTCTTCATCATATATTGTCCAGTCGCCCTGACGAATATTGTTGACATACTTACCAGAAGTATATACAATTCCATTGGGATAGTAGAATGCAAAAGGGCCGTTACGTTTACCTTTGGAGTACATTCCTTTAATCTTTACTATATTTCCGGGATAGTATTGAATATACAATCCATCTCGTTCACCATCCATAAAAGTGCCCTCTTCCAATTTTCCTCCATCCGGATAGAATGTTTTACTACTACCGTTTTTGAGGCCATTTTTATATTCAACTTCGGCTATAACATGGTCGTATCCATCATAGTTGAGCCAAACACCTTCGCGTTTTTGATTCACGTATTTGCCTTCGGCCATTTTGGCTCCAGTGGGAAAATACATAATGTTTTGAGCAACAGTTCCATTTTCAGAATAGGTAACGCGAGCTTTGATATTCTTTGACACATAGTAGTAAATAAACTCGCCTACCGGAACACCATGGTCGAACCGACCTTCGTATTTGAGGGTGTCGACATCGTATTTTTTCCAATAGCCGTGCTTTTTGCCACTCTTGTCAACCTGATTAAGCGTGTCGCTTGGGTTTTGAGCTGCAATACCACTTGTGATAAACGCAACAATCAAAAATAAAGCAAAAATCGTTTTCATATCCTTTCTGATTATTATTGATTAACGACAATCGTGTTCAAATCTTTTATGAAATCAGAAAAAGATGGATAAGCAACATCGAAAAGATCCTTATTCACATCCATTTCTTCAGGTATCCCGACAAAAACAGCTTTCATACCCAAAGCTCGGGCAAATTCCATGTCGGTAACAGAATCGCCAATCATAACTGAACGCTTAAAACTGATGTCGGGAAAATCTTTGGCTGCCGCCATGGCCATTCCTGTATTGGGTTTGCGCATTATATGATTGCTGTCAGCCAAATGAGGACTGTAGTAAACTTTATCAATTCGTCCATTATTATCTTTTACTTCCGAAATCATGAACTCATGAATTTGATCGAGCGTTTGGGTTGTCATCAATCCTTTGCCGATTCCTTGCTGATTGGAGACAATGACTATTTTGGTAAAATGTTTATTGGCCGAAGCAAATGCCTGCAATACACCAGGCAAAAACTCAAATTCGTCAACCATCATAATATAACTGCCAATCCGACGACGATTAACTACGCCATCCCGATCGAGAAACAAAGTCCAGGTGTTGTTGATATTCCACTGCTGAATGATGTCCTTATTATTGCTTGCACTTTGTTCCATAGTATTTTTGCCGCCTTTAATTAATTTCCGAATATTTCGGACTCAACGAGTTCACAAATAATGTGCCCCAATAGAATATGCGATTCCTGAATGCGCGGAGTAACTGCCGAATCGATATTAATGCATAAATCGGCTTCTGTTTTAAGCTCACCTCCGTCGTTGCCTGTGAATGCAATGGTGTAAACATTCATCATTCTGGCCATTTTTATCGCTCGTACAACATTGGGTGAATTGCCCGAAGTCGAAAGACCGATAAGAACATCGCCCGGACGGGTTTGTGCCTGAACCATTCGGCTGAAAATATCGTCGAAGCTGAAATCGTTTGCTACAGCTGTGATATAGGATGTGTTTACCGAGAAAGCTTCGGCTGGCAGAGGCGGACGATTCAAGAAAAAACGACCCGTGAACTCGGCTGCAATATGCTGAGCGTCGGCAGCACTGCCTCCATTACCACATAACCACAAATGGTGGCCATTTTTGAACCGATCGACCAGTGTAATTACTGCCTTGCTTATGGCCTGCAAAAGTACTTCGTCTCTGAGTATCTGCTGTTTTACTGCAATCGACTCCGAAATCCGTTGTTCGATAAGAGGTCTATTCTTCATGATTGCTATTGAGTTCTTCCTTGATAATGTATTTGTTCCGATCGGGTGTTGCACGACCAATCATTTCGGCAAGAAAACCCCCGATAAAGAGTTGTGATCCTATAATCATGCACAACAAGGCTAGGTAAAATATAGGCAATTCAGTCATTCGGTGCATATTGTCGAAAATCTTTTCCCATGCCAGATAACCTGCAATAGCAAAGCCTATAAGAAATAATATTCCACCCATTGAACCAAAAAAATGCATAGGGCGTTTGCTGAATTTTCCAACAAACATAATGGTAATCAAATCGAGCGGTCCTCGAATGAAGCGACTCATTCCAAATTTACTGGTTCCATACTGACGTTTGCGGTGCTGTACAACTTTCTCTCCTATTTTAGAAAAGCCGGCCCACTTGGCAATAACCGGCAGATAACGATGCATCTCGCCATATACTTCGATATGCTGAATAACCTCGTTGCGGTAAGCTTTTAGTCCACAATTCATGTCATGAAGCTTCACTCCGCTAAGTTTGCGTGTTGTCCAATTGTAGAGTTTACTCGGTATGTTTTTCGTAAAACGGTTATCAAATCTTTTTTTCTTCCAGCCCGAAACCAAATCGAATTGACCATCTGTTACCATTTTGTACAGTCCGGGAATTTCGTCGGGACTATCCTGAAGATCAGCATCCATGGTGATGACAACATCGCCTTGAATTCTTTCAAAAGCAGCTTGCAGTGCCGCTGATTTTCCATAATTCCTGCTAAAACGTATTCCTTTGATATTGCTGTTGCTACTACAAAGCTTATTAATGATTTCCCATGAATGGTCGGTGCTGCCATCATCAACAAAAATAATCTCGAAGGAAAATTGATTTTCGAGCATAACACGATCAATCCAAGCTGCCAATTCCGGCAAACTTTCTTCTTCGTTGAGCAAAGGAATTACAACTGAGATATCCATTCTAAATGGCGTTGATGTTGTCTTCAATTCTGTCTTTTTTCTTTGCTATGAGAGCTGTAATAGCAGAAAGAATTGCTGTACTGACAAACAAGGTTACTAAGGTTGTCACCAGTGAAGAAATTTCAAAGTTCTGAATATTGTTAAAACCATCTTGTAAACGTTTCATTACATCTGGGTTGTTGTCTGTTTGCTCAGCAACCTTGAACATCATTTCTTTGTATTTTGCAACATAATATGCATTGTCAACAACGTGCATCAATAGCAGACTAACAACGTTGCTGATGAATGAAGCAATGAAAATGACCAACGATGAAATCAACCATGCATTCAAAAATGTTATCCGATGGGTTTCAACTTGCTTTCTTACGGTCGATATAGCAAGAAAAGCAAAAGTAAGAAGTGTCCCAAGCGAAATAAGTAGTGAGAGTAATCCCTGAACAGGAGAAAACATGTTCATTTCGAGTAGATACACCAGCAGCGTATAGCCAACCAAAATACCGGCAGCATACAAACCGTTTTTTACAATCGAATTTTTAATAATTTCTTTCATTGTTTCTTGGATTGAATTGCAAAAATAAACAATATTTTGGTTCGGAGCTTAAAGCAAACAACAGCCTTGTTTGCTTGTTTTTCAGTTTGAAAGAAAGAAAAAACAAAATAAGCTCCGATTTGAAATGAGTGAATTTTGAAATCACCTAACGAGCGGTAGTTTAAATTATTAAATTTGATTATTCTCTGTAAGTCAAAAGTAACCTGCCAAAGTTCTCAGGTGATAGACGAAACAAATTCTTGTAACGATCTTGTTTCGGAATTATTTTTATTAATCAATCGCCTGATAGAATTTGAAACAGCAAAAATTACTTATATTTGTTCAGATGAATTATTTTTCATTACTTTGTCGACCGAAATGATATAGAAAGATGGATAAATATCCCGGAAAACTATACGACAGGCTGATATCGGACATTCATATGGAAGCTGGGTTGGGAGCCTGTATCAATTGTGGTACTTGTACGGCCATATGTCCGGCAGCTATGTTTTATAAATACGATCCCCGCGAAATAGTCGATACCGTTCAAACACGCAACGAGGACAAAATAGAAAAACTACTAAAAGGTGAAACCATTTGGGCTTGTGGCGAATGTATGAGCTGCAAGACGCGTTGTCCGCGCGGCAATGCACCAGGAATGGTTATCATAGCATTGCGTGTTTTGTCTCAGGAATTGGGCTATTTCACCGAGTCGGAAAAAGGTCGGCAAATGTTGTCAATAAAACGAATGATAGGTCAGAGTATTCTTGATACCGGTTATTGTGTATGGTTCGACCATCTTGACAGCGAAATGTTTCCCGAACAAGGACCACAGTGGCAATGGGTTCGCGATAATGCCGAAGACATTTTAGCTAAAACGGGTGCCAATTACAATAAACCGGGCGGTGGTGCTTTGCGAAAAATAGCACAATCCGATTTAGATGAGTTGCAGCGTATTTTCGATGTTACCGGTGGAACAAAGCGTTATGAAACCATTGAATATTTTTCGAAAATAAAAGCAGCAGAAATGGGATTGCAATTTGATGATAGTAATAATTGCGAATACTTCCATCATGTTTATAATTATAATAGCCGTAAACTCGAAAACGAATGAAAGACGAAGGGAAAAGGCATATTTGGAAGGAATATCAGAAAGAAATTGCTGATGATAACTATTGGTATGCACGAAGTTGTATCCGTCAGAATTTTTTTCCGGGTTCTGAAACGACATTTTTGCGCATTTTGCGTGAGGTACTAGGGAAAACGGTTTGTGATTCGCCTTGTCAAACAACTTGTACCGGTATCGGTTACCATTGCGATGTTATTCCTTTCGATACCACTATGACTGTTGTTGCACGCCAGTTTGCACTAATGACAGAATTGGGAATTGAAAATTTCACCCCTTCGTGTATAACATCGTTTGGTCTTTATACCGAAATACTCGAAACCTGGGAGTCGCATCCCGAAATATTGGCACAAACCCGCGAAAATTTACGTAAAGCCACGGGCAGGGAGTTTAAAATTCCCGAAAATATGTCGCATACCAGCGATGTCATTTTTAAGTTTCGTAAAGAAATATTTGCCCGGCGAAAATATAGCCTTACCAATGTCTCAAACGGAAAGCCATTGCGTGGAGTTGAACACATCGGCTGCCATTATGCAAAAATGTTTCCTCACAAAGGAGTTGGTGGTGCCGAATATCCGTATGTGTTGGCAGGAATGATCGAAGATTGGGGCGGAGAAGTGATTGATTACCCCGAGCGTCGTCATTGTTGCGGTTTTGGATTTCGGCAATACACTGTAAAGGCAAATCGTGGTTACTCGGTTGCCAACTCTCAAAAGAAATTCGAGAGCATGCAGCCCTACAAGCCCGATTTTATTCTGACAAACTGTCCGGGATGTCCCATGTTTCTCGATCGTTGGCAATATTTTATTGCCGAGACCGAAGGAAAAACATATGATGAAAAAGGAATGGGAATTCCTGTCCTTACTTATGAAGAATTGGCCGGAATTGTGCTTGGATACGATCCGTGGGAGCTTGGTTTACAGATGCATCAGGTGTCGGTTGAACCGTTGCTTCGAAAAATGGGATACGAATATAAATCCGAAGATCAATACAAATCGCTTGATGGTCGCGATTTGGGTCGCCCAGAAAAACCATCGGTATTAAAAACGGTAATGGATGAATAAGAAAGTTGTAGTTATTGGTGGTGGCCCTGCAGGAATGGAATCGGCTACCTATTTGTCCGATATCGGGTTCGAGGTGAGCCTGATTGAGAAAGACGTTCAAACAGGAGGCAAGCTTAATTCGTGGGATCGACTTTTTCCAAACATGCGTTTGGGCAAAGAAGTAAAAGACTTTTTGCAGAATGGAAATACGCTCTCCAAAGTGAATATTTTCACCGAAACAGAAGTAGAAAGTTTTGAACGAAGCGGAACTCAAATGAAGCTTTGTATTTCGGATGGAAAAATACTCGATGCCGATGCTGTTGTAATTGCAACGGGTTTCGATGTTTTCGATGCACGAAAAAAAGAAGAATATGGCTATGGTATTTACGATAATGTGATTACGAGTAAAGACCTGGAACAGTGGTTTTGCGAAGGAAGAAACATAGTACGTCACGATGGCAAACCGGTGAAACGGGTTGGAATTGTACATTGTGTGGGATCGCGCGACGAAAAAGCCGGCAATGTGTATTGCAGTAAAGTATGCTGCGTTACTGGAGTAAAGCAGGCCATAGAGATCAAGAAAGTGCTGCCCGAAGCTGAAGTATTTTGTTTTTATATGGATTTGCGGATGTTTGGAATGCATTTCGAAGAAATGTACAAAGAAGCGCAGGAAAAGCATGGTGTTCAGTTTATCCGTGGACGTTTGTCGGAAGCATCCGAAAATGCTGATAATTCCGTAGTTGTAAAGGTCGAAGATACGCTGACCGGTCGTCCTTTGAAAATGTCGGTCGATTTGCTCATTCTGCTTGTTGGCTTCGAACCTTCTGCTGGAACACGTAAAATGGGACAGATGTTTGGGGTTACATTTAACGACAATGGTTTTTTGCATAGCGCCGACGAACATACAGGAACAGGAACCACTTCGGTACCGGGTGTTTTTATGGCCGGAAGCTGCTCGGCTCCGCGAACAATTACCAATAGTATTTTAGATGCCCGAAGCACAGCTTTGCGTGTGGCCGGATATTTAAAAAACAGCAATGTCGAAAATCGTTGATTTATGAAAACCGATTTTGGCTTTAAAATCAATAAATCGCAACAAATCGACTTTGATAAAGCCGATTTATCGTTGTACAAAAAAATAAAATCTCTTGAACCGAGTATAGGTGTTTGCTTTTTTTGTGGTAGCTGCGCAGCAACATGTACGGCCGGACAATATACATCGTTCAGTTTTCGCCGTCTTTCGCTCTATCTTCGTCGGGGTATGAACAAGGAGGTTTCCGACGAAATTTCGCGTTGCATGTTGTGCGGAAAATGCACATTGGTTTGTCCACGAAACGTGAATACTCGTCATATTTTGTTTCACCTGAAAAAGCACTTCGATGGACATGAACTTTGATCCTTTTGTGCTGCCGTTTTTTCTGGCTTTGTTAGTGATGGGGCTAACACTCATGTGGAAATATATTGTGTGGCTCGATCAGATTCCGGTAGAAGACCGTAGGGTGATGTTTCGCAACTTTTTTACTTTCAGGATTTTTAAGGCAGTGAAAGAATCTGTTATGGAATGTCTGATTCATCGGAAAATATTCAAAATAAATCCGGTATTGGGCTATATGCACATGAGCCTGGCCTTGGGTTGGTTTTTGCTTATTCTGATGGGTACCATCGAGTCGAAATTTGGTCAGCACGACGTGTTCAACATGCCATGGGATCCCATATTTTTTAATTTCTTTGAACCCAATAAGCATGGTATTGAATACGGAAAGTTCTTCACTTTTATGATGGATTTTCTATTGCTTGTAGTTCTTGTAGCGGTGATGTTTGCTATTCTGAAACGTTTCTGGAAACGGTTGTTTGGTATGAAAAAAACAACCCGGCTGATGTTGGCCGACCGTATTGCATTGTATGCTTTGTGGTTGATTTTCCCGGCACGTTGGTTGGCCGAATCGCTTAATGCTGCTAATCATCACAATGGTGGTTTTCTTACGCAGACCAGCGGCAATACATTGGCTTTATTTCTTCCGGTGCGGCAACTCGAATATCCTTCGTGGTGGGTTTATTCCATTGTATTGGCAATTTTTCTGGTTGCAATGCCGTTTTCGCGCTATATGCATATTTTAACGGAACCATTTATTGTGTTTTTCAGAAACCTGGGAATTAAATCGGGTAAAGAACTGAAAGGCTTTGTGCGTTTCGAGATGAATGCATGTAGTCGTTGCGGAATCTGTATCGATAAATGTCAGTTGAGTTCTTCCGCCGGAGTATCGGATGTTCAACCGGCCTATTTTATTCAAAGTGTTCGCTACAACATGCATTTCGAAGATAAATACCTGAATTGTCTGCTGTGTGGGCGTTGCAATACATATTGTCCGGTTGGAATTGATATCACCAATATGCGCGATATTACCCGCAAACTCACCAATAAAACGGTTGGATTCAATTACGATTATTTGCCTGCAATCAATACTATTGAAATAGCCAACGAAACCCATGTTTTGTATTTTGCAGGCTGTATGTCGCATCTCACTCCTTCGATTCCGAAAGCCATGGAGACTATTTTCGAAGAAGCAGGAATATCGTACGACTTTGTTGATAAAGACGGTAGTATTTGTTGTGGTCGACCTCTGATGCAAGCAGGATTGACCGATGCTGCAAATCAGTTGAGGAAAAAAAATATCGAATTGTTCACTTCGAAAAAATCGATGATCTTGGTGACAAGCTGCCCGATTTGTTTTAAAACGTTTAAAGAAGATTATGGATTGAAAATGCATGTAATGCACCACAGTCAATTAATTAAACTGTTGATTGAAAGTAAACGAATCAAACCAACGAAATCGGGTAATCGGATTACGTTTCACGATCCATGTGAGCTGGGTAGGGGAAGTGGTGTTTATGAAGCTCCGAGATATGTGCTTGCCAAATACGGCACCCTCACCAAATCGGACCAGGAGAGAAAAAAAGCTGTTTGTTGTGGTGGCAGTATTTCAAATCTGAAGGTAACACACGAAAAGCGTGAATTGATGGCATCCGATGCTGTAAAAGTTTTGATGGAAAGTAATCCCGATATTATTGTAACAGCATGTCCGCTTTGTAAAAAAACATTGGCGCCACATTCGTCGGACAACTTGATTGATATTGCAGAACTGGTTGCAAAACCCATTATGGAAGCCCACCAGACTAAACTCGTAGATACTGGAAATTGTCTTGTATCTACTATGAAATCATCGTGATATCAAACGAGTAATTTCCCACGTAATTTTATACTGTTCTCGTCATTGAATGGTAAATATATTCAGGATTTAATAAATTTGACGAATACGGCCTTCTCATATGTTACAATTTTCAGCAAATATATGCCTGGTTCCAAGTCGGAAATATTGAGTGTGCTGTTGTTGTTTTCGTGGCAGATCAGGTATCCGGAAATATTAAAAATTTCGGTTGTGAATTCGCCGGGAATATTGTTGAATTGAATATTGAGCTGATTTATTGCCGGATTGGGATAAATGTCTATTTCATTTTGTTTTATAGCATCGGGTAAAGCATTGATCCACGAAGCCAGATTGAGTGAATACAAGTTTCCACCCACTGAAAGAAAAAATTCGTCGGTAATATAAACCACCGAATCATCAACAAATACAACGGCTTCTTTTTGACTGTAATCCATGGTTAATTGCTGTGCATACCCATCGAAAAAATGACCCGGAGTATATTCGGTAAAAAGCCAAATCCGGGTTTCGGAAAGCAAAATCATGGTTTTCCCCGTTGGACTGATGTCGGCAGAAGTAACCCATGTCCCTGTGTTGAAACTATCCAAAAGTTCTGCAACATAATCACCCGGCTGGTCGGGCAAACGATACATCTTACTGTAATTCGATGTTCCCCAGTTTTTCGAGAACAAATACAATGAATCGTTGAAATGAAACATGGCTTCGCAATCAAAGTTCTGGGCAGCAGAAGGAGGAGGGAAAAGTACTTGATCGGAAAAGCTGAAGTTGATTATTTCAGGGAAAACAGTGTCGGATATCAACGAATCGGGGTTAGGTATTTTATATATGCGCAAATTGGTTCTGTTTTGCAAATTGTTTCCAAAATCGCCAATATAAAAGTTCCCTTCAGAATCTTGTGTCGATTCTTCGCAATCAAAAGCTGTATCGATAGAGAGATGTAGAATGCGTAAAATATTGCCTAATGTGTCGATATTGAATATGCGGGCGCTATCGCCGCTATCGTTGTGGGTCCAAATGCTATTGCAGCCATTCACTTCAACTCCCGACGATTCATTCAACACTGATGGCAAAGGAGTAATAAGCTGAGGATTGGTTGTTTGAGCTTTCAACTGGAAAGAACAAAAACAAAAAAATAATAAATAGAGTAGCTTTTTCATTGTATATTGATCAAAAACAGACTTCTTCAAAAATACAAAATGTTTATATACCTTATGTTTAAATATGAGAATATCATAGCGGAAAATTCATTTTCCCTCAAAACCCAGGCTGTTTTATATTTAATTGAAAAACTTGTTTTTCGTATCGATTCAATAATAATAACTTATTAGCAAGACAACGTTTTTTCGTTTTGTGAGTCTGAGCTTCCTGCGTTTGGGGTGGGAAATAAACAAGGGTCTGTTGTTACCTTAAAACACGATAGTTTTACCCACGAATAATGGCTTACTGCCAAATAAATAAAAAAATAAATTGAAACACTGATATATTAGCCGATAAAACCAGTAGTTATGGAAATCACTTATGCTTCAATCAAGCCTATCATCCGGAAGGAAGAACTTGTAAACGGAAACCAAATCAATCTTGAGTTTTGTGCAAAAAATCAACAATCGGTTTTACAATCGGTAGCCATTATTATGGCCGATGAAGCCGAAATGAAAAAAAACATTGGAAAAAATGTCGGCAAGTCGATGGCAAAAAACACCATAATCAGTGTTATTGCAGGCTTTTTTGGATCTCTGGTTGGCGGAGTAGGAGGTTCGGCTGTTCGCAGCGCAACTTCCTCAGCTGGCAGTGCTATGGTGAATAAAAACAACGATCCCAATACAATATTAAAAACCAATGTTACTCCTGAAAAGAGGGAAAAAGCAATTGTTGATGCTTTCGTTAAGGTACAATCGATGTATGCTTTCAACGAAAATACATCGGAATGGGAATTTAAATCACCCCAGGCTTAAATCGTAATAAAAAAACTCACGGATTAACAATAAATCCGTGAGTTTAATTGGTTTGGTACAACGTTTTTAAAGCTTGATATCCTCAAAATAGATATTAATGGTCTGTTCTTTTCTACTGAAAGTGAACACAGCAACCTTTCCGGGTTGGCAAGGCATAACGCCACCACTACCTCCTCTGAATTCTTTGCGGTTGATGGGAATTTTATGCATTTCGTTATTGTCTTCCTGATCGATTGTATTGATGCCGATATACGCTTCTTTGTCAAGAAAATTTTTACTTACCAAAAGTGGTTCTGTCGACTCGGGCAATGTAGTTACAAAAGCAAAATTAAAATATCCAAAGTCTTTCACAATTTGAGCTAAACGAATTCCGCCAATCTGATTGTATGGGTAGTAGCACAAAACTTTTGTATGTTCTTTCGGGATTACAGATACATTGGAGAGTTCTGCATTTGAAGTATATTTAAAAAGAATAAAATCCATGATTTCGAATGTGTAAACCTGTCTGTTATTATCAGAATTTGGATCGCCTATATACGCATCTTTTCCTATACTCACCATACTCAGGTTCTTTTTAAATGTTTCCCCAATCAGTCGGTAATTTCCATCTGAAGTTTCAACAATCTCTTCAAAAATAACTTTTGGCTTACTGCCAATTGTTAAGCTTTTTGCAGTAGCATTTTTGATAAATGCTGCAATGCCTTTATCCCAATCTTCTTTTGAATACGAAACTTTTTCACCTTCGGCGTTAAGTTTTAAAAAGAATATGCCATCTGAATTTACTGCATCCCAAATTTCGCCCTCAAAGTACATACCGCCTGTAATAACATTGTTGTCTTTATCAATTAAAAAAGCAGAAGGCATACAGGTCGATTCACCATCATAAAGAGGATAATTGTAAATTTCCTCGCCAGAGTCATCCGATAAACAAATTAGATTGGCTGTTGCTTTCGACGACATCATGGTTGGTTTTTTTACTTCAATAACAACAATTCTGTCGGTTGAAGCCTCAACGGCTTCAACGGCAACCATGCCTTTTTCAACCATTGACGATTTTTCCCAAAGTGAGTTGAGCTCCCTGTCAACTTTCTCAATCGAATAACCCCATTTTTTTTCTTTAATGGGCTTAACAATAAAGAATCCATCCTGAGCAGTATAAACATCGGCAGTTGCGGCATAACGTTTTTCTTCTGTTATTACTTTTTGTTTTATAATCTCGCCATCGGCATCCATGGTCACATAGGTGAGTTTCTTTTTCATGAAATCGTTAAACACAAACAAAAAGTCGGTTCCGTTGAACTCAGCACCATCCACGCTACTGTATTTGGTAATTGTTATTGGAGTTTCTTTCAATAAGTTAAGTTCTTTGTCGAAAATATCGACAATGAAATTCACCATCCCGCCACCAACTTTTTCGTTTACGTAAAAAGTATAGTAACCCTTAACTTCGTTTGTCGCTTTGTTCATAATAGGGAATACACCTCTGAACTCGCGACGTCGGACATTGGTGATTTCAGCCGATTGGGCTTGAATTGCAGTTATCGAAATGATACTCAGCAAAACTAACAATAGCAATTTTTTCATCTTAAGTTGGTTTTTGGTTTTTTTTTTCAAAAATATAAATAAATTGGAGAATTGCAAAAAAAATCACAATCCGGTAAAAGATTGTGATTTGGAATAGCATAATGGGTTGTAGATTACCAGCGCTTTGGTTTTCTGTCGGAATTAAATCCACCACCGTTTCCGCCACGACTGCCACCGCGATCGCCACCACCAAAATTGCTTTTGGGACGGTCTTCTCTTGGTTTAGCTTCGTTTACGGTAATAACTTTACCGTCGTATTCTGCTTCGTGCAGTTCACGTATAGCTTTGGTAGCTGCATCTTTGTCAGGCATTTCAACAAAGCCGAATCCACGTGACCTACCGGTCATGTGATCCATAATAATTTTGGCGGAGGTCACTTCGCCATACTCCTCAAACAAGGTTTTTAAGTCGTTGTCGTTCAGACTGTAACTTAAATTCGAAATGTAAATGTTCATTTTCTGAATTTGTGAATAATAATGATGAATTGATAGCGATGAAGACAAGAAAATACTGATATTTATACAATAAGTATTGTATCCAAAACACTCAATTTGACGCAAAGGTACTCTTTATTTCTGAATTTGAGCTATTTATTGTTTGCTTTGCCAAAACAACGATGAATACGAAATGAAAATGTAATAAATATCATATTGGTTTTTATTTAATGTATTCCTTATTTGTTAAATTTGCAGACAAATAAAAACCTTCAAATGAAAAAACTTATATTTTTGTTTCTTTTTGCATCTGCACTCAATTTGCAGTCGCAGGTCATTTTCCAGGAAGATTTCGACAATGTTGGCGGTCCAACTGCAGGGGGTGCAGGAACCTATTCTTTTCCTGCCGGATGGACATTGGCTAATGTTGATAATCTAACGGCATCATCATCTGTTTCATACGTAAACGAAGCCTGGGAAAGGCGCGAAGATTTCAGTTTTAATGTAACCGATTCATGTGCTTTTAGTACCTCGTATTATACCCCTGCAGGAACTGCTAACGATTGGATGTGGACCCCGGCAATCGGGCCACTTGTTTCGAACTGCAAACTTACATGGAATGCTGTTGCTTACGACCCTGCATACCGCGATGGATACGAGGTGAGAATCATGACTGTTGCTCCAACCGGCTCAACCGGTGTTATTGGAAATATGATTACATCATCAACCGTTCTTTTTAGTACAGCAGCTGAAAACACAACATGGACAGCTCGCGAAGTTGATTTAAGCTCTTATGCTGGCCAGACTGTTTATATTGGGTTCAGAAATAATTCAATCGACAAATTTTTACTCCTAATTGATGATGTGGTTGTTGAAGCTGTTGTAAACGACGAAATTATGCTATTGGCTGCAGACAATGTTTCGGAATATTCTCAAGTTCCGTTTTACCTTTCACAAGATGTTACTATTCCGGGAGCTACGTTAAAAAATAATGGGTTAAATGTTTTGCACAACCCTAAACTGAATGTGGAAATTACCGATGAGTTTGGTGCAATTGCTTATTCCGATTCAATTACTAGTCCCGATTCGTTGTTGAGCGGAGCCAGTATTCATCTTGCCACACTACCATTTAGCCCTGTATCCACCGGAACTTACACTATACACTATTCTGCGTCGATGAACGAAACAGATAGCAACAATGCAAACGATACATTATCATCGGTTTCTTTTGTTGTTTCAGACAGTACTTATGCACGCGACAAAGGAATTGTAGTAGGCGCTTTAGGTATTGGAGCGGGAAATGGTGGCTATTTAGGTCAAGACTACGCTATTACCAAACCAGTTTATGCTTCTTCTATTTCATTGAGTGTTACCAGAGGTTACACTGGAGAGCCGTTTGCTGCTGTTATCTGGAATATGGTTGCAGGAGTACCCGATTCTATTGTTGCTTCTACCGATACTTTGTACTATCCCGACGATTCGGCACGTTTTTATACAATCAATTTGTATGGAAATAATGGTATGGCGCTTCTCGATTCGGGTCAATATGCTGTAACCATGGTTGAATTTGACAGCACTATATCGCTATCGCAAACAACCGATATTTTTACAACGGGCCATATGTGGGTCAACTGGCCCTCAACTCCTCTTGGTGGTTGGGGAAATACTGAAACATTTGGAGCAAGCTTTGCAAAGCCATTTGTGTTGCGACTTAATGTTGTAGATCCTTGCGAAACTTTTATGGTAGATACATCGTCGGTAGCAGCCAGCTGCTCTTCGTGCAGCGACGGAGAAGCCATGGTTAGCGCTTTGGGTGGTGTTCCTCCGTATAGTTATCTTTGGAGCAATATGGATACAACTGCAACTACAACAGGTCTTGATGCCGGACTATATACTGTAACGGTTACCGATGCTTCGGGTTGCACACAAGTTGCAGATGTGAATGTTAGTTTTACTGTAGGTATTGATGTTCCTGAAATTGAAGTTGGAGTATTTCCAAATCCTTCAAACGGAACATTCACGGTTTATTGCAACAGCATTTCCGATGGAATGATGCTGGAAATTGTTGATATTGCCGGCAAAATAGTGTATAACGAACAAATGACGCAGGAAAATGTTTCGCTGAACGGTTTTGCTTCGGGTGTTTATACTTTGAAACTGAGAACCAACAATGAAATGATAATCAAAAAAATTGTTGTTGAATAAACACAATGTTTTACTACTCAAAAGGCTGCAATTTCTTGCAGCCTTTTTTTATTCAAATTTCTAAAAACAAGTAATATTACCCATAAACAGGACGTATTTACCAATAAAAAAACAAGTTGTTTATTTAAGATATTTGAGAAGTTGAATAAATTCCTAATATCATGAAAGCAATTATATCTGTTTTTTTAATTACTGTTTTGAATTCATTGATAATTCATGCTCAATCGGGCAATAATGCCCTGAATTTTGACGGGACAGATGATTATGTTTCGACTGCGGATATCGACAACAGTTTAACGGCCTTTACTATCGAAGCATGGGTGAAATGGGATCCATCAAGTTCATCGGATATAAACTTCATCTGCGGCAAAGATGTTGAGCAAATGGAACTGCATACCGGTGGCGGCGCGGGAGCCAATGGCATCCGGTTTATCCCGACAACCGGTGTTTACCTTGATGCTTCGAATGTTTTACCCACCGGCCGGTGGACTCACATGGCTGTAGTTTACGATCCGTCAATTTCAACCGCAAGAATGTATATAAACGGTGTACAGGTTACATTGACAAATAACGGATCGAATCCGGTTGGCACAGCTATTAATAATACTGCAACTTTATTTGAGATCGGAAGCCGGAGCGATGCAACCTATCGTTTTAAAGGTTCCATCGACGAAGTGAGAGTATGGAGCGGTGTTCGTTCCGAATTACAAATCAGACAAAATATGTATTGCGAATTGAGCAATCCTGCTGGTGAAACAAATCTGGTTTCGTATTACAAATTCAACGAAAATTCGGGTACTTCGCTAGCCGATAGTAAAGGCAGCAATACTGGAACATTAACCAATATGACCGGAAATGAATGGTTTACTTCTCCGGCTATGTTTGAAACCAGAAACTGTTTGAAAGTCAATGGAAGTTCAAATTATGGTACAATACCAGCCAATGCTTCTCTCCAAAATTCTGTATTTACTGTTGAATTTTGGATGCAAATGGATGCTCCTTCAACAACCTGGGCCGGAATAATTGATAATGGGCGCGATGCGAACAGAAATTGGTATTTTTTTCCAGTTCCCGGATCTTATACAATTATATTTGGTGTTGGTTCTGGTAGCGGTGTTGCTGAAATCTGGATGGGAATAGACAATAGCGATTGGCATCATATTGCCGGTGTTTTCGACGGAACAACCATGTATCTTTATCTCGATGGAGTACTCAATCAAACTGCAACTGCGACCATTGGTACTTCGATGCGAAATATTATTATTGGAAAACGAGATGGGTACAGCCAATACTACAATGGAAAACTCGATGAGCTGCGTATATGGTCCGATGTACGCACAGCAGCAGAAATTCGCGAAAACATGTTTTATCATTTAACCGGACAAGAAGCAAATCTTGTTGCATATTATCCTTTTGATGTTAATACCGGAACAACCTTTCCTGATTTTTCGCCGAATCGCAACGATGGCTCACTCAGTAGTGGAAGTTGGGTGACCTCGGACGCTTATAATGTATGGTTAAACACATCTTCAACCAATTGGTCGCTGGCTTCGAATTGGAGTAGAGGAAGTGTTCCTGGCACTACCGATAATGTTGGAATTCTTAATTACTACAACGAACCGATAATCAATGCGTCGCCTGTTTTGACAAATCTATATATTGGCAGTGGCACATCGTCCAGTCTTGCTTCATCGTTAAATATAACAAGAAATTTTATTATTGATCAGGATATTGACCTGAATGGACAAACAATTACACTGGGTAGCAATGCAACTTTGTACGAATACAACGGAAGTTTGTATGGCTCAACCGGGCAGATACAAACTACAAGAAGCCTCTCGGCTATTACAGCTCAAAATGTAGGTGGCTTGGGAGCAATTATCACTACAGCAGCCAATATGGGAACCACTACAATAATTCGTAAACATTCGCCCATTCTTGGTACAGGTATTTCATCAATAAAACGATTTTACTCTATTGCTCCAACTACAAATACAGGATTGAATGCAACTCTGACATTCAGCTATCGCGACGCTGAACTTAACGGAAATGCCGAAGCCAATCTCCATCTCTACAAATCGTCCGATGCAGGAGTGCATTGGACCGATATGGGCGGAACAGTAAATACTTCCAATAACACCATTTTGCTTTCCAGTCTCGATGGATTCAGTTGGTGGACTGCTGTTGAAGCCGGAGCGACACTTCCCGTAGAGTTGCTTACTTTTGACGGAAAGTGGAACAATAATTCAATTGATTTATCCTGGTCAACGGCAACCGAAACCAATAATGCGGGTTTTATTTTGTATCGTAGTTCCGACAATTTGAATTTTAGTGTCGTTGCGGAGATTGAAGGAGCGGGGAATAGCAATTCACTGAAAAACTATCAATTCAGCGACAATTCTGTTGAAAAAGGGATTTCCTATTTTTATTACCTTATCGATAAAAGTTTTGATGGATTGGAAAACAAATCGTACACTATTGCTGTAGTACCAAAAACCGACGAAAGTGAGTTGATAAGTAATTTCTATCCAAATCCAGTTGCAGACAATCTTCATATTTTCCTTAATGATTCCAAACCATGCGAAATCTTTGTTATCAATTCGTTGGGACAGATAGTGAGTTCATTTGTCTCCGATTCCGATAAAATGAATTACAATATCGATTGTTCGTCTTGGCCTGCCGGAACGTATATAATTGTTGCGAAAAGCAGCAATAATGTACAAACATATCAGCTAATAAAGCAGAATTAATGGCAATTGCACTCCATCAGCGTGTCGTTCGGTATTGAATCAACATTGAAAATATGTAAAGGTATTTCTTTTCTGATTTTCTCTTCCATTTCGTAGTCCATTAGGTCGTTAAAATTAACTCCTCTGCATTTTTGCGATTCGATATTGCGAATATTTTCAACAGCTATCATCAAATGACTTAAAACGCTAATAAAACTCTCGTATGGTTGATTATCGTTTTTGCAAATGAAGCACACGTAATTAAAATCGTGTTCAATGTTTTCTTTAAAACAGGTTGTCAATTTTCTTTCTTCAATATTTTTTCCGTTTACAAGAATACCGTTGCTGATTTTGTTGTATTCAACAATTATTCTATTGCTAAACTGCCGTAAATTTGTTGGAATAATAGGAGGAGGTATTGGTGGCCCACCTGATTTTCGATAGTATTGAGGAGAAATTAGAGTTGGCAATTGCATAAACAGCACATTATTGGGATTGGCCAGCTTTGGTTGCAATGTTGAAACCACATATCCAATTTTATTCATTCCATATCCCGACAAAGAATCGGTCAACTGA
The DNA here is from genome assembly GCA_002842495.1 of Bacteroidetes bacterium HGW-Bacteroidetes-6. Classification (GTDB taxonomy): domain Bacteria; phylum Bacteroidota; class Bacteroidia; order Bacteroidales; family DTU049; genus GWF2-43-63. The sequence goes on from PHDB01000018.1 coordinate 52,585, forward strand.
TAAACATATTTCATGGGCGTTTTTCGGTCGATATGCAGCCTGTAAGTCAAATAAGGTCTGTCGTATTCGGGATGATTACTGTTGACCTTGGTCTTAATGTCGAATATTTCTGAAAGCAGGTACTTTTTTTCTTGGTAAATAAGCATCGGCGTATCATGCTTGCTCTTGGGTGCTATTAAGTATAAATCCTCAACAAGATTGTGTCTTTCAATGCGATTGAAATACTCGCATACCGGATAATCAATTTGATAAACATAGCTGATGTTTTTGTTGAGTACAACTTCATTAAGTTTCTTATAATCAATAACATTTATTCTTGAAAACACAAAGGAGGCTCCAACAATCAGTATTGCCGAAACTGCCATCCAACGCAAAACACCTTTGTATTTTCTTCTGATAGTGGTCCAGGTTTGTAAAAACAAAACAACAGCAAAAAGAATAAATAGGAAGTTATATTCGGGATATAGACTTGACGATTTAAGAGTATATGCTTGAATAACACCATACAAAAAGCCTAAAATCAACGATATTTTCGTGAACCAGTGAATGAAAAACGCATTCAGGTTTCGTTGGTCATTCAATATCGATTGATACAAAAACTGACGCTTCTCAAATGGCCTTCGAAGTCTGAAAAACCAGATTCTGAGTATCAACGATTGCCCGAAAATAAGCGCAAGCAAAGCGTAAAAGAAATTGTAGAAATGAACTTCGGCATCCGAAAGAATCCACACATCGCCATAATCAGTTATGGATAGAAGTCTGATAACTTCGCGGCAAACTACTAAAAATGCATAAATGGAATACGAAAACGATAATCCACCAGCAATACCTACAATGAGTCGTAAAATACTTATTTCAGGCAAGTGGGGATGGAAATTACGTGTTTTAAGATTCATTTATACAAAGATATGTGTTTCCCATAACTTATTCACATGCATATATATCTATAGGAGCGCAATAGCATTGGTTTTGGAGCGACACTATTGAGTTCAGACAATCATTATTGATTTTTGGGATTAAGAAAAATCTTTTACATTTGAAGCAAATATCCATTGCTATGATCACTAAGAAAAAACAAAATCCGGCTACAATATTTATATTTATTGTGCTGATTCTCATGACCATCGATGCGTTTTCGCGTGCAGGTGGCGGGGGCGGTGGTGGTAGTGGCGGTGGAGACGGTGGTGGAATTTTTCAGATCATTCTTATTCTGTTGTATTTGCCTTTTCCGTGGAATGTAATCACCATTGGAGCTTTAATATTGCTTGGATATCTTTTTCGTAAGAAAACAAAACAGGCATCGGTTCTCAATAAGGTTCCGACTGCAACCAATCTGAAAGCAGATCCTGCATTTTTGAAATATAAGCAGACCAATCCCGGGTTCGACGAAAATGCTTTTCTGGTTAAAGTGAGAACAGCTTTTATGGCCATACAGCAAGCATGGATGGAGCAAGAGACAAAAAAGATACGCAAGTTCATCAGCGATGGTGTTTATCAGCGTTTCAATGTGCAGTTTATTATGATGAAAAAATTGCAACAAAGCAACCAACTATCGCAAATCGAAATTCATTCGGCTGTGGTAGCTGGTTTTCGGAACGATGGCGACTTCAATGTTCTTGATGTAGCGATACACGCCAGTATGAAAGATACGTTTGTTTCGAAGCGTTTTCCCAAACTCAATTCGGGGGGCTACGATTCGTTTGTGGAATATTGGACTTTTATTCGCAAAGCCGGAGCTATAAAAGGCGGCGATTTGTACAACGATATTCATTGCCCGCAGTGTGGAGCTGAGCTTTCGGAAATTGAAGGCGAAACCGGAACTTGTCCTTATTGCAAAACAGTAATCAATACCGGAGAATTCGATTGGGTTTTATGTGAGATAACGCAGGCCGACGATTTCACTTTTAGCCAGTCGATGGCACATAAAGAAAGTAACTTGTATCAGAAAATTCAAAAGATTTCGGGTCACGACAAAGGATTTTCTGTTCAGTGGCTCGAAGACAAAGCTTCTAATGCTTTTTTACAATGGGAAATAGCAAAAGCTTTGCGCAATCCACTTCTTGCTCGACGGTTTTCCAATTCCGAATCGTACGAAAAACTCGTGGCCGAAACCGAAGGAGCTTGGGTAGTTCTTTTCAACCGATTGTTTCTCAACGATGTTACTTTAATATCGGCATGGAACGATGATAAAAGCAACTATCTCGGATTTTTTATCCGTAAGAGCTATCAACGTCTGCAAATGAAAAAAGAAAATCCCGAAGAACTCGACGCTATTATCGATCCGGTTGTTCGAACTCAGTCGCAGGTGATTGTGCTTACCCGAACACTCAATGCAGCTCCTCCAAAAGGTTTGTTGTATGCCCATCAATGTCCTTCGTGTGGTGGAACACTCAGCGATACCATCGACATTAAATGCCCATTCTGCGGAGCCGAAGTTAACAGCCCCGATTTTGAATGGATTGTTGAAGGAGTGTATTCGCTTGGTCAGTATAAACTTCGTATGGAAGGTGCCGAACCCGACGAAATTGCAGAAATGGGCGTTGGAAAAGTTGATGACTTGCTCGATGTCCGCGATTACGCTTTCAATAATGTTCTTATCATGATGGCTTCCGATGGCGTTTTTGCTGCCGAAGAAGAACAATTTGCGCGTTCACTGGCCAAAAAGTTGGGCTACAATCCTTCAAAAATTGGCCCTGCAATCGAAATGGCTAAAAACAAAAAATTGGTTTTGCGTATGCCAGACGATCCCAAAAAGCATGGAAAAATTGTCCGCTTGATGGAAAAAGCTGCTATGTCCGACAATCAGGTGGTACAAGCCGAAACCGATTTATTGAACTATATGCATCAAAATTTCGGGTCGTAACATATGGTGATAAAATAACGGCTTTATATCCTTGAAATACCACCATTGTACTCGGAAAGGTGCAATTCATTATTTTTTGTTGTCGCAACGATGTTTGAACTGAACCCATCCAGCACAGATTGAATTTTTTGCCATTTTCTACCGTACAATAATTTCATCGCAAAACATCCATGCTTTATTTCCCCGTGCATAGTGCCACATTGGACAAATATGCTGGTTTTCTGCAACAATTTTAATGTATTTTACTTTCTTAGAGTCAAACTCGGCTACGATATGCTGAATATCAACAATTTTTATGTCTTTGGGCTTGTTGCTGGTAAGGACTGTATCTTGAACTGGTACGAAGTTTATTCCGTCACTTGAAACGTATATTGCTACGTTTTTCGGAAGAAATATCCAATCGTTTGGAGCGAGCAGAAATCGAACTTCGATTTTAGAAATAGTCATTGTATCGGGTAAAGTAAGAGTTGCTTCCAAATCATCTCCTTCAAATCCTTGCCAGCCTCCATCGGAAAAATTGAGCGAACCAAGCTCACCATCGCAAATAGCATTGTTTCCCGACGCAGGGTACAATTGGCTGTATCTATTTTTCAAACTCACTTGAGCTCCTACAGCTTTATGGCTGATGTTTGTGTTTCCGTATGTTTTCTGTTGCATGAATTGATTTACAGCATCGATAGCCACCTTATTAAATACCTCAATACCATATATTTGAGCATTGGGGGATATTTGTGGACATGGCGTCAAATGCATAATAAATCCACCAGCTTTTGACAATGGGATAAATACTGTATCTTTTTTCTGCAACAACAATGTGCTATAGCCATTGTCTTCCGGATTATTTTCCCAGTCGGTGGCATCACAATCATTTGCCATTGTTGCTCTATAAACTACCGAATCCGACAAAAAACTCATCGGAATTTTTAATAAATAGCTGTTTTCGTCGGCCAAAGCACCCATGTACCATTTGTTGTCTTTGCGTCGGGCCACGCAAACGTAATTTCCCGGATCGGCAGCGGGTACAATGGTTTGATCCCAACTATTGGGTATTGAACTGATAAAATCGATTAGTCCGCTTTCCTCGTAGTTTTCGGGCAGGTCGGCAAGCATCATGAGCGGACTGTAGAAAACCACATACATGGCCGCCTGGTGAGTTGCGGTGCAATACAGCCGTTTATTTTTTCCCGGAGCATAGTTCACATGAACAATGCCGGGCGTGTTGTCGAAAGGTCCGGCCAGCATCCGCGTGAATGGAAGTATGGTGCTGTGATAGGGCGGGGTAGCGCGGTAGGTTGCGTTCCATTCGTTTCCGCGAACAGCTTCCTGCGTCATCAGGTTGGGCCATGTGCGGTCGAGTCCCGTAGGCTTAATGCTTTCATGAACATTGAGTGTGATGTGATAGAAAGCAGCTGTTTCAACAACTTTCTGAAAATGACGCACCATATATTGCCCATGATGATGCATTCCTACAGGCCGAATTGGTCCGGCATAGCCGGTTTTGAGCGACGTTATTCCAAGCTGATTGCAAAGAGCCATAGCCGAATCGAGCTGCCGTTCATATTCCGGAATATTGCCACCTGTTTCGTGATGCGAAATGAATTCAACATTTTTGCTTTTGGCATATTTCACCACTTTTTTCAGGTCGAAGTCGGGGTAAGCTGTGCAAAAATCCTGCTTAGGCACGCTGTCGGTTGCCCAGGTTTCCCAACCAAGGTTCCAGCCTTCGGCCAATACACCACCAATGCCATGTTTGGCTGCAAAATCGATGTATTGTTTGGTGCGTTTTGTGGTTGCTCCATGATTTGATCCTGCATACCATGTGTATTTTCCCATATGCATTCCCCACCAGATACCCACAAATTTCATGGGCTTAATCCACGACACGTCTTCGATAACGCAAGGTTCGTTCAAGTTTAGTGTTAAGTGCGATTCTATGAGTTCGCCGGGAGTTCGTGTGAGCATAATACTTCGCCAAGGCGACCTGAATGGCGCTTTGCCCCGAACACAAATTCCATCGGGCCATGACCATAGCGACGATACAAAACTGGTTGAATCGTCCGGAAGTTTTTTGAGCCATATTTCGGAATAGTCGAGCAATTCCGCTTCGTGAATACTAATGCAGTAATTGTTGCTCACAATGGTCACAGGGGTGCTTGCATCAGCTATTTCGCTAAGTAGCGTGTGACGATACAACGATTCGTATGCAAATTCGTTCGATGGAATCCACCAGGCCGAATCGTTTCGCGAAAAGCGGAATTCGGTGTTCTCGGCAACAATCAATATGCTGTCGGACGGCCACTCGGGAAATTCGTAACGGAAACCTATTCCATCGTTGTAAACCCGCACAACAAAATTGATCTTACGTTGCAATCCGTCAGCTTCCTGCAAGTGAAGAATAACTTGATTGTAATGGTTTCTGATTTGGGCATCGGTTCCCCAAACGGGGCCCCAATATTCATCGGAAGAACTTATTTCACTGCTTTTGCAAATAAGGTTTTTGCCCAGATCGGGTTGGTCGTTCAATTGAAACGAAAATGTAGATGGTTCAATCACTTCATTGTCGTAGAAAAAAAGTGTCCACGCCGGCACACCGCTAATAAGTGAAAAATTGAATACAACATTCGAATCGGGCGAATTGAGCCGTGCGTTCATGTCGTTCTGCGCAAAACACGCAACAGGCAATAATAAAAACAGGAGAAACCATCGAATCATATCGCAAAAATAGGGGATATTTGTTCGTGGAATTTATTTTTTTGATGAATGGAGACGTTTTGAATTATTAGTGATGTGATTTATGTCGTGTAGCCTATTCATTTAGTTATCTTCTGGTATTTGTTCGCCATCCTTCGACACGCTCTGGATGACTACATTAAAACGCAGTCTATCAGTTACATTGAGCAAGCCTGTCCTGAGCACAGACAAAGGGATATATGATTTATGGGTAAGAATATAGGTTATTTGCGGTGTTTCCTCTTTGCCATCCTTCGACAAGCTCTGGATGACTACATTCTTGAATAAAAAACCAATACTCTCAGTCACAT
>PHDB01000134.1 GCA_002842495.1 Bacteroidetes bacterium HGW-Bacteroidetes-6
GTCATTGGGGTTATACATCAACTTAAGTTTACCGCTTTGGGAATTGGCTATGTGAACCTCAGCATTTTCAACGGGTATGATTAATCCGGTTTGTATCTGTGCATTTAGTGAATAGGCTTTATGAACATATACTTTAACTGTCTGCATTCCGGGATAAAGGAATGAACTTACAACGTAAGGACCCGGAATATCAGCGATGACAATTTCTTCCTCAAACTTGGTACACGCAAACAGATAAAGGCACAGAAAACAGATCGTGGCAATACTGAAACTGACTTTTTTCATTGGATTAGAATTTGCGAACATATGTTATTGAAGGGATGAATGGGAATATTGCCATTTTTTTTAACATTCTTTTATCACTTCCATACACATTATCAACATAATACATGAATGGGTTGTGATGATTATATGTGTTATAAATACCAATTTCCCATGTTCTTTTTCCTCGCTTTAATGGTCTGGTAAGTTGAAGGGCTAAATCAAGACGTTGGTAGTTGTCGGTACGATAGTTATTTCGCCCTCCATAATAGTCAATGTTTATAAATGTCGTTGGTGTAGTATGTCCTTCAAAATCGTAAGGTTTGTGAGCGACGGAAGTATGAAATGGCAATGTTATTGGATGCCCTGACATATATGTCCATGAGGCAGAGACTTTTCTGTGAGGTTTGAAGTCATAGGAAAATAAGATGGTAACGTCGTGTCTGCGGTCATAATCCGATGGAAACCAATCTCCTGAATTGATCTCATTGAATCTCACACTCGACTTTGACCAACCATAGCCCAGCCAACCGTTCCACTTGCCCTGTTTTTTGTGGAACATTGCTTCAAATCCGAAAGATTTGGCTTTTCCTGATGTAATATTTGTCTCCCAATTGATTTGTTGCGGGGGATTTGTGGCATCAATAAAGAAAAAATTTGCCCCATCACGGTAGGTTAACACATTAGATGATGTTTTGTAATATGCTTCAAGACTAAAATCAACCTTTAACCTGCTAAACTCACGTTCATAACCAATTGAATATTGAATACTCTGCTGAGTCTGAATACTTTTAGTTGCAGGCAACCAAATATCAGCAGGCAGCATTGTCCCTGTTGAACTCAACAGGTGAATAAACTGGTTCATCATTGTGAATGATGCTTTTAAAGAGGATTTATTGCCAATTAAATAGCCGATC
>PHDB01000095.1 GCA_002842495.1 Bacteroidetes bacterium HGW-Bacteroidetes-6
AAGCCAAGGTTGTGGCCAAACTCAAAGCCGATGGCATTGATAAACAATCGCTTTCGCGCGGAGAATTTCTGAAGCATGCCTGGGAATGGAAAGAAAAACATGGTGGCATTATTCTCGACCAGCTCAAAAAACTCGGTGCCTCATGCGATTGGGACCGTACAGCTTTTACGATGGACAAAAATCTGTACGATTCGGTCATCAAAGTTTTTGTTGATCTTTACGACAAAGGACTTATCTACAAAGGCCACCGTATGGTGAACTGGGACCCGAGCGCACTCACAGCTGTCAGCGACGAGGAAGTGATTTATAAAGAGCAGAATGCAAAACTCTATTATCTCAGGTATTATCTCGAAAACAGCAAGGAATATTTAGTGATTGCAACCACACGTCCCGAGACTATACTCGCCGATACAGCAGTTTGTGTGAATCCGAACGATGAACGTTTCAAACATCTTCACGGAAAGAAAGTGCTTGTGCCGCTTATCAACCGCGTGATTCCGGTGATTACCGATGAATATGTCGATATGGAGTTCGGTACCGGATGCCTGAAAATCACGCCTGCACACGATATCAACGACTATACCATCGGGCAGAAATTCGGTCTTGAAGTTATTGACATATTGACTCCCGATGGGAAGCTGAACGAAAAAGCGCAATTGCTGATAGGCGAGGACCGTTTTGCAGCACGCAAAAAGATCATGCCGATGCTCGAAGAAGCCGGTAACGTGGAGAAGATTGAAGATTACGTAAATAAAGTCGGATACAGCGAGCGTACTGAAGTTGCCATCGAGCCGAGGCTCAGCGAACAGTGGTTCATGAAAATGGACGAACTGGCAAAACCGGCTCTCGACGTGGTTATGAACGATAAAGTGAGCTTCCATCCTGCAAAATTCAAAAACACCTATCGTCACTGGATGGAAAATGTTCGCGATTGGTGTATTTCGCGACAATTGTGGTGGGGACAGCGCATTCCGGCTTGGTACCTGCCCGATGGGAAACTTGTGGTGGCGTTGAACGAAACCGAAGCCTTGGAAAAAGCAAGAAAAATCAATGCAGCCATTTCATTATCCGACTTGAAGCAAGACGAAGACGTTCTCGATACCTGGTTTAGCTCCTGGCTATGGCCGATAAGTGTGTTTAATGGCATTCTTGAGCCGGAAAACGACGATGTTAAATATTATTATCCAACCAACGATCTGATTACTGCTCCCGAAATCATGTTTTTCTGGGTGGCACGTATGATTATGGCCGGTCTGGACTATCGCAACGAAATACCGTTCAGTAATGTTTATTTCACTGGTATTGTTCGCGATAAACAAGGTCGCAAAATGAGCAAATCGCTCGGCAACAGCCCCGATCCCATCGAACTGATGAAGAAATTCGGAGCCGACGGAGTCCGTGTTGGAATGATGTTCAGTTCCCCGGCCGGCAACGATTTGCTTTACGACGATTCGCTGTGCGAACAGGGACGCAATTTTGCCAACAAAATCTGGAATGCATTCCGTTTGGTCAAAGGTTGGGAAGTTGACGACAAATTGCCACAACCCGTATATGCTTCTTTGTCGATTGAGTGGTTTGGCCACCGAATGAGACAAGTTGCGGGTCAAATCGACGAGCATTTCAAAGAATTCCGCTTATCGGACGCACTTATGTCGGTTTATAAACTCATTTGGGACGATTTCTGCTCCTGGTATCTCGAGTTTATCAAGCCCGCATACGGCCAACCCATCGATGCGAAAACATACAGTGAAACCATTTCGCTGCTCGATCAACTCATGCGTATGTTACATCCGTTTATGCCTTTCCTTACCGAAGAAATCTGGCAGATGTTGGCTCCCCGCAGCGATAAAGAGTCAATAATGCTGGCTGAAATGCCCCGGGATTTTTCGGCCGATGAAAAGTTGATTGACCAGTTCGACATTGTGCGCGAGGCCATTATGGCAATTCGTTCCTATCGTACCGATAAAAAGATTGCGATGAAAGAACCTCTCGATGTGTTTTTTGCTCCGGTTCAATCGGGCGCAACATTGGAACGCTACAGTCCGGTGATTGCTAAATTAGCCAACCTGAATAGCTTTACCCGTTTGTCGGAAAAACCCGAAAAAGCATTTACGATGTTGGTTCGCACCGAGGAGCTTGTTTTTCCGGTGACTGAAAATGTAGATGTTGAGGGTGAACGCGAAAAACTTCAAAAAGAACTCGAATACACAAATGGCTTTTTGATAAGTGTTCGCAAAAAACTGGCAAACGAAAAGTTTGTTAACGGCGCTCCTGCACAGGTTATTGAAAGCGAACGCAAAAAAGAACAAGATGCATTGTCGCGCATAGCTGTGTTGGAAAAATCACTCTCCGAACTCTCCTGACTCCTAACTGACCACTGACTACTCACAACTGACTACTGACTACTCACAACTGACTACTCACAACTGACCACTAAAAAATGTCTCTTCTCATCGACATACTATTCATCGTTTCTTCACTTGTGCTGTTGTATTTCGGCTCGGTGTGGCTGGTGTCGGGCAGCTCGAAACTGGCTGGGGTTTATGGCATTCCGCCAATGATTATCGGGCTTACCATTGTTGCATTTGGAACAAGTTCGCCCGAACTGGTTGTTTCGGTGCAGGCATCGGCCAGCGGACAAACCGGATTGGCTATTGGCAATGTAATTGGTTCAAATATTCTGAATGTGTTGTTGATTTTGGGGGTTACAGCAGTTGTTCGACCCATTTTGGTTGCAAAGCGAATTATCCGATCCGATATCCCATTGCTGATCAGCGCAACGGCGCTGGGGATCTTTGTTCTTTGGGACTCAACGCTTACTTTTTGGGATGGAATAATTCTAATTGGAGGAATGCTTGGCTATTCGGCATATGTATTTTTTACGGTACGTCACAACAAACGAAATCCTTTAGCCGATGCTCCTGAAAAAATTGTTGCTTCCAGAAAAAACAAATGGCTTTATTTGGTGATGATTGTAGTTGGGCTTGCTTTGCTCATTGGTGGTTCGCGTTTGCTGGTAATTGGTGGGGTCGATCTGGCGCGTATGTGGGGTGTGAGCGAAACAATTATTGGTTTGACCGTTGTGAGTATAGGGACAAGTCTGCCTGAGCTGGCAGCGTCTGTTATAGCAGCAATCAAAGGTGAATCTGATATAGCAATTGGCAATATTGTGGGGTCAAATCTATTTAACTTACTTGCAATTGCAGGCACTGCAGCCATAATTCACCCATCCGCAATTGAAGGGATTGGTATTACCGACATGGTATTTTTGGGAGGCTCTGCTTTATTGTTATTTCCTTTGGCTTTGTCAAGTTTGAAAATCAAACGAATAGAGGGCGCTTTGCTTCTTGGTTTCTATGCACTTTACTTGTTTCTGATCTGGCCAAAATAAAACAATTTTGTTTCTGTACAATACTTAGAGCAACATTGCGTTTATTCACTGATTTTTACTAATTTTGCAGCATGAAATTACACTGGCTATTTTTGTTTCTTCCCTTACTGCTTATTACTGTCTCGTGCAGTCAATACGACAAACTACTCAAAGATGGTTCTTCGCAGGAGCGTTTGGCAAAAGCCAACGAATTATACGAAAAGGGAGTTTATTTCAAGGCCATTCAGCTTTATGACCAGCTTATTGTTGAGTATCGCGGAAAATCCGAGTTCGAAGATATTTACTATCGCTACGCCTATTGTTATTTTAAACAGGAGCAGTATTTAATGGCCGCTCACTATTTCAGCAGTTTGGCACGTACACTTCCCAATAGCAAATATGCAGAAGAAGCGTTCTTTATGGGTGCTTATTGTCAGTATCTCGAATCGGCCGAGCCATCACTCGATCAGACATCGACAACCGAAGCACTCACCGAATTCCAGCTTTTTGTGAACAAATATCCATCGAGTGAGCGAGTGAAGCAATGTAACGATTTAATGGACGAATTGCGATTGAAACTCGAAACAAAGGCTTTCAACCTTGCAAAATTGTATTTTCAGGTCGAAGAATATAAGGCTGCAATTGTAGCTTTAAATAATGTTCTGAAAGATTACCCTGGTTCTCAGTACAAAGAAGAAATATTATTTTTGGTGTTCAAATCGAACTACTACTATGCGAATGGCAGTATTGCGGCAAAACAACGCGAACGTTTTGCTGCTGCCGAAACAGCTTATAAGAAATTTGCCTCATCGTATCCCGATTCCAAATACATGCGTGAGGCGGCAAATCTCAACGACCGAATTAACCTGCAACTCAGCAAATTGAATTGATATATATGGATTACAAAAAACTGAAAATCGAAACCACAGCGGTAACCCGTAATCTGCATGCTCTCGAAAACGAAACAGGTAGTATTTACGAGAGTATCATGATTATTTCGAAACGTGCAAATCAGATTGCAATGGAAATCAAAGAAGATCTGCAACGCGAATCGGAACAATTTACAAGTGTTATCGATAATCTTGAAGAAGTTTTTGAAAACAGAGAGCAAATTGAACTTGCAAAAATGTACGAATCGTTGCCTAAAGCAACACTGATTGCATTGAACGAGTTTCAAAATAAAAAAGTGTATCATCGTCGCGGGATGGGATCGCAAAACCTTCAATAACCATTGCTAAAAGGCAAGCGAATAATATTGGGCATTTCGGGCGGAATCGCTGCATACAAATCGCCGCTGATTATACGCCTGCTGAAGCAAAAAGGTGCTTCGGTTCAGGTGGTTTGCACCCAAAATGCACTTGAGTTTGTAACGCTGCCTGTTCTTGAAACCTTGTCGGAAAATCCGGTGTATATCGATGTGTTTCCCAAAAACAGGGCTTATTCAACCGAACATATTTCAATTACAGATCACGCCGATGCAATGATTGTTGCACCGGCAACAGGTAATGTCATTGGCAAATTTGCGTCGGGAATAGCCGACGATGCTCTTTCTACCACTTTCATGGCTTTCGATAAGCCGGTGTTTATTGCTCCGGCAATGAATACCAAAATGTGGTTGTCGCCAGTTGTTCAACGCAATGTTCAATTGCTTTCCGAATTGAAACATCGGATGATTGGACCGGGCGAAGGCGACTTGGCTTGTGGTTATGCTGGCGCCGGACGCATGTCGGAACCTCAGGAAATTGTCGATGCTGTTGAAGCTTTCTTTTCGTCGAAATCGTTGAAAGGGAAAAAGATACTTGTAACTGCTGGCCCAACATTCGAAAAAATTGACCCTGTTCGTTATATCGGTAACTTTAGCTCCGGAAAAATGGGCTATGCCATTGCAAGCGTCCTTGCAAGTCGTGGAGCCGAAGTGATTCTTATATCCGGCCCCGTCAATATTGCTGCCGATAGCAATGTGAAACTTATTTCTGTTGAAAGCGCGGTGCAAATGCACGAAGCATGCACCAAACATTTTCCAAATTGCGCTGCAGCCATTATGGCTGCTGCTGTTGCCGATTTTCGCCCGGCCGATTTTTCGAACAAAAAACTTAAAAAAGAAAATACCGATTCGTTGACCATGAGGCTCGAAAAAAATCCGGATATTTTGGCCGATTTGGGCAGTAAAAAGAAAAAAGGGCAAATTGTTATTGGTTTTGCACTCGAAACCGACAACGAAGTGGAAAACGCCCGCAAAAAGCTCAACAATAAAAAGGCCGACCTTATCGTTTTAAACTCGCTCAACGATGCGGGTAGTGGTTTTATGCACAATACCAATTCCATCACGCTTGTAGGTGGTACAGGAAAACTGGTCAAATATCCCCTCATGAGTAAAACCGAAGCTGCAGCCATTGTTGTTGATGCTTTGGAAGCATTATTAAAAGTGAAAAAATGAGAATTGCAACTTTAATATTACTTTCGTTTTTTGCCCTGCATTTGAATGCACAGGAACTTATTTGCTCGGTTCAGGTGAATTCATCGCAGGTTCAAAGCAGCGACAAAACTATTTTCGAAAATCTCCAATCGACGGTGTATGAATTTATGAACAACCGTCGTTGGACCAGTTACGAGTATCAGGTTGAAGAGAAAATAGAATGTAGTATTTTGCTCAATATTTCCTCATGGGACAATATTGAATCGTTTACAGGTACCATCCAGGTACAAAGCCGGCGACCGGTTTATAATTCGTCGTATAGCACAACTATCCTTAATTTTCTCGATAAAGACTTGTCGTTTAAATATGTCTCGGGACAGCCACTCGAATTTATCGAAAATAGTTATACAAACAATTTGTCGTCTATTCTCGCATTTTATGCATACTTGATTAATGGTCTCGACTTCGACACGTTTGAAAAATTGGGCGGAAATCCGTATTACGAAAAAGCCCAGTCGGTAGTGAATTCTGCCCAAAGTAGCCCCGATAAAGGATGGCGTGCCCCCGAAAATCAGAAAAACCGCTATTGGATTGTTGAAAATCTGCTCAATAATGCATATGCAGATTTTAGAAAAGGTGTCTACCAGTACCACTTGAATGGTATGGATGCTTTTGCTACCGATGCGGTAAAAGCCAGAGCAGGGATTACCGAGGGAATTTCGCTCATTCAGAAAGCTTATCGCCAAAAGCCCGGCTTGTTTATCATCAGCTTGTTTATGCTGGCGAAATCGGACGAACTGGTCAATATTTTCACACCTGCTCCGGTGGTCGAAAAAACAAAGGTGGTGAATATTCTCAAGAGTATAGATCCGGCCAACTCGGCCAAATACAATCAGATTTTAAGCAACAATCCCTGACTTTTCTATAGTCCCGCCAACAACAACGCGTAGCCAATTAAAAGGCCTACAGCAAGGTTGATTAATTTGGCAAAAATGAAGCTGCGTTGCGATTCGGCAAGCAATGGTAATGCCCCATGACCGTCCTGCACAATGCTCGATGCTACCAAAATACTCATAGGGATATAGCCACCAGCAAACAGTGTTACAAAGACCATGTGTGGTCCCGACTCGGGAATAAGCCCAAGTAGAGAAGCAAAAAGCAATAAATACAACGGATTTTCCTTAATCCAATTTTCAGCATTCAATTCGGGGAGCGCAAGTTCTATCAGAATGAGAGCTCCGAATGTCCACAAAAAAACACGAAGGAAGTGTTTCTTGATAACATGTCCCCAAAGGTGGTCGCTAAGGAAATGGTCGGGAACACGAAGAATCAGAAAAAGCGTTAATGCGGAAAGCCCGGCAAAGATATAGTTGAGTATTGCTTCGAAATGAAAATGACTGAGTCCTTCGGCTTGTTCATCTCCACCATGCGATTCGCCTGCAACGAGGTTGATAATAATGAGCGACAACCCAAAAATGATTGCTGCCCGCTGAAACGAAATGTTTTTAAGGTTGTACAGAATTCCACTGTTGCAGGTTTCGGCACAATGATCGTCTTCGTGAATTTCAAAATGACGGTTGGTAGGCGAAAAATTCTTCTTGCGAAAAAGGAAATGAACCAGAAATCCAGCTCCCAGTGCTACAACTGCCAAAATGCCGTGAATGATGAGTGCTTTGCCTGGAATCATCGAAAACATGAGAAACGACTCATCGCCCGAAGTGGCAATAAGTGTGGCAATGAGAGCTCCGAAACCAATATTGCCGTGTGTGAAAAGCGAAACCACGAAAAATGTACCGAAGCAACCCGGGAGCAAACCCATCAGGGTGCCAAAAAATATCTGTCCGGCCGGACGTTTTTGAATTGATCTGAGCCATCTGCCTTGAGTCTGAACATTGAAATATTCAATCAGTAGCATCATCACAAGAACAATTCCTGTGAGCGTGAGGGCAGTATGTAGTAGCGGGATTATAATTTCCATGACAAAAAGAAATAAGAATACAAAGCTACGAAATCCGACCGGGTTTTTTAAAAAAGCTGATTCAAATCAGCTTGTTGGTGAAATGACTTTTATTGTTTAGTGATTCATGTAATTATGCCGATTAACTCAAAAATAGTTCGAGCAAAACCATCCATGCGAAGAAAATAACTCGTTGCAAATAAGTTGTGAAAAAAAGGTTTAAGATACAAACGTAATATTTTATCTTGCGTTGGGTTTTTATGTTGTGGCTGGCTTTTGCATATTTTTTTCGGCAAATACGCAAAAACTGTATATTTGCAATGATGAATAGAGTTCTATCGCTTTTGTTGTTTCTTTGTGCTTTAAGCCTTAGTCAAGTACGGGCTCAAAATGCACCTATGCCTAAACTATCGGCCACCGAAGCTGTTGCTGACGTTAAGTTTTTGTCGGATTTGTTTTTTCAATCGCATATCAACCTTAATCTGGTTGTTGATACTGCTCATCTGCGCTATTGCTTTGATACACTTGTGTCTGGAATCAACGATTCCATCAGTGCTTCGCAATTGTATGTGCGCCTTGCCCCTGTGTTTGGGCAAATACACGACATTCATTGTGCATTAGCGCTGCCGGCTGAGAGTAATGATTATCTTGATAATGGAGGCCTGTATCTTCCACTGACAGTGTTTTTTATCGACAGCAATCTGTATGTGAAAAGCGATAAGGATCAGATTTTGCCTTTTGGTGCTCGCATAGAGCGAATCAATGGCATCGGATCGTCCGAAATTGTGAACACATTGCTCCTTATTTCATCTTCGGATGGTGATAATGTTTACTCGCGATCGGAAATAGCCGAAATTGGTTTTGCATCGCATTTTCCTCTGTTTTTTTCAGTGGACTCTTTGAATACCATTGAATATTATTCCGATTCGACTTTGTTTACCGATACCATTTTGGGAGTTGATCGCAATCAATATGCTAATCAGCGTTTTTTCGACACCATTTTTGTTGCCGAAAAAAAGCCCTTTTTGCTTGGTTATTCAGCCGATTCAGCCATTGCATATATGCGAATTGCTTCGTTTATGGGGGGGAATATTGGCGAATATGGTCGGTTTTTGAATGCGTCGTTCAAATATATCAATCGTTCCCAGCCCGAATGTTTATTACTCGACCTGAGGAACAATGGCGGAGGTTATGCCGATTTTGGCAAACTGCTGTTGCGACATTTGATGCCGGATACCTTTGTCTATATTGACAATATCGTGTCGAAATCGAGCCAGATTGTTCGTCGGGAAATGCTGAGACAAAGTCCTTTCCAACCTGAAGTTTACCGGTTGATCAGTACTGTTTTTGGAAGTAAGCCATTGCGTACCATTTGGAAAGAAAATGAAGGTTTGGTTGATACCACTACAGAGAAAATAGTGAAGCCTGTTCGTGTAAGCGCTTTGTACACAGGTTTTCTGGTAGTTACTTTTAATGGATTAAGTGCTTCTACAACTGGCATGGTTTGTAATGTTCTAAAAAGGAGACCCAATACTGTTTTTGTGGGTCAGCCTGCTGGTTGTACTGTTTCAGGAACATTTGGACAGCCAACGCCTTTCGAATTGCCCAACAGTGGAATTATCGGGCAGATTAGTATTTTACGATTCAATCAGCAAAAAGGAGAACCCGACTTAACCCCAATTACACCCGATGTATTTTTGGCCGATTTTCCGGCAGGGTTTTCGACAGACAAAGACCCGCAACTTGAAGCGCTTCTGCGATGGATTCGCAAAAAGATTGAAAACAAATGAAAAAACACGTAATCATATTTC
>PHDB01000096.1 GCA_002842495.1 Bacteroidetes bacterium HGW-Bacteroidetes-6
TTGTATTCTTAGTTCGAAAAGACGCATTGATTTGCGGTCAACATCAAATACTCCATTGAAAAGACGTTGCATGCAACGTCTTTTCGTTTTTACAATAACCAAATTTCAGCGTTCAGTACTACTTTCTACCTATAATCACTTTCTGTCCAAAACCATAACCATAGGTGAATTCAATAGGTTTAACATCGGACGAATCGTAGGCTTTACGCAAATCGGCCAAATTGATATAGTCGAATGATTCAATAGGCTGCGTATATTTCCCATACAGCCGGATATTCGAAAAAGTTTTTTTAATATCCCTGTAAGCCAATCCGGTATCGTCGGTAAGCAAAGTAGCTACTTTCGATAAAAACACCTCGCGCATACGAGCAAATCCATCGTAGTGCATCAAATACGAAGCAGCCTTAAGCATACCGAATATTTTACCATCGAGACTTTCGAAATATTTTTTCACTGAACTTGTATTGAACGGATCGTTTTCGGCATTGAAAGAAAAATAATCCACTTCCTTGACACGGTTCAGGCTGTCAAGTAAATGAAATTGTATTCCACGCGTTCCATTCAATAATTTCAACGAATCGTAAGCGGTTACTTTTAACGAGCCATCGGATTGAACCAAAACATAATTCATATCAACCACTTTGTGGCCTGTGTATGCTGCAAACAGCATAATAACAGAGGTAACTCCATTGTACTCGCTGGTACGAAGATCGCCTGACATATCTTTTGTAATAAAAAAATTAAGCATCAATGAGCTTTTAAGCGATCGACGAGTTGCTTCAAAAAATACTTTATGTGTTTGGGTTGTATCGAAATCGGGGACACGGCCAACAGGTTCGAGTCCAAAGAGTACATATTTTTTTGCTGCTGGATAGAATGTATTGGCATACAAAAAATCAGGACCCGAGAAAGCATAAAACAGAGTAGCAGCAGTATCTTTTCCTTCAGGAAGTTCCCTGGGAGCCCAAATACGCATTTGTCTCAGATTTTTTTCTTCAGCTTTTTCAAATAATATTTTGATTTCGGTCTTATGGGTTTGCCAATCGGATGTTTGAGTAATCGCATTCACACTCACCTGATCGACCGGATCGAGTCCCGCAATAATCCGAGCAGTAGCAGTAAGAACAGTATCATAAGGAATTCGAACTACCTCTTTTACTACTGTACTGTCGGGTTCATCTGTTTTGTTGCTGTTGTTATTTCCGCATGATGTAAAAACGAATTGAGCAACAGCAATCAAAAATATCCAATGTTTGAATTTCATATTCAATCTCATTTAATTATTTGCTGCAAAAATATACAAAAATGGATTGCCTTTTATTAGACTTTGAAAAATAATAATTGCTAATGCTCCTAACTACTGAAAAACATTTCAATATTGATTAACTATAAAAATCATATTATGAAATGATTTCAAACATAAAATACCTGATTTAAAGTATACAAAAATACAATTACGATGAAAAATGCCTCAATTTTGTCGTAAACAATTGTAAAATATTGAATTGCAAATAAATTATGCGTACTTTTACCTGTTCATTTTAAACTAAGCAGGCATTTCTACGGTCTAACAACAAATTTCAGGGGGTTATTATGAAACTATTTTTTTCCTTTATATTGCTATCATTGATAGCAATTGGTATTCATGCACAAAACATTGGAATTGCGACAACAGCTATTGTTCCAGATGCTTCATCCATGCTTGAGGTACAAAGTACCAATAAAGGTCTGTTAATACCAAGAGTAGCCTTAACAGCTACAAATGTAGCAGGCCCCATCGCTAGCCCGGCAACCAGTTTATTGGTTTACAATACTGCTACAGCCGGTGCTGCACCCAACAATGTAACACCAGGTTACTATTTCAATGCTGGTACGCCGGCAGTACCCAATTGGACCAGACTACTTGGAGGAAAAGAAGCCTGGTTAACAACAGGTAATCTTGGCACAACTGCAGCCATAAACTGGCTCGGGACCAATGATGCTCAAGATTTTGCTACTCGAACCAACAATGTTGAGAGGACCAGAATTTTGAGTGCAGGAAATATTTTATTTAACCGAACCACGACTGTTGTGGCAACCGACTTATTCGAAGCACAAGGCAATGCGACCTTTCCTGATGCTATAAATGGTTATACCGATCAATCATCCGGAATCGGAGTTTTTGGCGGAAACACAACAGCAACAGGTGCTGGTGCTGGTGCCGGAGTTTATGGTCTTAGCTGGCAAACAGGTAGTGCCGGAACTGTTGGCGATGGTGCTACTGCAACCCGTGGTGTATTGGGTATCACAACCAATGCTACCTATGCTGGTGTTCAGGGACAAAATAATGATGCAGCTGGCGACGGTGTATACGGAATTAATGCAGCTGCTACCGGTGCTGGTGGTGGCGCAGGTGTTTACGGATATTCGGAACAAACCGGAGCTGCCGGTGTTTTTGGAAATGGAGGATCACTTACCCGTGGAGTCATAGGATTAAACAGTAACGCTACATATGCTGCTGTACATGCACAAAATGGAAATCTTGACGGAGACGCTATATTTGCATATAATTCTGCTGCTTCAGGTGCTGGTGCCGGAACCGGAATTTATGCCCGGAGTGACCAAAGCGGTGGTGCCGGAGCATGGGGGGCAACTGCCAATGCTGGCGGAATTGGCATGATAGCTCAAAACGGTGGTGCTGCAGGAAACAATATTGGAGACGGGCTTGATGCCTGGACATCTCAAAGCCAGGGAATGGGAGTTTTTGCCATGAATTATAATGCCAGTGGAACTGGTATTATTGCTGGAGCAAATGGATTAACTGCATTCTACCTCCCTGAAGGAAGTGGTGGTGCATTTTCTGGTCAGTACTTTGGATCATATGGTTTTGCTATTGACTCTATAACAAGCAGAACATCATATACTCAAAATGCTACCGGCGTTTTTGGAAAAGCTGTTTTTAACAGAAATGCAAATGTCGATTTTTACCACTTTGGAGTATATGGAGAGTACTTTGACAATAACGCAGTAAGAAACGGTCGAAGATCTGGCGGCGTGTTGGGTTTTGCTCAAAACTCGGGCTCCGGAAATATGTGGGGCTCGCTTGGATACTTAAGCTCCGGATCAGTCCTTTATGGCGCATACTATTCTACTACAATAGCTACCGGTGCTGGAAAGAGCCCTAATGAACCTTCGGCAAGTATTGGTTTTGGAGCTGAAGGTGGTTTTATGGGTGGTCATGTTAATGGCTCTGAATATGGCTTGGTTGTTTCGGCTAAGCGTGCAGCTATGGTAATTGAAGGAGAAACTTATTCAACCGGTTATTATGCCGTTTTAAATAAAAACGAAGAAGGCGATTACACTACTTCGTATGCAGCGGTTTCATCCCGTCCTTCCATTTATGCAAGCGGAACAGCAACCGTTGTTAATGGAACAGCAACAATACAATTCGACGAAGCTTTTTCACAAATTGCATCATCCGAAAATCCGGTTGTTGTCACTGTTACACCTATGGGGCCCAGCAATGGGTTATATGTAAAATCATGCGATGTGAATGGATTTGTAGTAAATGAAAACAAAACCAAATCGAATCAGAATGAAGAAAAGGGTGCCAACAACACTTCAGTTACTTTTAGCTGGATTGCTGTAGCAACTGTCAAAAATCAGGAAACACCCCAGGTCCCTTCTGAGCTGAAAACTGGAGAATTCCATAGCAATTTGGATGGGTTTATTAAAAACGAATCTAATTCTGCTGACACTCAGTATTATTTGTGGTGGGATGGGACAAATTTACGCTACGATGAGCCACAGGTTTCATCAGTAGCGTCAACTCCATCTACTTCCATAAGGAGTAAAGAGCAAAAGCAATCAACATTAGGTGGATTCCAAATGCGTCAAACAACTACAGAAATAGAGACCCGCAATAATAATGGAGCAGCAAATGCCACTCAAATTCAAAAAATAAACACAATCCAAAATAACTCAACGATTGAATAAATAAAATGCAACCAATGAAATCAACCATCATATTAATTGCATTCTTTTCGGTAATCTTTGCCTCAGCTCAAAACAACGCGCTTATTCTTAATGGCGGTGTGATAATGAATATCACCGGAGGAGCTGTAGTGAGTATCAACCAAACCAATCCTGCAGGCATTACTACTTCAGGTATAGGAGACATGATACAAAGTGAAGGTGAATTGAATCGAGTGGCATGGAATATCAATAATGCTACCGGTAGTTATGTAGTTCCATTTGGAGTGGCAGCTACCGGAAACAGAATTGATTTCACATACAATGTTACAGCAGCTGGATCAAACCCAGGCACACTCATTGCCAGCACAGTTCCATCGGCAAGTAATAATTTACCATGGCCAACAGTAGCTCCTGCTGTAACCAATACCGACGCTTGTTATCCGGCAGGTGCATGCCAAAATCGCAGTCTATATACCATGGACAGATACCTTATTTTGCGTAAAGCAAACTGGATAACAGAGCCAACGAGTAATATCACCATGAGTTACCGCGACGTTGAGCATGCGGCTCCAAACACCATTACCGAAGCTAATATTGGCGCACAATTCTGGAGTACAAACCAATGGTTACCCGGCTGGTTTACTGGCCCTGCACCTATTGGTGCTGCAGATGCACTAAACAACAGGGTTACAGGAATTAATGCTGCAACAGTTGGTGGTCTCGCTGGAAACTTTTACACATGGACCCTGGTCGACAAAAGCAATCCTTTGCCTATTGAACTGGCCAGCATGACAGCTTCTTGTAGCGAAAATCAAAAACCGACTATTGACTGGATTACCGCTTCCGAATCCAACAACGCTTATTTCACATTACAACGTAGCGTCAATGGTTTTGATTGGATTGATGTAATTGTCATTACAGGTGCCGGAAATTCAAACACACAACTTTTTTACAACTATACCGATTATACAGCACCTGCAGGAATCAATTACTATCGCCTTCTTCAAACCGATTTCGACGGTACCGTGAACGAAGCTGGGGTTGTAAATGTAAACTGCTCGTCGCAAAATATTACTGGCGATTTCGGAATGAATGTTTACAGCGACAACAATCACACAATTCATATCACTTTCACTTCTGAATTTCCGGAACCGATGGTGCTTCAATTATTCGATATGCGTGGTCGATTGGTATATGCTGAACAAATCACTTCTTCTGAAGGAATGAATCATATTATCCTCGATATGATTCCACTCGAGGATGCAACCTATATTTTTAATCTCAATGGCTCCTCGGCTTCTGAAAGCCGCAGATTCTTCATGCAATAATATATTTTTTCACACTACCGAGAAAGCTGCCATTGCGCAGCTTTTTTTATTCATTATCCGGAACTCTGTTTTGGCATTGACCGCAAAATTATATTTAATATTCAAGTAGTTACAACTTAGTCGTTAGGGTAAAAATACCCTATTTCAACCATGGAAACAAGGTTACTTTTATGCCATAATAAAAAAACTACAGCTATGAAACAAATCAACATTATCTTTTTAGCAGTTATAGTCGCCTTTTTGCTCAATTTGAACACAACCTATGCTCAAGTAAACATCGGGGCAAGCAATTACACCACGTTAAAAGAAGCTTTTGATGCCATTAACGCCGGAACACATACAGGCGCGATAACGATAAATATTAGCAGCAACACAACCGAAACAGCAACAGCAACACTGAATGCCAGCGGGAGTGGTAGCGCTAACTACACATCGGTAACAATAAATCCATCAGGAGCAGTTAGTGTTTACGGAAATATATCCGGTGCACTGATCAGCCTGAATGGAGCCGACAATATCACCATTGACGGATTAAACAGCGGAGGAAACTCGCTGACTATTGAGAACCCTTCCACAGCAACAAGCGCCACAGCCGTGCTGATCGGAAATTCATCAAACGGCTCATCAAATATTACAATTACAAACTGCACATTACTGGCTTCATCTGGATATACAAGCGGAGCTTACGATCAACGGGGCGTAATTTCTTTGATCGGCTACAATGTATCCTGCGACAATGTTCAAATCAGCTATTGTAATATAGGCGCTTCGGGAGGGAACAGACCAGCATCGGGCATTAATGCAAATTATCACATGATAATCACAAATGATCTTACTATCAGCCATTGTAACATTTACGATTATTATTCTGGAGGTTCAAACTCGGCTGTTGGAGCCGGAATTCGTTTAGGGTATCTCTCAAATACAACAACCCACAATAATTGCACTATCAGCGACAACAGTTTCTACCAAACATCTACGCTTACGGCAAACGGAGGGAAGATTCTCGGGATTTACATACACCAGGGAAACAACTATACCATAACCAACAACTATTTCGGGGGTTCTGCGCCAAGCTGCGGCGGCACTGCCATGGCGATTGACGGAACTCCTTATGTTGTTGGGTTTTTGCATGTTGACGGACATACAAGCTACGGAGGTATTCCGAATGCAACAGGCTCAAACACATTTTCAGGCAATGTAATGTCCAACATCAATATGTATTCATCCAATACAACCAACCCAACAAGCAATTACACCGACGGTGCCCGTTTTTTTTGTTTCACAATTCACTCTGGGAACTGGAGTATTACCAACAACACCATCGGATCCATGAGTGCAAATAATAATATCATTATTGAAGACGCAAATCAGAGCCGATATGCGATGATGCATATTTATGGAAGTATAAGTTCCTCGGCCGGTCCGGTCGTCAGTCAGATATCAGGAAACAACATCGGTGGTGTTACTATCAATTCAACAAATGCAGAGATCAACCTGCTCTATATCTGGTTCGAAAGCACAGGCTACAAGTCTCAGGTCAGCGAAATCAGCAACAACACATTCGGATCTTCGATTGCCAACAGCATTCAGGCTCCATTTGCAAGCAATTCTTCACAGGCATTCAGGGGAATACGACCCGATATTTCCAACACAACCTCTCCAGTGAATATTCACAATAACATTCTTCAAAACGTAACACTCAATAACGGCAGCATCTACGGAATAACAACTTACCGTGATATCAGCATCATAGGGAATACATTCAGAAATCTATCAACCCTTGGAAGCACTTGTTCGGGGATTGTAATTTCATCAAACGATAACGATGCAAACTCCAATATAACCGGCAATCTCATTTACGACCTAAGTGCCACAACCGACATCAAAGGAATTGCAGCAACTTCATACTACAGAACTGTAAACACAAACAACAACATCATTGTTTTAGGAAATTCTGTAAGTACCAACGTGAACATTTACGGTATTTATCAGTACTATCTTGCCAATGTATATTTCAACACCGTTTATATCGGGGGTACCGGCACATCTGGTACATCAAACTCCTATGCTTATTACCGTCATTCGAGTTGGTACAGTACAACCAATGTCAGAAACAATGTTTTTTACAATGCAAGAAGCAACAGCGGAGGCACCGGAACACATTATGCCGCTTATTTCGGCAGCACAAGCTCCCTGACAGTTAATTATAATAATTACTACGTAAGCGGAACCGGCGGAATGCTGGGATATTACAGCGGAAATATTGCATCACTACCTAACGCCAATCTGGGAGCTAACAGCATCAACACCAACCCTGTATTTGTAAGTGCCGGCAGCACAACAGCTTCCGATTATCGGCCGACCGTTGCTATGACGGGAGTAAGCGGCACAGGGATCACAACCGATTATCAGACGGCATTCAGACCTGCAACTCCAACCATGGGAGCAATTGAATATGGCGTCAACAAATGGGTAGGCTCTGTAAGCACCGATTTTAATACCGCTGGAAACTGGAGCTACGGAACAGTCCCTCTTAGCGGGGAAAGTATTGAATTTGTCGCAACTCCCTCGAACCATTGTATTCTCGACCAGAACAGAACACTCGGCAGTATTACCAATGCTCAGTCAACCTACGATTTGGTTTTAAACGGAAAAAATTTAACAGTGACTGGTTTGCTCAATTTTACGAATGCAGCCGAGATTGATGGAAATATTGCAGCTTCGGGAATTACTTTTGCAGGAACATCTGCTCAAACCATTCCGGCAGATATGCTGGTTTCGGCAACATTACCCAATCTAACAATCAACAATGCTTCAGGAGTAACAATAGCATCGAATATCACCATTACGTCTTTGCTCACTTTTACAGCCGGCATTCTCAACACTGGCGCATTCACACTCATTTTAGCAGATAATGCAACTTCCGCTGGCAACGGCACTGGAAAATATGTTGATGGCAACCTTCAAAAAACAGGTGACGATGAGTTTATTTTCCCTGTTGGAAATGGTGGCGTTTATGCTCCAATCAAAATCGGGGCACCAGCTTTAACCACCGATCATTTCACTGCTTCATTTCACTATACCGACCCAACACCAACATACAACACCAATTTACACGATGTGTCGCTCGATCATGTTTGTACTCAGGCCTACTGGATGCTCAACCGTACCGGCGGCAGCAGTAATGTTGCTGTAACAATGTACTGGGACAATTCCAGTGGAATAACTACTCCTGCCGATATTCGTGTTGCACGTTGGAACGGATCGCAATGGGACAACGAAGGCAATGCTGCATGGGCAGGTGACGCCAATTCGGGCTGGCTGACCAGTAATACAATTATTAATTTCAGCCCGTTTACATTTGCATCGGTTGGCGCAGGAAATCCCCTACCCGTTGAGTTACTGAACTTCGAAGCTGTTGCTAACGACAAAACTGTTGATCTGAATTGGATAACTGCAAGCGAAATAAACAGTGCTTACTTCGAAATAGAAAAACCAGACAATTCAGATAACTGGATTTCGATTGGTAAAATAGATGCTGCAGGCAACTCAACTACTGTAAATCAATATCATTTAACCGACCATCAGCCTAAAAGCGGAATCAACTTTTATCGCCTCAAACAAGTAGATATTGACGGGAAAACCACCTATTCCGAAATTGTATCAGCCAATATCAACAGCAATAATACACCAACTGTTTTCCCTTGTCCCGCTAATAATTTTGTAACTGTTCAGCTTAACAATACAGAATTTGCCAACACAACGATCTCTGTAATAAATGCAAGTGGCATAATGGTCATTGAACAGACAACAGTAACCGGTTTGGTAACAAGCATTGATATATCAGACTTAACTCCGGGATTGTACTTTGTCCAGACTAGCAATGGAAACGAAATGAGCTGTACTCCACTTGTGGTTAACTAATAAGAAGAACCCTTTCTCATAGCCTTGGTACAAATCAGCCTCCGGCAGCAATATGCTACCGGGGGTTTTCTTATATAACCACAAACTTATCAATATCTTTTTTCAATCCAAAAACAACCAGCAAATCGTCTTTCTGAAGAATAGCATCGATTTCGGCTGGCAAATGGTCGTCGAATTCTATTTTGCTCATGTATTTTGGATGCAATAGGCCTTTAGGTTTACGAATAAGCAAAAGTTGAATATTGTGCTGTGCAAGTGAAATATCTTTAATCTTTAATCCCACAAAACGTGCTGGCACATACAGCTCGCAGACCTTATAACAATCGCTGATA
>PHDB01000135.1 GCA_002842495.1 Bacteroidetes bacterium HGW-Bacteroidetes-6
TCGATATCATCACTTTCCCAATACTGTCCATCCCATTGCTTATTGATATCAGTTGAGCGGAACACCAATCGTCCCCATCTGTCGTAGATAGATATGTTGAAAGTATTGAGATCGATACCATAACCCGATACGGTAAAGAAATCGTTTCGGCCGTCGCCATTGGGGCTAAAAGCAGAAGGGATGTAGAAAGCAAAACCTTCGTTGACGGTAATGGTTTGATAAGCAGTATCGGTGCATCCGAACTGGTCGGTAACCACTTGCATAGACGAATAGACTCCGGGTGTATAGTATTGATATTGCGGGTTCTGGTTGTAAGAGTTGCCTCCATCGCCAAAATCGTAGTACCACATCAGAGCTCCGAAACTCATATCGCTGAATGTCAGAGAGCCTTCGCCGGCATTAACCGATGTAGAACTGGGATGAAATCCGGCATCCGGTCCATGATGAAAACCAACAGCAACGTCGATAGTGCGTGTGCATTGACCGTCGGTGACTGTAACCACATAATTTCCCGAAGGGAGTCCTGTAGCTATGGGCGAATTGAGTCCGGGATCATTTGGCCAGGAGTAGGTTAGAGGCATTGTAGCATTTGCAGGAGTAATCTGGGCTGTACCATCGAGCAGATTGCAATGTTCTTCGGTGGAAGTAGCAGCGAGAGTGAAACCGGCTTGAGAGGAAATGGTCACCACTCCGCTTCCGGTACATCCATTGACATCCGACACTGTTACACTGTATTGACCGGCAGGTAGAGACGAAATTGATGCCGTAGTTTCGGTTGTATTCCACAAATAATCGTAGGGCATTGTTCCGTTAATGGCGTCGGCTGTGGCAGTGCCATTGCCCGCAGCACAGTAGTCGGGAGTTGATGTTGTATTAACCACCGGATTGGGATTTACAGTCACAGTTGCCAGCGCAGTGTTCTGGCAACCATTTGCATCGGTAGCGGTAACATTGTAGCTTGTGGTTGCAGTTGGTGTCACCTGGATGCTTGCAGTAACATCGCTGGTACTCCAAACATAAGTGCTGGCTCCGCTGGCTGTGATATTGGCTGTAGCTCCACTGCAAATGGCCGGTTGATTCACTGTGATGGTTGGCAATGGATTTACGGTTACAGTAGCTGTTGCCAGTCCTGTACATCCGCTGCCATCGGTTCCCGAAACGGT
>PHDB01000097.1 GCA_002842495.1 Bacteroidetes bacterium HGW-Bacteroidetes-6
GTTTCCGGGATCGGTATCCCAGAAATATTCGGCTTGTATGATTTTTTTGTCGGTAGCGGAGATGGTGCTTTCAACATTTATCACCGATGTGAAGACCGGACCCCAGAAATTTCCGGAATCCTTTACACGTATATTGAATGTGTGCATCCCGACAGCCGGTTGGTTTACGCCGCTGCTCAGGAGTGTTTCGATGGCTTCGTCCAGATTGCCGTCAGCAGCATAGATCGGAGTAGCCAGGCCAATTCCGGGATCAGTATCCCAGAAATATTCTGCAGTTGCGATTTGAGCCGACACACGTAATCCGCTTAAAAAAAGCAGTAGCAGCAGAACGATACCCGGCAAAAATGATATTCGCTTGTTAATCACGACGCAATGCATTATTTATCAAAACTTTCAGCTTTTACCCGGATTGGATTTCCTGAATAAACGCTGGATGGTAAGGATAGCATATACACCCGGTTGTGATTGGCATCACCGGTAGGGAAAAAATTACGGGCCGACAAAGAGCCTCCGTAGCATCCAACATCGTTGCGGGTGAGATCCAGATCGTAATACATCATATCCGGATGCCCGAGGTTGGCGTAGGATCCTGAAGTAGGCTGCCCAGTGGTGATATCAATAGTGAAAGACACACTTGTACTGTTGGTGCCGTCGTCTGTTGCTCCGTTAATGTAATAGCTGAATCCACTGTCGAAGTAATTGTAACTTATGAATACAATGCCGTTGCTCATGGATATCAGGTATATACCATAGGAAGTTCCGTTAATATAACCGTCAAACAGATTGTTGTAAATTTTCAGAACACCGCTGGCTGTAATTCCGGAGAGGTATATTGCGTAATTGGTCGCATTTGTTGAGCTTCGTTTAAATGAATTGTTGATGATCTCATGGCTGCCCGAGAGATTGCTTGTCCAGCCTGAAATAAATATACCCCTGCCGGCATAATATAGATAATTGTTCCGGATCTGATAGAAATAGTCCTGCGATACAATATCGATCGGATAATAGGCCGAATTAGCAATACATGTGATCCGGTTTCCGATAATCTGAATGGTATCCGACAATGCAACGGCACCGCCGCTGGCTTCGTCGCCCACATAAACTCCATGAAACATATCGGATGAAATTATATTTCCAATCACTCTTCCCGATCGGAGACTTACATATCCGTTCAGTGTACAGTTTGCTACAGTAATATCGTAGTTGTTGTTTTCAAATGCGATGTGTCCGGTCAGGGTCGAATAAAAAATGCGGAAGATTGTTCTGCCTGCTGTCGATGCATCGATGGTTGAAGTTATATTGCCGGTGAGTTCCATACCTATAATGCTAATTTCTTCAACCGTTGCAGGGGTAATGCTGATATTTCCCTGAACGGCGAATTTGCTGCTCTCTGTATTGCAGAGAATCTGAACACTTTTACTGATCGTGAAACTTTCAATGT
The DNA here is from genome assembly GCA_002842495.1 of Bacteroidetes bacterium HGW-Bacteroidetes-6. GTDB lineage: Bacteria > Bacteroidota > Bacteroidia > Bacteroidales > DTU049 > GWF2-43-63. The sequence continues at coordinate 1,442 of PHDB01000097.1, forward strand.
ATGGCAGACCGCCGGCTTTGGGTTCAACGAATATTCTGTCGCCATCAACAGCTGCTGCCAAAGCTGCAGTTATCGAAGTGTATGCTCCCATCGAGCCAGTTTCATTTACCTGAATATCGGTTGCTTTGGTTATTATCGAAAACGATATTAGCAGAGCAAGAAAAACAATTGTCTTTTTCATATAAGTTGCAAATAAGTTGATTTTTTTTGAGAAGTATTTCGAGGAACAAAAATAAGAATATTTTTTCGACTTGAGCGTCAATTAAATGAATCAAATGCTGCCTAATAAACCATTTTTTGAGATCAAATAGCCTCTACCGGATATGCCAGCCGGGAGAATAAGGCGTAATGTTTGTTTCATGCTGAAATAACATTTTCTCAGAAACCGGAGTTATAGCTTTTTTTGCGCAAGCGTTTTTTAGCCTCGAATGTTTCGGTTGTTTGAGGACTCCCGTACTCGTTGCTATTTGTAGCATCTTGTTGAATTATCGAAGAAAGAACTTCTTTGGTTACAACTTTTCCGCCAGCAATATTCATTACTATGGACCCAAGACTGTAGATGGGGCCCCATGGAATTCCCCACCAGCCCAAGACAAATGTTAGTAGTGTATATTTGAATCCAAATCGGAAGCTCGATTCGCCTGCTTTTACAAAATACACATCGCTGCTTTTTTTGTAAGTCATGAAAATAATCGAAATGCAGTATTGAAAAGTTACAAATTGTGCACCTTGTTCGAGTTCACGAATAACATCACTTTTACTAAGTCCTTCAATATTTTTTATCTTTGCCATTGAACAAATTTCGGAGCCCAAAGATACACGATTTCTCAGATTTTTCTATGTGGGGGTGAAAAAAACAAGAGTAGGTGCTCAATTAATTGAAGACACCATCAATATGAAAGGGGCAAAATTTCTGTCGTGTCTTCTCAAAGTTGTCCTAAATGGTTTTGGTATCTTAATGCAAACCGGGAGCAATTCATAAAGACAAAGATTCCAATCGGAAAAATCAGGAGTATAATTTAGTTACAGTTGTCTGTTTTTTACTTCACTTTCAAAGGATTTCCTCAGAGCTTGAGCGTCTCCTTGTTAACAGCACGATGATAAAATACTGAAAAGGATTATTTTTCATCTATAGATGAAAAATAATCTTCAATTTCAAAGATAACTGTTTCCTGTGTTTAACCGTTGTAATAATTCTCAAGCGCACCGGCAATCATTTCGAGCATATTTTTCAGTGGGCGGCTTAACATCATCCGGAACATGGGTGGAATTGAAACATTGGCTCCAACGGTAGCTTCTGTTTTTTCTCCCATATTTTTCAGCTCAACAAACAGTATAAGTTCACCCGAAACAGGCAACGACATATCGGGCTCAATTTCAATCAGATTGTGGCTGCGTGTTTTGTAGCGTAGCTTTACCAAACCGGCTCCTTCGGCCGAGAACGAACAAAAGTCGGCTGTAGCCTGCCAGTCTTTCACTTTTCCATCAACCAAACGATCAAAATTTCTGAAATCGCTCAAAAAACCAAATACTGTTTCCTGGTTGGTATTGAGGGTTACTTTTTTGCTTTCAAATTCGGCCATGTTATTTTCCCCAAGTATCGGGCTGTTCACGCCACTGGTTGAGTAAATCGATTTGTTCGCTGCCAATTACACCTTGTTCGAGTGCGGTTTCAATCAGATGCGGATAGTCGCTCAATGTGCAAAGATCGCAACCAACTTCTGCAAAATTGTTTTCGGCATGCGGAAAAGCGTAGCTGAAAATGGCTGCCATGCCAAGCACTTGGCCTTCGGCAGCTCTGATGGCTTCGACAGCCCGAAGACTTGATCCGCCGGTCGAAATGAGGTCTTCGACAACCACAACTTTTTGTCCGGCATTCAAGACGCCTTCGATCTGATTTTGCAAACCATGGTCTTTGGCCGATGAACGAACATAGATAAAAGGGAGTCCTAGTTGATGAGCAATAAGTATTCCCATTGGAATTCCGGCGGTTGCAACTCCGGCTATCACTTCAGCATTGGCGTATTTTGCTTTTACTACATCAACAAAGAACTCAAGTATTTTACCTCTTGTGTCGGGAAATGATAATATTTTGCGGTTATCGCAATAAATAGGCGATTTCCAACCACTTGCCCATGTAAATGGATTTGCCGGATTCAATTTAATTGCTTTAATTTGCAAAAGCATCCGGGCTGTTTCTGCTGCTGTTTCTTTCGTGTAAATCATGACGCAAATGTATAAAGTTTTTCTCAGAGATAAAGTGATTTGCTTCACTACTCCCGATGAATCTGTATTGAGTCATGAGTTCATGTTGAAAGACCCCGATCTTTCGGATATCCAGCAAATTCTTAGTAAAACCGATAAACAAAAGGATTGTAATATCTTTTATCTTGTTTCGGCAGACCCTGAAAGATTATTTATCAATTTTTATACAAGAATGAAAATTGTTGCTGCTGCGGGTGGGGTAGTGCTCAACGATAACAAGGATACACTTTTTATTTATCGACGCGGACATTGGGACTTACCCAAAGGAAAAATTGACTTTGGTGAAACAGAAGAGCATGCTGCAGTTCGCGAAGTGACTGAGGAAACCGGACTCGATAAACTTTCAATTCTCCATCGCTTGTCGTCGTCGTTCCATGTATATACCATTGGGCATGAATGGATTTTGAAAGAAACACACTGGTTTCTGATGAAATCTACTGGCGATGGTGTGTTGAAACCTCAGACGGAAGAAGGAATATCCGATTTGGAATGGGTTGATTCAAAATCAATTGCTAAAATGATCAATAGAGTTTATTTGTCGCTTCAGGCGGTGGTGAAAGAAGCGATAGAAGTTATTGCCCAACCTTGAACCCCTGCGTTGTAACCACTTTCTTTCCAGCCACTTTTTCGAACAATTCAACCACGCCTTCGCTGGGAATGGGTGTGCAATAATTAATTATGCTGCCGTCTTTCCCAAGCAACATGCAATGTGGATAAGTGCGAATATTAAGTTGCTCGGCTACTTCGTAATTACCATTAAAATTGTAAAAAGGAAACGAAAATTTATTTTCCTGTAAAAAATAATATAGTTTCAGTGGTTCCCGATCCATACTCACGGCTACAAAACGTATGCTGTCAGACCAATTTTCCTGTAACTGTTCAATTACTTTTAGCTCAGAAAGACAAGCATGACTCCAGGTGGTAAAGAAAACCAGATAGGTATACTTATTTATCAGTGAGTCGTTTGTGAAAACCAAATCGTCAATCGATTTAAATTCGAATTTGGGGAGCATTGCGCCTGATTTATAACGTGTAAGCATGAATGCCAGATTCTCAGCAATACGACCTTGTAAATCGAATTTAGTGGTTTTTGAATACGTACGCAGTATTTTTATCAAACTGTCTTGTTCGAAAGTAATTGAAGTGTACCAGTCGCGAATATTCAGCAACAAAACAGCTTCACGAAGTTGCTCATTGCGTAGCAGAGTATCTTTCCCGAGCGAATCTATCAACCCTGCAAGGTTGGTTTTGATATTTACATTCAGCTTAATATCGAAAGGTGGAATTTTTTTAGAAACCCCATAAATAAAGTCGGTGAAATAGTTGCTGAAAAAATCCATGTACGATATATTGTCGTAAAAGATTGGCCTTTTGTACAGAAATTCGTCGAACAAATATTTCTTACTGTGAGCGTAGGTGGTTAATTGCAAATTAGCAATAGAATAGGAGTAATAAATTTTGAAAAAATCATTATTGACCGATTTGTATTTTGCGTTCATGGCTGTTGAAAAGCTATCGATTTTAGCTTTTGGGGGGCGCATAATTGATTTAGCCTGCATGCCTTCGTGCATTCCCGAAAGCTTCATGAGAAAATTCGACATATCGTAGTTGTACTTTCCAATCAGACTATTGATGTCAGTGCTGTCGTTATTCTTAAGCGTATATTTCAAACTCACCGAAGACAGTAAAGGGACATAAATGCGGTTGGGGTCTTTGTAATCGAACTTTTCGAATTCCAGTTGGTATGTTTTGCTTGCGGGAATGTAAATTTCGGGGCTGGTAAAATCCATAATCCTGAAAAACCCCATGATAACCTGCTTGTCGTACACATCCAATGTGAAATTGAAATGACCTGTTGAGTCAACAATTGTGTGTGCCAGTAAAACTTCTCTGAAGCTGATGTAATCGTCCCATTTATAGAGACGTACCTCCAGATTTTCGGCACCCGGAGCGTATCCTTTGATGGTAGTTTTGGCTGCAAATAGTGCACCCGAAAACAGCAGCATGAAAGCAATAATAAGTCGGACCGTTTTTGTACCCATTTTCTTCCCTCTTTCAAATATTAACGAACAAGGGGTTTTGTTATTGCCATGCTTCGATAAGTCCGGCAACCATTTCGGGAACAAACAGGCTGATATCGCCACCATTCCGGTGAATATCGCGAACAATGGATGAATTGATCGGAGTGTGTTCGGGGCGGGTAAGCATGAAAATGTTTTCAAGTTGGGGGTAAAGCATTTTGTTTACTTGTCCAACACTGCGTTCGAACTCAAAATCGGCCGATGTACGTAAGCCGCGCAGGATATAATTAGCGTTTTGTTTTAGACAATAATCGACAGTGAGTCCATGATAATGGTCTATGCGAACATTTTTCAGGTCAACAAAAACCATTTTTAGCCATTCCACTCGTTTTTCGAGCGGGAAATAGGCCTTTTTATCGGCATTTACGCCAATAGCAACAATAAGTTCATCAAACAATGGCGCCGACCGACGCACAATGTTTTCGTGCCCTTTTGTTACAGGATCGAAAGAGCCCGGAAAAACCGCTATTTTTTTCATGGCCGTAGATTTACTGCAAAGGTACTATTTTTTGAAGATATTACTTTTGTCAAATCTTTAAAAGAAAATAGATTCTGAGAAAGTCTGTAGTTTGTTAATCTGCTATTTCAGTATACCCAAAAAGACAGGACTTCGTGGAATTACTGAGCGAAAATGATTACAAATCTGAGACTGTGCACGACAGGATAAAACTAATTGAACTGCGGATCGGTTGGCAGTAAAGTCCAGAAACGATAATCGTGTCCAAGCTGGTTCACCAGATCGTGCCAGATATTTTCGGGATTCATGCCAATCAGGTTTTTTAAATCGGGAATGGCCACAGCCCACGAATTCTTTTTCAGTTCACTTTCCACTTGATGAGCTCCCCAGCCACTATATCCCAGAAAAAAGCGAATAGTGTCGGGCTTGATGGTTCCATTTCGAATATGTTCTACCGTGTCGGCAATGCTGCCACCCCAGTAAAGATTTTCAACAACGGGTTCGCTACCACGTATAATATCGCCATGCGTGTGCAGGAAAAATATGCTTTTCGGATCAACCGGGCCGCCAATGAATAGTGGTGCATCAAAACCATTCAAGTCAGGCATAATCTCTTTTAATGTAGACGGAATGGGTTTGTTCATGATTACTCCGAAAGATCCATCTTCGGCATGCTCGATGAGTAAAACAGCTGCGCGCCGGAAATAGAAATCCTGCAACAAAGGTTCCGACAACAGAACTCGTCCTGTAGCCGGCGCAATTGTATTCGATTTTATCTCAAACATGACCTTTGGTTTTAGTTTGCGGATTCTTTATTACTTTTGACAGCGAAATCACCCAAAAGTTGTTCCGAAAATGCCGGTTGTTGATAATTTTTTACAATTTGTTAGTCTCAGAAAGCAATTTCCGGAATTTATTTACGATTCGTATCAATTCCATTATAGCAATAACGTTATTTCGGTTGAATATTGTTTCAAACTTGGTGATAAATATCAGTTCAGACCGCATTCTGTCTTTTCTTTCAACAATATATCAACTGTTGCTGAACTTTCTGTTGAAGCTATAAACAATTTGGTGTTTCATCTGGGAATGATAGAACTCATAAGCTATTGGAAGGCTTCCTGCTCTCCAAAACTTGTAGTGAAACCTTTTTCGCTTTCAGAAGAGCAGATTTCCTGGTGGAAAAAGTTGTACTATAATGGTTTGGGCGAATTTTTTTATCTCAATTCAATTGATGTAAGCGAGAGCGATTTTATGCGAATTGAAAGTGGAGAAGCTCAATTGAATTCTTTTGAACTGGCATCGAAAAAAAAGAATTCGGCTTTGGTTCCCATAGGCGGAGGAAAAGATTCGCCGGTTACATTGCAATTGCTTAAAAACAATGGTATTAGTGTTGTTCCACTCATTATCAACCCACGAGGAGCAACACTCAATACAGTAAAAGCTGCCGGAATCGACGTGTCGGAAATGGTTACCATAAACCGTATAATCGACCCACAGCTTCTTAAACTAAATGAGCAGGGATTTTTGAATGGGCATACGCCATTTAGTGCTATGTTGGCTTTTTATTCGTTGCTTATTTCCGCTGTTACAGGAATTCCTGATATTGCATTATCGAACGAATCGAGCGCAAACGAAAGTACTGTTGCAGGTTCTGATATCAATCACCAATATTCAAAATCGTTTGAATTCGAAAGCGATTTTCGTTGGTACTACAAAAGATATCTTTCAACAGATTTTAACTATTTCTCGTTTTTGCGTCCGCTCACCGAATTGCAAATTGCTCATATTTTTTCGCAGCTGACAGAATATCATCCTGTGTTTCGCAGTTGCAATGCAGGTAGCAAAACCGATGTCTGGTGTGGTAATTGCCCCAAGTGCTTGTTTGCAACTATTATTTTGTCTCCATTCATTGAACCGCTAAAGTTGAACACAATATTTGGGAGCAATTTGTTTGAGAAAGCTGAATTATTACCAGCTCTTGAAGAACTTACCGGACGTGTTGCAGTGAAGCCTTTTGAGTGTGTGGGGACTATCGATGAAGTCAATTTGGCCTTGGGCTTGGCTGTCCAAAAATATTACCCATCTTCGGTTCAAGCTCCCTTGCTTCTGCAAACCTGGCGCGAGTGGAATACATTGCCATCGACAATAGATAATAGCTGGCGCAACGAATGGAATTCGGAGCATTTTCTCACCAATAGCTACGAAAAAATACTAAAAGATGTACGTTGAGTTTCAACAACTGATAGCGTTTCTTCAGAATAAAAAAATTCTGATTGCCGGTTTTGGTCGCGAAGGCAAAAGTTCGTTCGATTTTATTCAGCAGTATGCTCCAAGCGCACAAATAGTTATTGCGGATTGTGTAAATCTAAAAGTTGATTTGGATGGAATACCGGTTCGTGAGGGGAAAGACTATCTGGCTTTCGATGATTCTTTTGACTTGATGCTTCGTTCGCCAGGTATCAGCATGATGGATATTCCTCAGGACTGGATTCTTTCCGGGAAATTGTCGTCGCAAACCGATTTACTGCTGCGCTTTTTTAGTGCAAATGTGATTGGCGTTACCGGCACAAAAGGTAAAAGCACTACTACGTCGCTTATTTTTCATATTCTTTCAACAAATGGTCATCGGGTTATTCTTGCCGGAAATATGGGATTGCCGTTTTTCGATCAAATAGCTCAAGCCGAAAACAAATGGATTGTAGCTGAGTTGTCGAGCCATCAGCTCGAGACAGTGAAAGCTTCTCCGTCTGTATCGGTTTTGCTGAATATTTTCCCTGAACATCTCGATCATTATTTATCTTTCGATGCTTATGCTGCCGCAAAATGGAATATTGCACGCTTTCAGCACCAAAACGATTTTTTATTTCTTTCCAGACAACTTTTTGCTGAGGCAGGTTCGCTTTTAAAAGAATTGGATTGTGGACAACGGATTATGTTTGGATGCGAAAAGTCGAAAAACAGCTCATTTGTTGCAATTGTTTCCGAAAAGCTGGAGTTGCAATTTGGTTCTGTTGATGCTGTGGTCGACTGCGATTGGAAAAAGATTCCGTTGCGGGGAGTTCATAACCGGGTCAATATTGCTGCTGCTGTTGGAGCATCTGTTACAGCTGGTGTAACGCCTGAAAATGCTCTTGATGCGGTTTATTCTTTTCAGCCGTTGCCACACCGCCTCGAATGGATTGGAGATATTAATGGTGTTGGCTTTGTTAATGATTCTATTTCAACTATTCCTCAATCGACCATTG
>PHDB01000098.1 GCA_002842495.1 Bacteroidetes bacterium HGW-Bacteroidetes-6
TGCAGCCAATTTCACACAACCCTGTTCTACACATTGTGTAAACGAATATGCTCAGGAACTCGGCCACAAGCAATACGAAATCAGCAACCATCTCGGCAATGTGATGACCACCATTTCCGACCGCCGCATACCGGTGGCTGCAGGTTCGGTGCTCAACCATTACATAGCCGATGTTATTTCATCGCAGGATTACTATCCTTATGGCTCTGTTATGCCCGGAAGGAATTCAAGTTCGGAAGATTATCGTTACGGCATGAATAAACAGGAATCGGATAAGGAAATTTCCGGCACCTGGGGAACACATTATTCGGCCATGTTCTGGGAATATGATAGTAGATTGGGAAGAAGGTGGAATGTTGATCCGGTTGTGAAGCCATGGGAAAGTAGCTATTCGTGCTTTAATAATAATCCCATATTTAATCGTGATGTTTATGGTAATGATGCTACAAAAAGTGGATTGAGAAAATTCTTGGCACGCATAAATCCATGGGAAAAAGTTAGAAAAAATGCACAAGGCGTTGAGTTAGTTTTCAAAACTAGTTTTCATCTTGGAACTATTGGAAAGGCTCAATTACGTATTAAACGAGAAGTGAAGTCTTATCGCGTTTATAGTGTGACATTTTCTAAAGTTTCAACGGAAACACTTACAGATGACACAGAATCACCAACATTCAATTCAGGGTACGCTAAAAAAGAGATTAACCTATATAAATATAAAGACATAGAGGTTGATCACTATAGTATTTACCAACCAGATGAAAAGAGGAATAAAACTTATGTTAATGGAGATCCAAATTTAAGGACATTATCTGGAGATGATGAGAAAGTAATAATTGAAAGCACTTTAATTCCAAATAAGCAGGACGATGCAACAGAGTCTTATTATAGATATCCAGGGAATGACCTTCCACAGTATCAAAGTGATCAATTTCATCCACAACCATATTCTACTCAAGTAAATATAACGGCTATCAGTAAACCAGTTTACGTAAAAGTCCCAAAACGCTGGTGGGGGGGTAATAACTGGAACAAAATGGAGATAAATTACGTCCCAATTACTGAAGGAAAGGAAAAAGACACAATATCTGGAAAAAGACAAAGAGGTAATTAATGATTCGTTTTTCTTGTTTTGTGATGTTTATTGCATGTACTTACCTTGTCTCTTTAGGGCAGGGAGAGAGTCATGAAGTTATTCAAATAAATGGTGAGAATATTTGTGTAGCAGATTTGACAAATAGCGAACATGATAATTTTATTAACTTTTCAAAAGTGGTTTCGGCCATTGGTACATCTGATATTGTTGTTATCAGCGAGTCAGATCATGGAGATTATTCAGCAATTAGGTCGCGGAAATTGTTAATGGAGTATTTACATGAATTTTGTGGTTTCAATGTTTTGATTACTGAATATTCATTTTTTCCAATGGAATTTGTTGTAAATAAGTACGGAGAAAAGGATATGTTTTGCAACTATAGGAAAATTACACCTGAGAATTACTATTGGGAGTATCTACCTGAACTGTTCAATTGGGTTGATAGATTGGGCTTTAATGGTGAAAATCCTTTCAGATTGTCGGGTTGTGATATTGGGTATTACAAATACAATATAGAAGTTATTGATTCAGCTATCAAATTAATAAATAAAGAATTGCTTGAATCCAAAAAATACAAATGGTTCACTGACTATTATTTAACACTTAAGCAAGAGCCGTTCAATCAGAAAAAGAAAGAAGAAAAGGTGTTCTGCCAATACTGTGATTATTTGATTGACTTTTTTCGAATGAATGATCCAAACAGTATCGATATTCAATATTTACGCAATATTAAAGCAACTGTTATGTATTATTTTTTATCAAAGAATCTTAATAATATAAGATCGACCAGAATGATGAATCTCAGAGAAAAACAGATGGCTGAAAATATTATCTGGTTGATTGAACATAAATTCAAAGGTCAGAAAATTATTGTTAGTATTTCATCATTTCATAGTATGAGAAATTTGTCAAGTATAAGTTCTAAGCAAATTCAAAAAAGATATTCGGTTGGTCAATATTTGTGGAATTATTTTGGTGACAGGATTTATTCAATTGCATGTATTGGGTATAATGGTCGGACTGGTCGAGCTATTGATTCCTATAATATCATTGATGGAAAAAGGCAGATGTATGTCGAGTCGCAATTCCATAATGCGGGTTATAAACAGGCATTCGTCGACTTTCGTTCATTATCAAACAATGACCCATTTTATATGGATGCTTTATATAATTTACCAAATTATCAATTTGCTGTTTGGAATGAGGTTTTTGATGGAATCATATTCAATGATAGTATTTACCCTGCATTTATTGTTCCTAAAGAAATGGATACTTGTAAATGATTATGGGGGTCGTGTACCAAGTGGCGCTTTTAGAAAGACGGAGTTTGTAAACGACAGATATTCAATGAGATACCAATAAAGTCAAGACCTGGCTTTGTTGGTATTTTTCTGTTATTTTGCTGCTCCAGGCAAAGTATAGTGCATTACAGGCCAAAATCTGTTTCCGTAGTGTACCATATGGCGCTTTTTACTTTTGTCAAAAAATAAAAGAGAAAGTTGAAAAATCGTTCTTTGAAAACATAAAAAGCCGGAAGGTGAAATGAAGAATTATTCATGAAGAATTTCTATCTTAGCGGAAGAAATGATGAATGATAGCCGGCTTTCATATGGTATGCAAACAACCACTCAGGATTATTTCCCGGGCGGGTCTCTCATGCCCGGAAGATACTCCGACCCCGATAAATTTCGCTATGGCTTCAACGGCAAAGAAAAACTAGATGAGCTCTACGATTCAGAAGGAAGTGCTTATGATTTTGGTGCGAGGATGTATGATTCGAGGTTGGGGAGATGGATGAAATGTGATCCGATGGCCGTGAAATATCCGGGATACTCGCCTTATCATTTTGGATATTGCGACCCGATTGCTGTTATTGATCCGGATGGAAGAGAAAATGTGATAGTTGTGGGTGTTGAGGGCGAGGGCTCATTTGAAAGAACATGTACTTTTTTAAGAAAAGCTGTTTATTATGGAAAGAAACTAAAAGCTCAAGGTGAGGAAACAACGGTTCTCATTCATGAAGATGCATTAACAAATACAGATGAGGCTAAAAAATACAGAAAAATGCTATCAGATGCAGGAATAAAAATAGTCACATACGGTAATAAACAGGATGTAATTAATTACATTAATGACAGAAAAAAAATTGAAGGGCTAAATGTGTCTGAAGAAAAAGTAACAGATTTGGTTTTTATTTTACATGGTTGGCATGGATATCTTAATTTAATTTTCGACAATAGTTCTCAAGATGAAGTTGATAATCGCATATATCCAAGTGACATTGCGAATATAAATGAAGATGCGTTTTCTGAAAATGCAGTAATTAATTTAGGGGCATGTTTTGGAGGAGAATATGGAACCCGTGAAGCTCGAGGTATTGCGGCTGCTTTTGCTGTGAAATTAAATAGGATTACGATAGGTCCTCAGGCAACTACAGATTATTCTGGAGACATTTCACCATATATCCATTTCGAAGGTAGTAATGTCTATTTACCCGGCTCATCAACTCCAGATCCAACGTTGTCAATAAAAGGGAATTCTAGTTATTTTAGAATGTCTATGGATAAAGTTAACAAAGAAATAAAAAAACCTACGGTCTATAAAAGTGCAACCCCAGCTAAAAAAAATGCAAGTGCGGGTGGTTCACTAGAAAAAAATAGACTTCCACAAATTAGAAAAAACGGATGAGAAATTTAATTGTTTTTTTGTTTTTGAGCCTTCTGTTGTGTTCGTCTTCATGTAAGAATGAACCGGATAGGAAAGTTGCAGATGTTTCGATTAATTATAGTTATAATATGAAACTCTTTGAGACTTATGTTGAAATGGAGTGTCTTTCGCAAGATGTAAATTCTACGACTACTTTTGCTGTTAATAAAGCCATGTTTCATAAATTGTCGAATGCCTCGTATTTTATAGACAGCACTATTTTTATAAAATACAACATGAAAGATGCATCTGAATTTGATACTGCAATTTATCGGTTCGTTCATATAACAGATTTGCTTTTAATGCATCTGGAATCAGATTCTATTAAAATAGATTATCAGAAATTCCCATTTCTAACATATCTCACTATTTCCGAATCTAATATTCCTGTAGTCTTTAAAAACTATTATTCCTGCGGCTCTGTAAAACAGATAAGTTTCGTTAATTGTAAAATAGATACTATAAAAGATGGAGTTCTTGGTTTTTATAATTTGATTGATTTTGAATGTTCGCGAACTTCTGACATTGTGTTTGATTTTTTATTTTCTGATTTCTCGAATTTGGAAGTACTAGGGCTTGATTATCGTAGTTCTCGAATTCCACCTGGAATATGTTTTTGTAGAAATCTAAAGGCTCTTTTGTTGTCAATAAATAAAAAAGTCCCAATTCCTGATTGCCTAAATTCGTTAAAGATTAATTATAAGTTGATTGGTCGCTTTGAAGACAGCAGTACACCATCCAAGACAAGTCTTTGATACATATCCCAATATTGAAAAAGCCGCTCAAATGAGTGGCTTTTTTGTGTATGGCTATCCCGTAGGCGCGGCCTGGTTGCTAAGAATAAAGGCAGTTAGTTGAGTAATCTCATACTACTTTAAGCATAGTCGGAGACTACGCTTAAAGCTTAGCGAGCTTTTGAATATTATTGTTAAGTTTTTGATGGATGATAATTCGTCAAAATAATATTTATTAATTAACTTTTTCTGTCGTCAATAATATACAATATATATATATTGAATTTTACGCTAATATCAATATATTGCTTGTTCTTAGCAATACGGATGATAATAATTTATATATTTGACAAATTATTTTACGATAAATAAGTATCTCTACGTTTTTCGGGATGGCAATTGCTCTGTGAAATACTTTTGAAGAGGTAACCCTCAAATGGCAAAACGGAATTTACGATCTGGTAAACCAACTAGTGTTAGATAATTATGAATTCAGTTAATTCAATTGAACCGTTTTGTCAACGGGCTTGTCGTTTGGCTTATGTGCTGGCAGAACTCGCTTATATCGACATTCAGCGGATTTGCTGGGAACTTGACGATAAATACAGTATGTTTGAACTTCTACGCCACCAGTACTGTTGCAATAGTGTTATTGTGGATTTTCGGAAGAGTTTGTCGGCAAAATCAGATATTCCTGAATCAATTTCTCACCAATGGCAGGTATTGGATGCACGAATAAGTGCTTATTTACCCGACCTGGCAGTAGATGAAATCTGGGAAGATGAAGAATGGATCGAAATAGCTTCTTTAGCCCGAAAATCATTGAAAGAATGGTCGCTTTTAGACGAGAAAATATTCCCTGCCCAATTATTGCCTTTTGCCCGGTTTAATGAACTCGCTTTGCCGGAGAAACACAAAATAGTCATGAGCATCTTTATGTCGGTCTGCGAGCCATGTTGTTGATCGGATATGTTTTCCCAGACAAGTTTAAGTTTGGCAGAAAGTTCTTTAAATCAAAAAAGTCGCAAAAATGCGACTTTTTTAGTTAGGTTGCGGAGAGAGAGGGTGTAGAACCCTATTCTCCATATTCTTGATTTTGTGTAAATTACAAAAGCAACTAAAAGCAGTCCAACAGAAAAACCAATGCAGATGAACATACTTTTTGCACTTATTCAAAGAACTCGTTTGCTTTAGAATGCAAATATAGCAAGAATAATTTATTAACGAGGATTATTGAAAAATAATTGTGTAGCCGGGTGTTACAGTTTTGCCGGAACAGACGTCTAAAGACGTCTGTTTTTTGAATAAAAACGACTGGGAAGGTAAACCCCGTAAACCCGTATTCCGACTGAATACAGACGTCAAACAGACGTCTGTATTATGGGGAAAATCAAACCTAAAGAACGGACACTAAATGACATGAGAAAGAGGCCCGGAAAGGTGAAAAGCCGGTCAGGAAACATACGACCGAGGCAAATCGGGTGAATATACCTAATCCATCCCTGAACGGCAACCCGGAACAGGTGATAAGTTAAGAATTTACGCAAAAACAGACGTCAATAGACGTCTGTTTTTGAATAAAAACGGCAGGTGAGACAAACCCGTAAACCCGCATTCCGACTGCATACAGACGTCTATATTATGGAAAAATCAAGCCCAAAAGAATGCACTACTAATCGACCTGAGAAAGAGGCCCGGGAAAGGTGAAAATACGGTCAGGAAACATGAAACCGGGACAAATCAGGTGAATTTACCTAACCATCTCTGAACTTCAACCCAGAGCAGGGAATATGTTAAGGTAATTCCGAAAAAACAGACGTCTGTGTTGCGGAAAAAAACAAGCCCAAATAACAGCCCCAAAACAGCACGAAAAGAAATCCAGACTGAAAACAAATACAAAGTATAACAAAAAACAGGTGCTTGAAAGACACCTGTTTCCTTTTCCATTAAGACCCTATGTGAAAATAATTAACACAAAGATAAAAGAAATTCGATTTTGTAAACAACGTCCTGCAAGGTAGTATTAATCAAAATCTCGTATAAGTTTGCATACTTTGGCAAAACTTGTTTCAATCTTGCAAACATTCGTATAGGAGCCTTCTGTCGCTGTTGTATATTGGAAATTATTCAAAACAGATTTCAGAAACCCTAAAAAAGCACACATGAAAGAAAGAACCTTTGAAGTACCGGAAGACAAGATGGCCGAATTTGCTTCGATCATTGAAAATGCCCTCCTGCCCAATTCGATACAGGGCACAACGGAAGACGATGATATTATCGTAACCGTTCAGTACGACGAAAAAAGACGCCTCGCCGTCTTTGACCTGATGGAACTGCTTGACCCCGAAGAAGACGACTGACAGCCGTCGGGAACGAAAAAGGCAACAGCCGGGCTGTTGCCTTTTTTTTAACCCGTACAATACAGTAAAAGAAACAGGAAGCAGATACAGGGTCAAAACAGACGTCTAAAGACGTCTGTTTTCGGGGAAAAAGAGTAAAAAAGATGGAAACAAGAACATGCCTATACTGCGGGGAAGAAATTACAGGGAAAAGAAGTGATGCCCTGTATTGCAGCAATACCTGCAAAGCAAAACACTGGGAGCAGCAACAGGAAAATGATACCGGCGCAAGGGCGCAGGGCAAAACCAAAGATGTAACCCATCAACTGCGCGGCGTACTGAACGGGGAACTTAACCCCGACGGAACCTTAGTTCCCCGGCAGCAAAAAACACAACTTGTCCGCAAATTTGTATCAGCCCGGAACGATTTGCTGGCCCCCTTCGAGAGCGAACTCAGACGTCTGGCAGACGTCAGGAAGCAGTTGGAGAACCGGGTTAAGAAACAGACCGAAGAAATACGCAGTATTGCCGGGGAAAACGGGATAGGATGGTTATTAATACTAACCGGGGCCGGGGCATTGATAGGACACCAATCCAGTGAAGAAAAAGTCCGCGGAACCGTAATCGGCAGTACATTGGGAATGGCGGGCGGCATCCTGATGAGACAACTGACCGCGGGATACCGGGAAAAAGACAAGAAAAAAAGGATAGAAAAACTGCATTCCCAAATCCGGGAAAACGAGCAGGAACTAAGATATACAGACCGGTTGATAGAAAGCGTGAACGAAAAGATCAGGGCAATTCCCATTTTAGTGACAAATGAAATTCTTGTTCCCGTCCCCGTGGAAAGCACCCCCGAAACCGAAAAAAGCACAACAACCGCACCCAGCGGTGAAGACTCGGAAGCCGCATCCCGACTGCATACAGACGTCTGTCATGAAGAAAAAGACGTCTCCGGTAAAGTAATCAACAGCCGGGAGTTGCAACGGATGGAATTCAGGGTACTTGATTTCCGGGAACAGTGGCAGCACTTTTTCGGGTACCCGTCCGTGGATTTTCATTGCATAATCCACGGGATGCCCGGCGAAGGGAAAAGCACCTTTGCCATCCAGTTTGCCAAATATCTTGCAGAAAACATAGGCAGGGTCGTGTATATCAGTGGTGAAGAAGGATTTACAAAAACCCTTCGGGACAAATTCATGAACAATAACGGCATATCCGGGTACCTTGATGTAGCGGATTTACGAACCGGGGACGACATACTGGCGACCATAGCGCCGGATGATTACAATTTCATATTTATAGACAGCCTTGACAACATGCGTATAGATGCAGAAAAGATGAAAAGAATACGGGAGCAGTACAAAAACTCAGCACTTATCACCATCTCCCAATCGACAAAAGACGGCAAAATACGCGGATCAAACGAATTGGTACACGATTGCGATATATCCGTGAAAGTGGAGAACGGGATTGCAAAAACGACCAAGAACCGGTTTAAGGAAAAGGGAATGACCTACGAGGTCTTTAATCAACAGGGACAGGTCTGAACCGGGAATACGTTACCAGTCCATTGAACAGAGTGCTATCCCTTATATACAAAGTGGTCCAGAATGATTACAAGCATTGATAGTAGTATGGAAACGACAGCGATAATAAATAGCCACAACTCCCTTATATTCCTTCTTTTCTTTTCCCTGTTCTCTTGCCTGATTTGTTCAAATTCCTTCAAATACCCCCCCCTTATGAACAAATACTATTGCCTTGTTCGTTACCTTAAACGATAATTCATGCTCCGATAGTTCAATATACCCGTCCTCCAACAACCTGCTTTGAAAAGAACTGGCTTCCTGAAAACTTAGATTTTCATTCAGTATCATTGAAAATTTTTCAACTGAAAAACAAGCTGCATTGAATCTATCAACCGGAGATAAATTTTCAGTAATAGCAACAAGATGGTTTAAAATCTTATCTAACTTTCCTTCAAAAGTCATTTAGGTGGTTTTGTTGCAAATATATACGATTTATAGATTCAGAGCAATAAAATACAATGTTCAGAATAAAAAACTCCTGAAAAGAGAATCTTTTTATAAATTATTCCCTATCTTTGTCCTGTGTGTCGTAAAAAAACACACACTTTATTGGAATAGAAAGCGAAGGCTATTATTCTTGCGGGTTAAAATCGCCAGAATTTCCGTGTACGGAATAATAAGTCAACGCTCACGTTACGGCGTGGGCTGTACTTATTTGGCTGGTGGGTGCTTGGTGGTACCTCAATGACAGATATTGTTGCAGTTCCACGCTTTTCCATTTAATTAACAGCTGTTTTGGAACTGAATGGCATTAAATAAAATCCAATGAACAGTTTCTATATAATATATTGTATGATGTATCAGCGCAACGAAGACACCCAGATGTATTTCACTAATTCATCCATTGGAATAATAGCGTTCAATTTTCGATCCAGTCAAATTTTCCGAAGTAATATTGTAGCACAAACAGCCTTTCATACTCTATGAAATGCAGTAATAATCAAACAAATTGAATGTTGTGAAAGAATTAAATATATATATTTGCCCCGTGAAGTTTACAATAATCACG
>PHDB01000136.1 GCA_002842495.1 Bacteroidetes bacterium HGW-Bacteroidetes-6
AAAAAACTAAAACGCTAATTATTGATTTATTTTCGTTGGGTAGTGAAGAAGCATTTTTAGAAAATTTTGCTAAAGAAGTCATTAAAGCATCTTCTTCTAAATGGCAAGAATGGATAATTAATGGGCAAGAGTTTTTAAAAAAAATAACGCCTAAACTTAGTTTAGGAATTGACCCTACACATGATTTTAGTTTAAGTTTTGATTGGAATGAACTATCTAAAAATGAAGACGAAATACTTAACTTGCCCGAAATAATTGCCAAAAAAAAGAACATAAAATTTATTATCTGCCTTGATGAGTTTCAACACCTTGCAAGTTTTAATAATTTTCAAAATATAGAAATGAAATTGAGGTCCATTTGGCAACGTCAAAAACATGTTACATACTGTTTGTATGGTAGCAAACGACACATGATGACTGATATTTTTAACAATCCATCTAAACCTTTTTATAGGTTTGGAGACATAATGCTATTGCCAAAAATTGAAACATCAAAATGGATTTCGTTTATATGTAAAGGATTTGAAGATACAGGAAAAACAATTGATAAAGAAACAGCCGCTTTAATTCCCCTAACTATGAAAAATCATTCGTGGTATGTGCAGCAATTCGCTCACTATGTTTGGAACTTAACAAAAACAAAAGCCACTACAAAAGAAATAGCCGTTGCCTTGCAAGAACTTATTAATGCTAATTCACCACTTTATCAAAGAGAAGTTGAGATTATTAGCCAAACTCAACTAAATTTACTTAAAGCAGTAATAAAAGGAGAGAAGCAGTTTACAAGCACAAAAACAATGCAAAAATATGCGTTAGGCACACCTCACAATGTAAGTAAAAATAAAAAAATATTGATAACTAGCGATACTATTCACGAAATAAATAATGTTTACGAATGTGTTGATCCCGCTTTTGAACTTTGGTTTAAAATGCAATTTTTTAATGAAAATATAATCTAACCATTATGATAAAACTAATTGAATGTCCGAGAGATGCTATGCAAGGTTTGCATAATTTTATTCCAACCGAAAAAAAAGCGGCTTACATTAATCAATTGCTTAAAGTTGGTTTCGATACCATAGATTTTGGGAGT
Organism: Bacteroidetes bacterium HGW-Bacteroidetes-6; assembly: GCA_002842495.1. Taxonomy (GTDB): domain Bacteria; phylum Bacteroidota; class Bacteroidia; order Bacteroidales; family DTU049; genus GWF2-43-63. The sequence continues at coordinate 1,094 of PHDB01000136.1, forward strand.
TTTGTTTCGCCAAAAGCAATACCTCAGCTAAAAGATACTGCCGAAGTGCTTTCAAAGCTCGATTTAT
>PHDB01000099.1 GCA_002842495.1 Bacteroidetes bacterium HGW-Bacteroidetes-6
GGTGGGCAAACAACCCAAAGCATCACCGTTACATCGACCGGAAACTATTATGTTGAAACCGGCAATGGAACAGGCTGCACAGCAGCCTCGGCTCCTGTAAGCGTAACGGTGAATGTAGTTCCTGCAACACCAACCATTGGTGCTTCGGGACCGCTCACTTTCTGCTCCGGCGATAGTGTGGTACTGACAGCTTCGGCTGCTGCGTCGTACAACTGGCTGCCAGGTGGGCAAACAACCCAAAGCATCACAGTTACATCGACCGGAAACTATTATGTCGAAACCGGTAACGGAACAGGTTGCACAGCAGCCTCGGCTCCTGTAAGCGTAACTGTAAATGCAGTTCCTGCAACTCCAACCATTGGAGCATCGGGACCGCTTACGTTTTGTGCCGGCGATAGTGTGGTACTGACAGCTTCGGCTGCTGCATCGTACAACTGGCTGCCGGGTGGACAAACCACGCAAAGCATCACAGTGACTACAACGGGCAATTATTATGTGGAAACATCCAATGGCTCTTGCACGGCTCAGTCATTGTTGATTTCGGTCAATGTTTTGCCTTCTCCGGCGGTTCCGCTTGTTTCTGCATCGGGTTCACTCACTTTCTGCGAAGGCGATAGTGTTGTTCTTACAAGTTCCTTGGCCGATTCGTATGTATGGAATCCCGGAGGCAGCATCAATCAATCGCTGACGGTTTTCACCAGCGGAACCTATTTTGTCGAAGTTTCGAACAGCTCGGGATGTTCGGCAAACTCTCTTCCTGTATTGGTTACTGTGAATCCAAATCCGACAATAAATTTGAATGGTTCGCTTGTCGCTTGCGTCAATACGGTTGAAAGTTATACAACAACCAATTTGGGTGGCGTTGACTACTTGTGGACTATCGATAACGGAACGCTGGTTTCGGGAATTGGAACCAACTCGGTGAATGTTCTCTTCCCCGATACCGGTCAGGCCGAAGTAATGGTAATTGTAACCAATTCAACTACTTCATGCTTTAGTCAATCGCTGATTGGAATCACGGTTCTTCCTGCTCCTCAGGCATATGCCGGAAACGATGTTTCGGTTTGCGAAGGACAAAGTGTTCAGCTTCAGGCTTTTGGTGGAGCAACTTACAGCTGGCTACCGCCAACAGGTTTGTCCGATCCAACCATTTTCAATCCGGTTGCCAATCCTTCCACAACAACTCAGTACATTGTGGTTGTTGCGAATGGCAGTTGTACCGATTCGGATACGGTGCTTGTTACAGTAAATCCGCTTCCGACTGTCGATGCCGGCCCCGATGCTTATATCAGTTCCGATTCGTGTGCTGTGCTGGCTGGTTCAGGCACCGGAACCTATTCGTGGTGGCCTGTGGTCGGACTCAGTAATGCATTTTCTGCAACGCCGGCTGCTTGTCCCGATTCAACCATTACCTATTATCTCACTGTTGAAGGTGCGGGTGGTTGTTCGGCTACCGACAGCGTTACTGTGTATGTAACTTCATCTGGCGATGAACTTGTATTTCCGAATACTTTCACTCCCAATGGCGATGGCAAAAACGATGTTTGGTATATTGGGGGACTCAGTCGTTTTCCGGCAAACAGACTCACAGTCTTCAACCGTTGGGGAAATCAGGTTTACGATGCTCAACCCTACGAAAACAATTGGGATGGTACCAGTCTGGGACGCGAGTTGCCCGACGGAACTTATTTCTACGTTTTCGACAGAGGAAACGGTGAGGAATTGCTCAAAGGTTACTTAATGATAATCAGATAAGGAGACTGCTATGAAAAAACTAATCATCGTATTTTTTGCAATCAGCCTTCAATCTGTATTTGCACAGCAACTTCCTTTGTTGAGCCAGTATGTGTTCAACAAATACGCCTTCAATCCGGCTGTTGCCGGAAGCGAGGATCGTTTTGTGATTTTGTCCGGATTCCGGAGTCAATGGACGGGTTTCGACGGTGCACCTCAAACAGCTTCGCTTACCATGCAGGGGCCACTCGGCAGTGGCAGTTGTATTGGCGCAGATGTTTATAACGACCGACTGGGTGCAACATCCGAACTTGGCTTTCATGCTGCATACACCTATCAGGTATTTCTTGATAATGATACACGTTGGGCCTTCGGCCTGCAAGTTGGCGGTGTGCAGTATTCGGTTGACGGAACATTACTCAATACTTACGAACCCGACGATCAGGTTGTTCCTCAGGTGATGACATCGGCTTTTCTGGCCGATGCCACTTTCGGAACATATTTGTTCAGCGATAAATTCTATGCCGGAGCTTCGGTATTTCATCTCACCAACAGCGCTATTACATTTAGCAACGACTTTCCGCAAGATCAACTGGGCGTTCTCGACCGGCATTTGGTTTTGATGGGCGGTCTTAAACTCGATGCAGGCGAAAAACTAATGGTGGAACCGTCGTTTATGCTGCGTGCTGTTACAGGTGCTCCCTTGCAAATCGATTTCTCATCGCGACTCATCTACGATCAGAAATACTGGTTCGGACTCACATACCGAACCCGTGCTGCATGGATTGCCATGGTTGGAATCGATATATCGGAGCATTTTGTGCTTGGATATGGTTTCGATTATTCTACCACCGAACTCCAATCGTTTTCGAACGGAACACACGAAGTGATTCTGGGCTGGAAATTCAACGAGAAAAAAATCAGCAGCAGGCTGTTCTAAACATGAATTTGTGACAAATAAAAAAGAGCGTGATTCATCAACACGCTCTTTTTTTGTAACTACGATGTTTTTTATGCATTCATCAGCTTAAATCGGTTTTGCCTTTTCCATTCGCTCAATTTATGTTCATTGAAGAGCGTTGTTGATCGTATTCATGTTTTTTTCCCGTTCAAATGAATAAACTCTGCTTTTTGCATTGCACAAGTGGTATAACTGAAGTGCTTTTTCAAGAAACATTTTCGGATTTTCGCATTCGTCAGAAAAACCAATTTCAGAAAGGAATTCTGCCAGAAGTTCAATATTTTCAATGCTAAATCCGGCAAAGCTCAATATGTATTCATTTGTATATTGAGTGTCTGGATCCAAAAATTTATTCAGATCAAAATTTGTTTCTCTAAGCAATTCATCTTTTGTGTTTTCAATCTCTGTTTCAAGATGTGATGCCTCATTCTTTTTACCCCCAAATAATCGTTGCCGGATTGCTCTCATTAGGGCTCCAATCTTTTCAATTTCTCTGAGTAAATAATCTTTTTGTTCCATGGTTGTATTTTTTGCAACGGTCGGGTGTCTGTGCCGTAAGGGTTTGCGTATCGATTTCTGTATCAACCGATACGAGTTTTGTTTGCGGAAATCGAGCTTTCGGTCGCAGAAAATTGCATTACATATGAGCCGTCGTTGTGCGTTCGTTTTTTATTATTTTTTCTTTGTCCGTATAAAAATCATTGCAATAGCAGTCGTTACAATTCCCATGATCAAAGCTCCGATTGCACCCTGTATCGCATAGCTTTTATAATTAAAGTAGGCTTCTGCTTCTGCTATTGTCTTGTAATAACCCAATTCAACTGAACGTTTTGTTACATTTGGAAAATACCCGGGCGTTATGATATATGAAGTTATCCATTGTGTTAATGGACTAAATAATGCAATGATAACCGACAGAATAAACCCCGTTATCAAACCATGCTTGTAACTCATTTGTCCGCTGTAAAAACTTCTCTTTTTGTTCTTTAATGCCATTACCATAACGATAATTGCAGGTATAGCAAACAGATTAGTCAAATATAAATGATAATCAATGTATTTGCCATGCAGCCCGGACAGTTTTTCCAATAGCATCCAAAACAAAGTCATCAAAGAAAAGATGAATGCCCATTTGATTTCAATCTTAATGTTTTTCATATTTTGATTGTAAAAAGTCAATGGTTTCTTTTATTAGTTTTTTCAATGCTTCCTGATTAATGTCGGAAAGCCTTTTAACATAGATACAGGCTTTTCCCATTTTGAATTTTCCCAAGTCATTTACTAAATGTTCGTGTTCTTTGCACCCTGTATAAACGTAAAGCGAGATTGCTGCTTTTCTTGGTGAAAATCCAACAAGTAGCCAATCGCCTTCTTGTTTGCTTCTCTCAGATTTATAATGATACTGCCCAAAGCCAATGATGGAAGATCCCCACATTTTGGGTTCGTGACCAGTTACTTCCTGCATGAGTTCGAGCAGTGCAAAACTATCCTCTTTCTTTTGTTCTGTATCTGCAAACGTTCTGATAAATTCGTTAACGTCTGCATTGTTTGGTTTTGTTTTTATTTCAGCCATAATTTTCTTTTTTAACGTTAAAATTGTTTGAACTAGCTTGGTTCCTGAAATGACGTAAAAACGATTGGCGGCATGCAACGTTGGGGATTCGGACTTCGTTCTCTCTCCGCCGGTACAAACGCCTGTTCGGAGCAGGATGTTTGGGTTAATAGCTTGGATATCAGTATTCTGAGCACAATATTGGTTGCTGTTTATTTCATGTTTGTCAATACCTTTTCCAAAATCAAATTAAATTCTGCCGGTTTTTCTATCATCGGATAATGTCCGGTTGCATTGATCGTTTCCACCTGAAAACTGTTTTTACAATGGTTCTTCAATCCGGTTTCGTTTGTTGGGAAACTGTCGCTGTTTATTAGATACAACTTGTAATTAAGCTGTTCCAGTCTTTGTGCATCCGCAGATGAGTATTGCATTTGGGTTATAATCGTGTTATAGCCAATAACGGAATCGCTGTTTGCAAAATCGGTTTTTACTCTGTCTTTCACTTCCTTTGATGTTGATGGGTGAAAAAGCATCATATCGGCATATGCAGGTGCTGAATTTTTAAAATCATTTTCAAGCAAGGGAAAGAAGTCGTTCATTTGTTTTATTTGTTCCGGTGTAAACACAACGTCAATTAATTTAAAATTGTCGACGCCTACAATTCCGACTATTTTGGGATTGTTGCTCAATGCTGTTTGTAACATGATTTCGCCTGCCATCGAATGTCCGATGATTACTACATTTTTCAGGTTCATGGCGTCAATAAATGCTGCCACATCATCGGCATATTCTTCAATGGTCCAGTGGGTTCTTACTGCTTTCGATTTACCGAATCCCGGCAGGTCAATGGCGTAAACATTATAATTTTCAGAAAAACATTCTACCTGATTTTCCCAATAAGTTCCGTCAATACACCAGCCGTGTAAAAACAGAAGTGTTGTATTGCCTTGTCCTTGTTGAAAATAATTGATTTCAACCTGGTTGTTTCTGATTGTGATTTGTTTTGCTGTCATCCTTTTTTGTGTTTGTGTCTGGCTCACACTTTCTGAAAGTGAGGCAATGACGATTAATAAGTTGCTTTTTTATTCATTTTTGGAATTCGAAGCAAAGATAAAAGGCACATAGGACAGCCCTTTGTCAGGGGTTTAAAATAATCTTTTTGAACGTTCTTCCAAATAGTGTTCAATGCTGAAAGTTTTATCGGGTTTGAAATGAGTTTGTTGTAATTGGAGTTCTTTTATTCTGTCAAGCCGAAACTCTCTTATTTCCTGTCGTAATTCACAAAAGGCAATGGTTGTCCAAACAGCACCACTGAAATAAACTGCGTAAGGTTGGATTATCCGTTCTGTTGTTTGCTCTTCCTTTTTTGACTGATATTTTATTTTCAGTTTTTCGCTTTCTGTAATGGAGTGCTGGATACTGTCCAAATACAAACTTGGCGGTGCCCAGGGTTTTTGAAATCCGATTCTTGAATTTAAAAATTCCAATTTGTCTTTGTCGTTAAGCGATAAAACTGCTTTTATTTTAAAAAGAGCCGATTCGTAATTTTGTTTAAGAGAATCTTCGGTATGGTAGTTTAAAATTTTACTTGTTGTTACCAGAGCTCTTGCTTCTTCCATGGTGAACATTACAGGGGGCAACCGATAACCTTCAACCAGGAAATAACCTTTTCCTTCTTCTTCGCCAATGGGAACACCTGCAAGCCGTAATGATTGAATATCTCTGTAAATTGTTCTGATAGTAACCTCAAATCGCTCAGCAATTTCACGGGCAGTAATCAGTCGTTTAGACTGAAGTTGTATGAGTATGCTTGTTAGTCTGTCGAGTCTGTTCATTGTCGGTGTAGTGTTTCGTTAATAACACCCGTGACACAAATATACTAATTGAGTCAATTCAAATCTCAAATTACAGGTTTTATTATTAATACTTCTTTCTCCACTGATTTATCCGGGATGCCAGTTCTGCACAATATTCGTTTTCTCCGGTTCGGCAAGCACAATGCTGCAATAAAAAGAAATACCCGCCGTAAATAAATGAATAGAAATTTTTATCGAAGCTTTTATGAGGAACAATATTACATCCCGACACCATCCAATAGTCCAGTTCTGCCTTTGAGAAATTGATAGAATCAGATTGTTGATAGGCAAAAGCAAAGTAATATACCGAGGCACTGTCCGATTTAAAGGTAATTATGGCAACTAAGTTTGAAGGGAATCCACCGAATGTACTACTATCATTTTTTATTTGTACCGTCAATCCAGCCACTAATTTATGTTTACTAAATAAGGAATCAATACTTTGACTGAAACCTTGCATTGCAAACAGGCAAATGATTATCGTTTTAAATACTTTCATCGTTCTTATTTATTCTATTCTTTAAAAAATCATACAATTTCATTGTCGGTAGAATCCCTACAACAAGTGGAATAAGGAATTCAAGAGTAATAAGATCTGAACGCCAGCCAAAATAAATAAACGAAGTACCTGTGATGAGTGCAGCGCAAAACAACCCCATAAATCCTGTCAGGATGAAATTTTTTCGGCTGAAGGTCATTCCAGCCAAAAAGCCCACCACCAAATGACTTATCCAGATAGTGGTAACACTTAATTGAAATGGATTTAATCCAGAAGATTTATGATGAAGTGTTTCATTATAGAAACCATAATAGAAAGTAATATTTATCATCATGAGTAAAAAACAAACCAATGCTATCAGTTTGATTATTATTGAAAACATTCTAATGATGTTCATCATTTAACTTGCTATAATCTGATTTGTTTTGCGGGTTGCTAAAATTGCTGTTAGCCACAGTAATTTTATAATCCAAGTCCTACTTTAAATCCTATATATTGTGGACTTATGTCGTAAGAATATAATATCTCGGTTCCATTAGCTCCACCGTGTTCAATTCTATAATCAGCAAAACTTTTATGGTAATATATCTCTGTCAGCAACCTTAAATCCTTGATTTTAAAAGCCTTTCCAAATCCAACCGATAAATAACTATTTAAGTCATTTTTCGAGTAAACTGATGTTTCAGGAATTTCTGTCTTTGTCTCATCGTTACTAAACCAATCGTAGTAAATGTAATCAACTGAAGCTTTATAGTTAATATTGTAAGTCAATCCATATGCAACGGATACTGACCAATCCGATTTTGTTTTCATTCTTAAAATCAACGGTATTTTTAAAGAATTAATAGTCAATTTACTCTCATAATATGAAGTTGCCTCTGGTATAGAAAATCCATCAAAGTCTCTGGTGAATTTATAATTCTCATGGGAGTAACTTAATTCCGAACCAATAGCAAAATTATCTGTCAAAATGTAGAACTCTTGTACAGAGCCCGAAAATCCGAAAGCCGGTTTGTTTTCGGTTGTCAGGTTACTCTTAAATGTCGTTAATGGTGAAAGTGTCAGGTTTGTCTCAAAACTTTGTCCGTGTACGATTGATGAAATCAATCCGATCATAATTATTAATCCGGTTTTTCTCATGTCGTTTTTTTATCACAACGTCGTTGCTTGTGTTTTATTGTGGTCATTGGTTTCGGGCCTTGTGTTGCCGGGTTTTTGAAATCATAAACTGTCTGCCGGCTCCAACGTTTATTAATTGTTCAAATGTTTCTATTGGCACTGTTCGCCTACTAATGCAAAACCTGTGCTATGTGCCGCTATCATTGTCACCATGTCGGTTTTATATATTTTAAACTGTCCACCGTTGTCTTTGCCCACTTTGTTTTGTTATTACTCTCCAACCATTTAAGCATGTTCCATGAACCGTAATATGTTTCGGGTCGTTGTTCGTAAAACCAAATGTCACCATTATCAAATAGTCCGTATCTGAGTCCGGTTTGTCCGCCATTGAGTGTTTCAATCATCTGCATTTTAAGACGTCCTCTTTTTATGTAATAATAACCGATGTAACCGATTTCAGTATTATTTACGATAATATTACAATCCTTGTTGCCCGGATATACTTCCTGAACCCGTCCGTTACTCCAAAACCTGTAATAAACTGTCGGTAATTCAATGGTGTCTGAACCGTAATTTATTGTTGCTCCACTTCTTATGTAGATAGCATTCGTGTCAATAAGCGAATTGTCTTTTAGGATAAAGAGTTTTTTGTCGTAACGAAACATGTTATTACTCCTTGGTCTGACTCCTCCCTGGTCGTTGACGATGTATCTTGTCTGGCAGGAAGTCAAGATAAAAAGTGTCAGGATTATGATTGCTGTTGTCGTCTTCATAATGACTCACGACGGTTTGAATAACCTCTCGTTTTAATGGGGTTTGTTTTTTGTTGGCGGTTTTATTTCAATCAATTTTTTAGTCGGTGGAAATTGGTACTCTCCTTCTTTATATTTAGAAACCTTGCCATCAGATTTGACTATTATTCCTTCATATTTTTCAAACGTTGAGTTGAAGAAAATAAAATCCTCATAATAAATTGTTCCCAAGTCGAAGTAAACTGGGTAGGGAGGGTTTTTACCGGGTTCAATTTTTTGCAACTCACCAAAGTCATTGATTTCATCAAATGTAATGGGAATAATAATCGAGATATTCTGATTTCTAAAGTCGTCGTACATATAAAGCTTCAGGTAGGTAGCCGGAGGGTGTTTGGCATCGGCATATCCGCAACTAACGCATCCATAGTCCAGGTAAACAGAATACAATTTTGTACTGTCATTATACTCTAATACACTTCTTTGCAAACGTGTTGAAGCGAATTCGTCATTTATCGTAATTTCCAGACTATCGAATTTATATTCACCACGGTTGTTGCTTGTAATTTTGAAATCGTATTGAAAACTCCAGGAACACCAGTCTTGTGCTTGTGTACTCAAATTAAGGGTCACTACGATAATGAATAAAACTGTTTTTTTCATAATTCCTGGTACATCAGATAATCAATCCGGTTCATCTTGTCTTATTACAGCTGGCTTTTTCAATAAATATTCATTTGGTACTCTTATAAGTTCAATAGGGTCGCGTTCGGTTTTAATATATTGATTCATTGTTGTCTGGTAAAATTATCAACTTAAATACTCAATGTTTTACGCCCTCGAGCCGGGCGGGCTTTTACTTTTTTATTCACAATATTGATTATTTTCATAAGGTGTTCATGAGCTCTCCGCCTAACGGCGGTTCGGTTGTCTTGATGAAA
>PHDB01000100.1 GCA_002842495.1 Bacteroidetes bacterium HGW-Bacteroidetes-6
CACGATTTGAAATTTCAAAGTAAGCACTAAATAATTTTTATCATTAACCCAACGTTTTCTGAACATGAGAATACTACTACTTCCCATACTGGTGTCAATTACGGGCTTTTTATATGCTCAGGATCCTGAATACAAACTCGATTTTGCCTACAAACCCGGTTATAAAATGGTTTTCGAAGGTATTAACCGTGTTTACGACGAATACAATTTTCCAACCAGTGAATCACCTTCGTCTATGACAATAGAGTTTACTGATATTGTTAAAAAAGGGAAAGCCGAAGTTATTGGGTGCAGAGTAGGTCAGGTGTCAAAAGATACAACTGTTGAATACGATACTCAGCTTCAGTTTACAAAAAAAGGAATGCTTATTATAGCTCCCAAAGATCACTCTGATAAGCCCTATTATACAATCATGTATCCGATTATTTATGAAAATACATGGAAAGTAACCATTCAAAACAATAAAGGAGAAGCAGTTATAACATCAACCGATACTTTGTTGAATACTCCATATGGTCCCATGAATGGGTTTGTGGTTACATTTACTTCGGTAGTTGCAAATATCATGGGAATCAATCTCTATTTCGAGGATGTCGAAGGATATGTGCCTATTGTTGGGAAAGTCTTTCATTTCATCAACATGTATTTTTATCATCCCGAGACCATGCGCAAGCACTTCACAACAACCTCCGAGTTGTATTTAACCGAAACCAACCTGCCCGACAGTATTATTAAAACTCTTCCGATTGATACACTCAGGGAAAAATAATTCTTTTGCCTTAAGAAGTAAAAACCAGCTATTTGTTCGAAGCGTGATATTTTATATCATCTAACGCACGACACGATACACTTTCATGTATCCGTCGGGACTGGTAATACGAAAATATATCAAAGCTCCGGTTGTTGGAAAATCGGTTAGCGAGATATTGTTATATCCCTGTGTCAATTGATAATCGGATACCTGCAGACAAGCACCTGTTGTCAGAAATGCTTCTATTTTAAACTGTCCATTACAATGTGATGTCAGTACAGCGTTATTCTGACCATTTTCAGATGGAATATAGAAATCGAAAGGGACCAAAGCATTGTCGTCGATTCCGGTCGGGTAATTCACAATCAATTGCATAATAATCGGTAAATGGTCGCTGTTGTTGTAAATTGCATCGAGAACATTGGAAGGGACCGATGTGTTCGAGCCGCTATTTATAGCCAGATTGAAATGATTTCCATCGTTCGCCAATGCGTGATAGCTGCCACTCAGGTATTTTACTTTCTTACCCCCGGTAATAATATCGAGCGAAGAAAGGATGAAATCGAAACGGTCGTCGAGACCACCTGTGGCTGCACATCCGTTGTCGGCCGTATGTGTGGATTGTGTGTGATATGGAGCATACGTTCCATTGTTATTCCAATCGCCTGGTTGATTGATTGGATCATAAAAACGAATATTGGCATTTGGGTGATTGATTAAATTCTGAAAACACTCTTCGTCCGAAGTGTAAACATTAAAATCGCCCATCACCAGATAATTACCGGCTTTGTTAATGCTGTTCATATAATTCATCAACACACTTACTTCTGCAGCCCGTGTAGTTGCATCCGAGGCGTAACTTCCGGCTTTAAGATGCATAACAATACATGTTACCCAGGAAGTATCGTGCGTTGTTGCCAGATTAGGGTCTTTATAGTATAAATAATACATGTTGATATCGCGTGTAAGTGCCGCATTTGTCAAATCGATCTGATGATCGAAAACAAGTTTATCGGTATTGTAATAAAGCATATTCACAATATCCGATCCATTGTAGTTGGAACGGTTTGCTCTGGCATAATTGGTTCTGCCACTTGTATTCATCACATTGTTGAGTAAACGGTCAAGCGAAGTTGTTGTTTCATTTATTTCAACAACAGTAAAAATATCGGGCAATACATAGTCGATGATAGTTTTTATATAGCCGTCTTTATCGGCAACCAGATTGTTGTCGGTGGTGCAATAGGTTGTGTAGTTGTTATAATTCAATAGATTATACTGCATTACGGTGAGTGTGTCCTGTGCGTTGATATTGAGTACAATCAAAACTGCAAAAGCCGAAAATAGTGATTTCATAAAATCAAATTGAGAAGAAAAATAATATTCAACAAAAAAAGATATCAAAGGTACAAAAAACATCTCGATAATAGGGCTTGCTCTTTAATTAACTACCTTTTTGCAGAAAAAATAGATGCTCATAATTTTTGTTGTTTTGATTAAGTCATATAAAAAACAATCAGAATCTCTATTCGGATTATTCTAAAGCAACCAAATAAGTTTAGTTTTCACATTCGTCAATGAAATATACATTTTATGACAAATTGAACAAAAACACGCAGGCCGAATTTTAAAAAACGCGGCCTGCTGATTTATTGTAAGTTCTAAACTAATCTATTTGATCTTTAAACAGAAATTCTTGGTTAACAGGAACTATTCCTTCCTTTTTCTTTTTCCCTTGTTTTTGTCCTTTTCGAATTTGCCCTTTTCGCCCTTCTTCTTTACTCCGTATGTTTTTTCGCCATAAGGTTTATCAGACCAAGACTTTTCGCCTTGGGGCTTGTCCCAGACTTTGTCGGTTTTTACTTTATCTGCCCATGGTTTATCGCCATACGGGCGATCAGATTTAGCTCGGTCGGTTTTGGATTTGTCGCTTCGCGAACGTTCACCATAAGGACGGTCACTACGGGGTTTGTCAGACCATTTCTTTTTCTCAAACGAACGATCGCCATGTGGTTTTTCGCCAAACATATCAGGTTTCGAAGTCTGTACTTCGAGCATAGTTCCGGCAAAACGTGCATCGCGGAAAGCGTCGGCAACAAGTCCTGCATGTTCAGTATCAATTTCGAAAAATGAAAACTTACGCATGATGTCAATTTTGCCAATGGCAATATCGCGTCGTTTTAAGTAATCGTTAATCAGGCCAATCATTTTTGGCACAGTAAGTCCATTCTTTTCACCAATATTGATGTAAAAGCGGCTATAAGATGTTGAACGCGACTTTTTCACGCGTTCTTCGCGCTGTGTGTTTTCGTTTACATTGAGGTCGGGCGCATTTTTGTAGTATTCAAGGAAACGATTAAATTCAACCGAAACAAATTGTTTGATAAGCTCTTCGCGCGACAACCACTCCAGTTTTTTGTAGATGGGATTAAGGTATTGTTCAATCTGAGTTTCGTCAACCTCAATATTTTCGACCCTGTCGATAAAATTAAACAACTGTTTTTCACAAACATCGAATCCACTGGGAACCATTTTTCGCTCAAACGACTTACCTACCATGCGTTCGAGGTCTTTAATTTTACGGAGCTCGCGTGAGTGTACCAGAGTGACTGAAATTCCTAAGCGGCCCGCTCTGCCTGTTCTTCCACTTCGGTGGATGTAGGCTTCGAGTTCGTCGGGTAAGTTGTAGTTGATTACATGCGAAAGATTGTCTACATCGAGTCCACGTGCAGCCACGTCGGTGGCAACGAGCAACTGAAGATTTTTAATGCGAAAGCGATTCATGACATAATCGCGTTGCGCCTGCGATAAATCGCCATGAAGAGCATCGGCATTGTAACCGTCTTGCATGAGTTTGTCTGCAATTTCTTTTGTTTCGATACGGGTACGACAAAATACAATTCCGTAAATCTTGGGATTGATGTCAACAATCCGTTTTAGCGCACTGTAACGATCGCGAGCGGGAGTAATATAATACTGGTGCGATACATTGGCCGCACCTTTGTTTTTGTTTCCAACCGAAATTTCTTCGGGATTGTTCATGTAAGTTTGCGCAATATCTCTGATTTCGCGCGGCATAGTAGCCGAAAACAACAAAGTCTGTTTTTCTGCAGGCGTGTGTTCGAGAATAAAATCAAGATCTTCTTTGAAACCCATGTTGAGCATTTCGTCGGCTTCGTCGAGTACAAGAAATCTTAAATCGGTTATTTTCAGGACTTTTCGCTTAATCAAGTCGACCATACGGCCAGGAGTTCCCACTACGATATGGGTTCCGTTTTTTAAGGCTGTAATTTGACGGTCAATAGCAGCACCACCATAAACGGGGGTGATTTTAATTTGCGGAATATACTTGGAATAGCTCTGCAAATCGCGTGTGATTTGCATGCACAGTTCGCGTGTGGGACTCAGTATAACAGTTTGAATGTTGCGGTTTTCTACTTCGGTTTTATCGAGAAGAGGCAATCCGAAAGCAGCGGTTTTTCCGGTTCCGGTTTCGGCCAGACCAATCATGTCGTGGTCGTTTTCGAGAATGAGCGCCACCGTACGCTCTTGAATAGGTGTCAATGTTTCAAACCCAAGCTCTTCGACGGCTTTTAAAACCGGTTCGCTCAGTGTTGTTTCAGTAAATTTCATACAATTTTTTTAAAAAATGGGCCCTGTAACTGCTATTTATCGGGGCACATTTTTAAACCCGCTGAATAACACCTCTTTTTAGGGAGTGCAAAGGTACGCAATTTATTTGATTAAGAGTGTTTTGAGTTAAGAGAAAGTTTGGATGGTTGCTTTAAAAGCTTTACTGAATTGTTAATACAACCACATTAATTTTGATAATATCCTCTTATTCTTACTTGCTTGATTTCGTAAAATTGAAGAAGTCCGGAATACTGTTTTTCTAAGCCGGGGAGGGGGTGTGCCTATATTTCGTTCATACTGAGGTAAAACATACTCAACGTGACAACGCTTTGTTGGAGATTTCAAAATGATATTTTAGGTTTGCTCAAACTGAGAGATATAGCCTTACTCCTTCACAAACTTCATTACGCCAAGTTCAATTCGTTTAATGTTGATGCAGCATCAATATATCTGCCATTGTCTACAAGCAACTTATACTCAGTAGCTAACACTCCAATATAATAACCCATCAATTTGTGTGTTTACCCAAATTCAATTGAAAAATAAGGCGGGTATGAATCCGAATAATTCCTACATCCATTTCTGTTAGTCATGATTACAGAATTGTCTGATTCTGCGCCAGGATATACAAAGTAACCTAGCCTATCTCGGTAATACCAATATTTATACTTTTCAGTGTTGGGATTTTGAGAAAACACTCTTGAAATAATTGTCAAAAACAGAAAAACAAAAAGTACTTTTTTCATCTTTTTGAAATTAAAGTAAATAGAGAAAGAAATAAAAGATGTATGAAATGATAAACACAATATACACAACACCAAGCGCAAGCAATATTGCAAAAGCTGTTTTGACAAATTTGCTTTGACGCCATTTCCCGTATGATTTTTTCACAATTTTTTTCCCAATCAAAAATGCAATAAATACGGTAATCCATATCAAAACAGCAAACAAACTTGCAAATGGAAACCAATAGGGAGACACCATCCCAATTACAAGGTTATAAATCAGTGTTCCTGTAAAAACACTAGTCAACAACAAGGCTCCAACACTTGCACCTATCAAAATCGGATGAACTTTACTTGTGTCATCCTGGGAAGGTCGGTTATCGGATGGTTCTGCAAAACAGGTTCTGGAAACTGTGATAAAATCAGCATTGTAATTTGCTGAAAATGTGTTTTCATCTATAATTGGATCGTTTTCAACGATTGAGATGCTTTTCCCATTTTCAGAAGAATCGGCTGCAACTACTTCAGCATCATCGGGACTTGGATTTTCGAGTTTCTCGGAATTTTCTACGACATTTTTGTGCTGACAAAACTCTACTAAAAATCCGTTTCTATAAAGTCGTTTGTCGAGCGAACAAGCGCTCAGAACAACCACGCAGCTAATCAACATGAGAAGTATTATTCTATTCATGAATTTTTATTCTTTGAAATGGATTTCATAAATGTCAGTATTGTTTGTATGTCTTAGCCAGAGCTCATCCATAGTGAGTTTTGTGATATGAAATGAATCAACAGGCATGGTTCCGCTTGAGACAATAAGTGGATATAAAAGCCTATCGGGATATAGAGATGGATCATAAAGATAATTATTCAACATAATCATTTCATCATCGCCACGCACCCAGTAGTGTAAAGAGTAAAATGGAAAATGGATGCTTTTCATTACTCCGCACGAGTCAATGAATCCTTCCACCTTTATTCCGATATGATCAGAAATATCAGCCGGGCTTATTTCTTCAATTTTAAAGCTCAAATCATAGTATTGATTCCAGTATGAAGTCAAATTATTGCCATTTTTGGCAAAATACTCAATTCGGTAAGTACCGTATATACGTTTTTCAACAGTTCGCAAACTTATTTGTGGTCCTTCTTCATACTTTTGACACCCAAATACCATCAGCAGTATAAGTAAAAAAGCAACAAAATATAAACGGCTATTTGTTTTCATAATGGAAAATGTTGATTATCAAATATATATTTCTGACAAGGTAAAGATACAGTCCAGTTTTTTACTTACTCTCAATCAGTTGCCTCAGCTCCTCGTTCTCCTTTTTCAGTTGGAGCATATAGAAGGTGAGTTCCTTGATCTTGCGCAGCAGGATGCCATAGCTTTCGCCCAAAGACAGGCCGTTTTCGGTTACTTCCTGTTCGGAAGGCACATCGGGCAGGTGGCCATTGAGTGCAATAAACGCTTTGAGCTCTTCGAAACTGCGCAATTTTAGAATTTTAAATTCAAGCTCAACCCCAAATAAAATGACAAACCCCTGTCCCACAATTCCAAAACCGTATATGAACCAGAGCCTGAGGATGGTCTTGGTACAATCCCAGAGCTAAAATATGTCCCATATGCAAGTTTTGAATTCAATCCAACTGAAAACCAATTGTTTATATTAAAAAAAGCTCCAAGTCCAATTTTATTTTGAAATATGATATATTTCCTTTGAACTCTGTAAGCTCCTACATCTTCCCCGGATATCCGTAAAGGAACATTTAGCATACTCTCATTCATCAAAGCAAGACTCCACGACGGTTGTTCTAAAAAATGCAGTGAAAACCGAATCCCAAAGTCAAAATAATCTGCACTATACCTTTCGGATAGAGAATTCATATACACACTAAAATTCTTATATGCCAGCACTGATTCCAAACAATATTTCCGCTTCAAAATTATATCCTGATGTAAAGGAAGCACAACACCAGTTTCATAACAATAATACGATTCATCCCCAAGGAAAGCTCCTTCAAATACTGTTTGGGACTCTGCTTGAATAAACAACTCTACGGGAAACTCATTCTTTTTCACCGTGTCTATCTGAGCAGATACGAAGTGAGTTGCAAGCAAGAATGAAAAACAAACAAACAATTTCATAGTTTTAGTAGTTAATGAATATTGGAACAACATGCAATTGCCCTTCTAAGAAAAAACGGAGATAATACTTGCCTTCAGCCGCACTACAGCATAAAGTGCCATCTCTAAAATCATATGGGATTCCTTTCCCATTTTCATCAAAAAACTCCAAAGAAAGGTTTTCAGAATTAAATACAAGGGTGAAACATCCATTGCTTGGATTCGGATAAACTGAAAATTCATCAAAATGAATCTGCTCAATCAAATCAGATGAATCATTTTTTTCAACAGCGTTATATTTTTCAATTGGTAATTCAGAAAAATCGATTTCGGATGATTTATAATTTGTACAGGGGCGAATACTTGCTGAAAAATGACAGCCTTGAATAGCCCGAAAACCATAATGTAGTCGTATGCTATTGCCGGCAATATATGACACATTCGAAAATGTATCCAACAACACAATATTGTTATTCCCCGCAACATCAATATTGTTAGCGGGTATGTATTCCGTTTCGTATTGTTTATACTTTTTACTTGAAATATAAATGTTTTCACCACAATACGACCGTTTATAAATTCGCAAATAATCAATATTCATATAACTTGGCAGTGTACAACCATTTGGACCTTGGTCGGGACACATGCAATTATATCCAATATCGTCGCCTTGTTCTAAATTTGCTTGCCATATTGCTGTATTGAAATACAATTCCATTGGGTAATTTGCAAATAGCCCCCTAATCAGTGATGTCGCAATGGTTGGCAAATCACAACCCGTAATTGAATATCCTGAAAACGATTGATAATGATAGTATTCTCTAATTGCTTGTCCGTCAAGCTTCCATACAATTTTATAGGGATCCCATTCAAGAGTGTAAATATGAAAATCTTCTGAAAAGTGGGTGTTATATTTATATGAGATAGAATAGTCTTCTGAATAAAATGCATTATCCCCACTTACATCAATTGTCCCATTTTGGTTTATCCAATCCACCCTTATATTTGAGCTGAGAATTCTATCTTGCCAATTTTCATTTTGTGTTTCATGGACACATTTTTTGCCCCAAATATTTATCGGTGATTTGTAATTTGGGAAAAATTCGAATATATCAATTTCATTCCAATATGGATATCCTCCAAAGAGCCAATATGCTGGCCATAAGCCATACCCCCCTGCGATTTTTATCCTAGCTTCAAATCTCCCATACAGCCATTCGTTCTTTCCATATGTAAAGATTCTTCCTGATCCATAATCAAAAGTATGGGCTGTCAAATGATCTTCAATTGAATCATATCTGACTAAATAGGTCAATGGAGGCGATAATTTGTCAGTCTTTAAATTCATGCAACCATTACTTTCAGAGGCAAAACTTGGGATATAGGCATAATCAATTAAATCATTAATGCCGTCAATTGCATATGTTCCAAAGGTCTCCCATTTGCTTTCATCAATTACACCATCATTAAACTCATCACTCCACACCAATTCCCATTGATAATCCCCACAAGGGAATGTGAATTCAGGATAATCAACATTTTGTGAGAATAAGTAACAGGGGATAATTAGAGCCCACCATAAGACAAAGCACTTTTTCATTATTACTCTTCTCCTTTCTTCAACTCATCAATCTGTTTCTGCAGATTAATAATATAAAGAGTGAGTTCCTCTACTTTTTGAAGTAACATGAGATTCATTTCTTGCACAGACATTGATTGACCTACTATATCTGCTTCGGTAGGAACCCCCGGTAAATGGCCATTTTGCATGAGATATTGCTCCAATTCCTCAATTGACATGAGTTTGTAGCCAGGCTGAAAAACATCGTCCCACCATCCATTTATGGTTACTTCAAGATCACGGCAAATAATATTTCCATTTACTTTCAGCACTCCACCTCCCATGGTTTCACTTGAAGGATCGTATTCGCCGGGATACAGAACCATCATGCGCCGGTCGTTCAGTTCGGCATCGGTCATTGTGTTGCCACTCAGGTTATTTCCATTGATTGGTATG